>JARRIY010000139.1:0-6608 GCA_037379985.1 Maritimibacter sp.
TTTTCAACCCGCTGGCTGGCCGATTAACCCGGCCGCCAGCCGGGACAGGTTCACAGCCCGGGGATAGGGTCGGTCAGTGACAGGCCGATCCCGTGCAGGAAGATGTCGATCTCCAGCGCCAGACCAAACTCGAATTCATTGAGCTCCGGCCCACTCCAGCGGTGCTGCTCAAGGTAATCGAGGTGGTTCTGACGTGTCTGGTCGTCCTGCGGAGCCAAATCCAGCGTCTCGGCGGCGCGCAGATAATCGATCCGCTTGTGCACCTCACGCATGGCCGAGAAAGCTTCCATCATCACCGGCATCAGCCGTGGCTCGTCCTGCCAGGATTGGCCTGCGAAAACCTCCTGCACCACGCGGTTGCCCGCGCCCAGACATTCATAGGCAACGCAGCCCGGCAGGCCTTCCTGCGTCAGCCTGTCATGGATCGTGCAAAGATGCCCCGACAGGTTTCGACACGGCTCGCCGGGGTTCTTACTGAATGCAAAATCCTTGCCCTTGTCGAAGGCCAGAACCACGCAGCAAATGGCCGCGCATTTGGAACAATCGGTCTTCAGGCGGTCGGTCTGGGGCATGGCGGCTTTCTGGTTTTAACAGGGCTTTCAGGGCGGTGTTGCCCCGCATATCCCGCAAAACCCGCCTGAAATACAAGCCCCGGCCTGCCATGAAAATTGTCGACCTGAAGAGGTGGCAACCAGACTTGCGTCAGAAATACTTGATGAGGAGCCCAAAGGATCCGAACGCGGCGACCGGCGCCTTCAAGGTCCGTAGATCAGGCCAGACGCGCCAATGCCTGGGCCAGTTGGGCCGAGGCGGCGACGCCATCGATCAGCGGTAGTCCGGTGCGCGCGGCCAGATCGTCACGCAGATCCGCCATGCCTGCGCAGCCCAGCACCGCCGCCGTCGCGCCTTCGCTCTGCACCGCGATGATCTCGCGGGCCAACTGTGCACGGGTGTCTTCGCTGCCTTCTTCCACGGTCAGAACCGGCAAGCCGCTTGCCCGCACCGAGGCGCAGTTTTCGCCATAGCCAAGCGTTTCGATATTGCCTTCGATCACCGGCACCGAGACATCCAGCGTGGTGACGACCGAAAACCGATGCCCCAGCAGGCTGGCGGTCACATAGGCGGCTTGTCCGATGCCAATCACCGGACAATGGGCGGCAGCGCGGATCTCGGCCAGCCCGGTATCGTCGAAACAGGCGATGACGATGGCATCCACCCCTTCGACTTTGGCGCGCGGCAAAAGCGCCAGCAGACCGGGCACGGCGGCGGCCCCATCTTCCGGCCCCTGAATGGCGGGTGGGCCGTCATGATTGGTCCAACCAATAATCTCAGCCTCGGGGTTCGCCCGGCGCGCCACCGCGACCACGCTTTCGGTCATCGCTTCGGTGGAGTTCGGGTTGATATAGGCGATTTTCATCACACGCCCTTGCCCGCATCCGAGCCGAAGCGCCTGCGGTGTTTGCCCAGCAGCCAGACGGTGAGCAGGAATACCGCGATGATCAGGAAGGAAAACACCGTGGTCAGGGTGCCGAGCGCATAGAGCACCGGGCTGGTGACATTGGTGGTCATCCCGAAAATCTCCAAGGGCAGGGTGTTATAGCTGCCAGCGGTCAGCAGGGTGCGGGCAAATTCGTCATAGCTGAGCGTGAAGCCGAACAGCGCCACCCCGATCAGCGAGGGGGCGATGATCGGCAGCACCACATAGCGGATCACCTGCCAGGCATTCGCCCCCTGATCGCGCGCCGCCTCTTCAAAGCTTTTGTCAAAGCGGTTGAACACGGCGAACATGATCAGCAGCCCAAAGGGCAGGGTCCAGGTCAGTTGCGCGCCAAAGCCTGAGGTCGCCCAGTGCACTTTCAGCCCGAGCTGGTTGAAGATCAGCCCGACCCCCAGCGAAATCAGGATCGACGGGATAACAAGCGAGGTGATGGCGAGATAGAACAGCAGGCCGGAGCCGGGGAATTTCTTGCGAAAGGCCAGCCCCGCCATGACCGAGACAACGATGGTCGTGACCATCACCATCAGCCCAAGCCCAAAGCTGCGCCGGAATGCGCCCCAGATATCGCCCACCGCCTGTTCGCGGAACAGATCGTGGAACCAATAGGTCGAGACCCCGTTCATCGGGAAGGTCAGCCCGCCCTGCGGCCCCTGAAAGCTGAGGATGCCAATGGTGATCGTCGGGCCGTAAAGGAACAGCAGGAACAGCGTGAAGAACGCCGCGAGGATGTAGAAAGAGCGGGGGCGATGTTCCATATCAAAGCTCCTTGCGGATGTTCACAAAGCGCAGCATCACGGCGATCATGATCAGCACGGTGCAGAGCAGAACCACGGCGGTGGCCGAGGCCGATGGGTATTGCAGCAGCGAAATGTCGTTGGAGATCAGGCGGCCCACATTGGCCTTCTGACTGCCGGACATGAATCGCACGGTGATGAAATCGCCCATCACCAGCGTCACCACGAAAATGGTGCCGATCATGATGCCGGGCTTGGTCAGCGGCACGATCACATGCCACAGCGTCTGCGCCCCGCTGGCGCCCGCGTCATAGGCGGCTTCGATCAGGGATTTGTCGATCCGCATCATGGTGTTGAAGATCGGCACCACCATGAACAGCGTATATAGGTGCACAAAGGCCAGGATCACCGAGAAATCGGAATAGAGCAGCCAATCCAGCGGTGCGTCGATCAGCCCCCAGGAAATCAGCGTCTGGTTGGCGATGCCATTGCGGCCCAGAAACGGGATCCACGAGATCATCCGGATGATGTTCGAGGTCCAGAACGGGATGGTGCAAAGCAGAAACAGCGCGATCTGCATGGTCTGGCTTTTCACATGGAAGGCCAGGAAATAGGCGACGGTAAAGCCGATGCTGAGCGTAAAGACCCAGGTTATGAAAGCGTATTTGAAGGTCGCGAAAAACACCTTGTAGGTGACATGCGAGCTGAACAGGAACTCATAATTATCAAACTGGAAATCCGGGTAGATCGAAAACTCGGTTGCGCCCCAGAAGCTGACGATCACGATCATGATGATCGGGGCAACCAGGAAGCCAAGCAGAACAACGGCGAGCGGCGCGGCCTGCAGGGTAGCGATCAGTTGGCGGTATTTGGTCATCCGGTCTCTGTCCGATCTCTGGGGCATTCGAGTGGAAAAGGTGTGGCCCGAACAGGCCACACCGAGGGGAAATCCCGATCCATCGGTCCTTAGGACGCGATGAATTCGTTCCATTTGCGAACCATGTACTGGTTTTCGTCCATGACGGAGTTCCAGCAGGCCACGTGGCCCATGCGTTCGTAGAACGAGCCACCGTCGCGGACCTCGCCAGCGCTGGCCAGCTTGTCGCCGAACGGGCTGAGGATATCGCCTTGGGCCGCTTTGCCCTCGAACCAGAAGCCCCATTCGTCGGCGCTCATGTAGTCTTTCGAGGTTTCCGGCACCGCCGAGTAATAGCCCTGACGCATCAGGAAGCCACCGACCCAGCCGTCGAGATACCAGTTGATGTATTCGTAGGCCGCATCCAGCGCCATGCCCGACAGGCTGTTCGACAGGCCAAGCCCGCCACCCCAGCTGCGATAGCCTTCTTTCAGCGGCTGGTAGACGCAGTCGATGCCGCGCGATTTCACCGCGGTGATCGCCGGCGACCACATCGACTGGATCACCACCTCGCCCGACGCCATCAGGTTGACGCTTTCGTCGAAGGTTTTCCAGAAGGCGCGGAACTGGCCGTTCTGTTTGGCTTCGGTGAAGATCGCGATGGTTTTGTCGATCTCTTCACGGGTCATGTTGCCCTTATCGGCATATTGGATTTCACCCATGGCTTCGCAGACCATGGCCATGTCCATGATGCCGATCGACGAGATGTCGAGGATCGAGGCTTTGCCTTTGAACTCGGGGTTCAGAAGCTCGGTCCAGCTTTCAATCGGGCGGCCGATCAGGTCGGGGCGGATGCCCAGCGTATCGGCGTTGTAGATCGTCGGGATCAGGGTCATGAAACCGGTTTCTTCCGAGGCAAAGCTGGTTGCACCCGGACCTTCGACAAAGCCGACGCTATGCGGCGCGGTGCCTTGGGCGATCACGCTTTCCGGCGTCAGTTTGCCGGATTTGAAGATGCCGACGATCTTGTCGTAGTTTTTGATCTTCGAGGTATCCATCGCCTGCAGGTTGCCGGTGGGCCAGACCTTTTTGGCGATCCAGTATTCGATATCGGCAATGTCAAAGCTGTCGGGCTGGGTGGCGGCGCGCTGGGTCACGCTGTCGCTGTCCAGCGCGGTCATTTCCAGGGTAAAGCCCAGATCCTCTTTCACCTTCTGCCCGACCTCGTTGAGGTTCGACACGCCGGTGCCGAACTGGCGCAGAGTGATGTCTTTGATTTCCTGCGCCCAGATCATCGGCGCGGGCAGGGCGGTTGCAGCAACGGCTGCGGTACCGGTCTTCAGAAACGAACGGCGGCTGTATCTCATCTTACTCATAGTACATTTCCCTGTTGTTGGAAGGAGTTCGGTTCAGGATTGGAGGCGGTGCAGCCGCCCCTCATCCCAGGCCAGATGCACAGCATCGCCCGGTTTTTTCTCATTGGCGTAGAAACGCTCTTCCGGCAGCAGGGCCACAATCGGCTCCTGACTGTCACATTCTGTTGTGACCGCAACACGGTCGCCCTGATATTCAATCGCACTCACCGTGGCAGGCAGGCCGTGATCGGCCAGCGTCACCTCGTCAGAGCGGATCGCATGTTTTGCACCATCAAGGTGCAGCACATTGTGGCCACCCATGAAGCGGGCCACAAATTCGGTTTCGGGCGCGTTATAAACATCGCGGGCCGGGCCCGCCTGTTCGATAACGGCGTTGTTCATCACCACCACCTCATCGGCCAGCGCCAGGGCTTCATCCTGCCCATGGGTGACGTGCACAAAGGTGATACCCAGATCGCGTTGCAGCTTTTTCAGCTCGGCGCGCATACGGATCCGCAGGAACGGGTCGAGCGCCGAAAGCGGTTCGTCAAGCAGCAGCACTTTCGGCTTGGTGATCAGCGCGCGGGCGAGCGCCACACGTTGCTGTTGCCCGCCCGAAAGCTGATCGGGCAGCCGGTCGGCATAGTCATTCATATGCACCAGTTCCAACAGCTCATCGGCGCGTTTGTGGCGCGCAACCTTGTCGACGCCCTGCATCCGCAGCGAAAAGCAGACATTGTCGCGCACCGTCAGATGCGGGAACAATGCATAGCTCTGAAACATCATCGCCGTACCGCGCTTGGCGGGCGGCAACCTCGACACATCGGTGCCATCCAGCACGATCTGGCCTTCGGAAATCTCTTCATGCCCGGCAATCATGCGCAGGGTCGAAGACTTGCCGCAGCCCGAGGGGCCCAGCAGGCAGACATAGCTGCCCGGCGCGAAAATGTGGTTGATGTCGCGCACCGCCACCGTATCGCCATAGCGTTTGGTGACGTGGATTAGCTCTAGATCGTGTCCGGTTCGCATGCAGTCTTTCCCTCGGCTTCACTCAACCCTGCGTGATTCTGTTTCCGTGAGGGCAGGAAAAGGCGCATCAGAAACCGGACAAAACCGGGTTTGCGCAAAATTTGTGCGGTGTTCGTGTGGATGTGCACAAAATGAGCGACAATATTGTATACAATATATTCGCCTGCACCGGGCCTTGCTCGTAAGCCGCTCCCGGGGCTAGTTCAGGCAACGGAGTATCAAGTGTGACCAAAGCCGATTCAAAAAACGAGCCGGGGGCTGAGATCGCAAGCGCGTTGGCGCTGGCGATTCACGAGCACCGTCTGTCACCGGGCACCAAGCTGGGCGAAGACGATCTGGGCGAGATCTATGGCGTTAGCCGCACCGTGGTGCGCGCGGCGCTGCAACGGCTCGCCCATGACCGGCTGGTCGAGCTGAAGCGCAATCGCGGGGCCTTTGTGGCACAACCCTCGATCCGCGAAGCCCATGAGGTATTTGAGGCGCGCTCGCTGGTCGAACCCCGCACCGCGCGCTCGGCCGCCGAACGCGCCACGCCGGAAGACATCGAAGCCTTGCAGCGCCATATAGATGCCGAACATGACGCCACGCGTGCAGGCGATGCGGGCCGCGCGCTCTATCAGTCCGGTCTGTTTCATCTGGAAATCGCCCGTATCGCCAATCAGGCCACCATCGAGGCGTTTATCAATCAACTGATCGCACGGTCGTCGCTGATCATCGCGCTCTATTGGCAGCGTCGCAACGCACTCTGCGAAAGCCACGCCCATCACGAGCTGCTGAAAGCCATGGCCGATCACGATGGTGTCCGGGCCGAAGAGTTGATGACCAGCCATCTGGTCGACCTGCTGACCTCGCTCGATCTCAGCCACGCCCCGGTCGCCGCCCGCTCGCTGAAAGAGGTGCTGGGGTGACACAGCGTGTGGCCAAGCCCGACGAGCTCGAGCTGATCCTGAGCTGGGCTACCGATGAGGGCTGGAACCCGGGGCTGGAGGATGCCGCCGCCTTTCACGCCGCCGATCCCGATGGGTTCTTTGTCGCCACGCGTGATGATCAGCCAGTCGCGGCCATCTCGGTGGTGAACCATTCCGACAGCTACGCGTTTCTGGGGCTCTATCTGTGCCATCCGAACTGGCGCGGGC
>JARRIY010000140.1:0-6889 GCA_037379985.1 Maritimibacter sp.
CAAAGCGATCTCTTGACCGGGCGCGCGGTGTTTACCGAAGCCTATGCTGTCATCCCCGGCGGCACGATGCGCGACATCACCACGCTGGCCCTGCCGTTCTGGCGCGGTGCCAAGACCTGGGTCATCGCCCGGCCGATGACCGGCTTTGCCGAAACCTTTTCGCATTACCTGATCGAACTCGCCCCGGGCGGCGGATCGGACCAGCCGGAAACCAACCCAGCCGCCGAAGCGGTGCTGTTTGTCACCGAAGGCGCGCTGCAGATCACCATCGCGGGCGTCGGCCACGCGCTCGCCCCCGGCGCCTATGTCTATCTGCCCGCAGGCAGCGACTGGCAGCTTGATAATACCGGCGAAACACCGGCGCATTTCCACTGGATCCGCAAACGCTATATCGCGGTTGAGGGCATCCCCGCCCCCGAAGCCTTTGTCACCAACGAGGCCGACCATGCGCCGATCCCAATGCCGGCCCGGCACCGATGGCCGCTGGGCCACCACGCGTTTTGTCGATCCCACCGACACCGCCCATGACATGCATGTCACCATCGTCACGCTGGAGCCCGGCGCGGTGATCCCTTTTCTGGAAACCCATGTGATGGAGCACGGGCTCTATGTGCTTGAAGGCAAAGGCGCTTATCGGCTCAACCGCGATTGGGTCGAGGTCGAGGCGGGCGATTACATGTGGCTGCGCGCCTTCTGCCCGCAGGCCTGTTACGCCGGTGGCCCCGGCCCGTTCCGATACCTGCTCTATAAAGACATGAACCGCCACGCGGCGCTGGATTTGTAATCCGGCGCTCGCCCCTTCCGATAAGCCCCGGCCTGCTCCGATTTTCGCCCCGATCTTCGGTCACAGCTCACATCTGCGAACTGGCGAAAATTCTGTTCTCATTTTAGGACAATTTCTTAATTCCGCCCTATTCTGTCGCTAAATCAGCGGCAATGATGATGACGAGCACGCATTCCCCCGAACGGGCCGATCATACGGCTCCGAAAGCCCGCTGGCGCGATACGCTGGTGCTGGCCGGGCTGTTTGCGCTGGTGCTGGCCGGTCTGGCTGGCATGGCGGCGGCCACTGGATGGGAAGAAACCATGGCCCAGATCGCCCGACTGCATCTGTGGCAGCTTGTGGCTCTGCTGGCCCTATCGCTGGTCAATTACATGCTGCGCGGGCTGCGCTGGCACCTGTTTTCCCGCCGTCTGGGGCTGGGCCTGCCGCTCATCGCCGATCTGCGCCATTTTCTGGGCGGATTTGCCATGAGCGTCACCCCGGGCCGGGTGGGCGAGCTGGTGCGGATGCGCTGGATTGGCCGCGAAACCGGCGCGCGGTTTGAACGCACCGCCCCCCTGATGCTGATCGACCGCGCCACCGATCTGGCGGCGATGGGGCTGCTTCTGGGGCTGGCGCTTGGCCTTTCTGCCTCGGGGATCAGCTTTGGCCTGCCGGTGACGGCGCTGGCGCTGATCGCCGCCTATATCGCCACGCGGCCCCGGCTGCTGGCCCGGTTGGCGGAATGGGGCTATCGCTTCAGCGGCCGGGGCAAACGGCTTTTCGCCAAGATCCGCCGCGCCTCGGGCACGCTGGCAAGCTTTTCCTCCCCCGGGTTGATGAGCGCCTCTCTGGTCCTGGGCTTTATCGGCTGGTTTGCCGAAGGTGCCGCCTTTTATCTGCTGCTTAGCTGGATGGGGGCCGATGTGGGCCTTGCCAAGGCGGTCGCGATCTTTGTGTTCTCCGGCATCGCAGGCGGGCTGACCGGCGCGCCGGGCGGTGTGGGCGGCGCCGAAGCCGCCATGGTTGCGCTGCTTTCGCTTGATGGGGTCGGGCTGGAAGCCGCCCTGCCCGCCACCGCGATTATCCGTGTCACCACCCTGTGGTTTGCAATCCTGATCGGGCTGGCCACCTTCCCGATCGCTGAAAAATACTCACTGAGGCCGAAACATGTTGTGGAATGAGAAAGACTATACCGGTTGGGGCCGCGTGCATAAGGCTCGGGGCGAGGTTGCCCGGCCCGAACGCGCGGCGCATCTGACCCGCCTGATCGAAGAAAATGCCGCCCCCGCCTTTGGCATGCGGCGCAGCTATAATGATTCTGCGCTGAATGATGGCGGCCGCGCCATTGATATGAGCCGGATGGACAAGATCCTGAGCTTTGATGCCGAAACCGGTGTGGTCGAGGTGGAAGCGGGTCTGCAAATCGGTGAGCTCCTGCGCCTTTTCGCTCCGCGCGGCTGGATCCCCGCCGTGGTGCCGGGCACCGGCTTTCCCACCATCGGCGGCTGTATCGCCCACGACATTCACGGCAAAAACCACCAGCTGATCGGCACATTCGGCCAGCACGTGCTTTCGGTCACGCTGCTGCAGCCGGGCGGCAAACGCGTCACCGCGACCCCTGCTCGTAACAAGACCCTGTTTCGCGCCACCATTGGCGGGATCGGTCAGACCGGGGTGATTGTTTCGGCCAAGCTGCAAATGCTGCCCACCCCCGGCACCTCGATGCAGGTGACCGAAACGCGGGCCGAAAACTTCGACGAATTCCTTGAGATGCTGGACAATTCCCCGGCGAAATACACCGTTGGCTGGATCGACGGCACCGCCAAAGGCAGCGCCCTTGGCCGCGGTGTTCTGGAAGAGGCCACACTGGTGGATGCGCCCGATACGGGCCGCCGCCCGCCTTCGATCACCGTGCCCATGAATGCGCCGGGCTTTGCCCTGTCGCCGCCGGTGGTGAAGCTGTTCAACGCCGTCTATTATCGCAAAACGCCGATGGGCGGGAAGGTCAGCACCATGCCGATCCCCGCGCATGTGTTCCCGCTGGATAAGCTTTATGAATGGAACCGGCTCTACGGCAAACGCGGCTTTCACCAATTCCAATGCGTGGTGCCGGTCGATCAGGCGGACGTGTTGAAAGATATCACCGCGCGCATCGCCCATTCCGGCTTGTGCTCGCCGCTGGCGGTGCTGAAACGCATGGGACCGGGGCGCGGCGGCATGATGTCTTTCCCGATGGAAGGCTATACGCTGGCGATTGATTTTCCTGCCCGCGACAAGGCGGAACAGCTGATTGCCGAGCTGGAAGCGATGACGGTTGAGGCTGGCGGGCGGCTCTATCTGGGCAAGGATGCGCTGGCGACCGGCGATCAGATCAAGGCGATGTATCCGGAATGGGAGGCCTGGGCGGCAGAGGCGGCCAAGGCAGATCCCGACGGGCTGTTGATCACAGATATGGTGCGCAGGCTTCAGCTGCGGGAGGCAAACTAATGGCGAGCTGGATCATTCTTGGCGCGACTTCTTCTATGGCGCGCGCATTGGCCCGCAAATGTGCTGAAAATGGCAACCGGGTGATCGTGGCCGGGCGCGATATGGACGATTTGAAATCCCTCGCCACCGATCTTGAAGCGCGTGGCGCCGAGATCGGCGAAGCGGTGAAGTTTGACGCCACGGATGCGAAGAGCTTCGCCCCGCTGCTGAAAAAGGCCGAGCTGTAACCGGGCGAGCTGAATGTCGCGGTTTTCGTCGGCAATATGCCCTCGCAGGAAGAGATCGACGCCGATCCGGCGCTGATCGATAGCATCGTCACCACCAATTACGCCGGCCCCGCCCGGTTTCTGACCGAAATCGCTCCGTTTCTGGAAGCGCGCGCAGGCGGCACCATTGTCGGCATTGCCTCAGTCGCAGGCGACCGCGGGCGCGTGGGCAATTATGTCTATGGTTCGGCCAAGGCAGGCTTTGCCACCTATCTGGCCGGTCTGCGCAATCGCCTGACCCGCGCAGGCGCACATGTGGTCACGGTGAAACCCGGTTTTGTCGACACCTCAATGACATGGGGCATCCAGGGCATGTTTCTGGTCGCCTCGCCCGACAAGGTGGCAGGCGATATTCTGAAAGCCGTGGAGAAGCAGAAAAACGTGATCTACACGCCCGGATTCTGGTGGCTGATCATGACCATCATCAAGCTGGTGCCCGAGCGGATTTTCAAAAAGCTCTCAATCTAGAGCCCCTCTTTGGTCCACAAACACCTTGGGGAGCGCGAGGGGCAACGCCCCTCGCCTGATGCCTATCCGCCCCAACCCTGCCCCCATTGCTCCCACAGCCCGGCGGCCTGAAACATCAGCGCCAAGGCGATCAGCAGCAGCCCGATACCGCGCTTGTCGCGCATGGCGAAAACAATCGGGTCGTAATCCTGTTTGCCATGCCAACCCAGATTGATCATCCGAAACAGCCAGGCGGCAATCGGCAGCATCGTCAGCCACAGGATCCAGCGGGTGGCATAAAGCGTATTGGCCTGTTCGCTGAAGGAATAGCCGAAAAACGCCAGCAGCGCGCCGACCATGCCCAGAACCGCAATATTCAAGAGATCGCCCCGGTCGGGCTTGCCATAGCCGCGCCCGGGCAGGCGGTCGTCAGAGGTGGCCAGCGTCAGCTCGGTGATCCGTTTCACCGCGCCCAGCGCTATGAAAACCGGGAAGATGAACACCAGCAAATAGCCCGAAATCATCACGCCGGACGCCAGCGCCCCCGCAGCCACGCGCAGGGTGTAGAGCGTCGCCAGGGTAGCAATATCGATCCAGCGCAGCCGTTTCAGCCGCAGCGAATAGGCCAGAGACAGCACCATATAAAGCACGACGATGCCCAGAAAGGCCGGGGCCACCCAGGCCGCCAGTGACAGCGCCACCAGCGCCGCCAGCCCTCCTGCGGCCATCCCGGCCCCAAGTGGCACCTCGCCGGAGGCAAAGGGGCGGAAGCGTTTTTTCACATGCAGACGATCAGCTTCGAGATCGAGCAGGTCATTGACCACATAGATCGAGCTGGCCGCCAGTGAAAATGCCAGCGCCGCCAGCAGCGTAATCACCCACGGCCCGGGCGCAAAAACATGCGCAGCCAGAAGCGGTACGAAAAGCAGGATGTTTTTCACCCATTGATGCGGACGCAGGGCTTTGGCGATACCTTTCAAATGCCAGCCACCGGGCAGACGCACCACCTCTTTGCCCTGCCCCTCCAGCACACGGGCCGAGGCCGGATCATTCACCACATAGGCATGATTGGAATGGGCCCAGATCGTGCGGTCGGCAGTTTCATTGCCCGCATAATCAAAATCGCTTTCTCCAAAGGCCGAAACCAGCGCCGCCGCCTTTTCCGCGCCTTTCATATTAGTCTCCCCATCCGAGGCGAAGATCCGGTCGGAAAACCCATGATGCTTGGCCAGCGGTGCCACCAAGCTCTTATCCGAGGCCGAGGCCAGCACCACCTCGCGCCCACGCTCCTGCGCCACATGAGCGATCTCAAGCACATGCTCGTTCACCGGCAACAGGTCGGTGCGGATCCCGGCAATCGCAGCCAGCTCGGCTTTCAGCTTCGCCCGGTTGCCCAGATTGCGCGCGCTGGCTTTCAGTGTGGCCAATGGGTCTTTACCCAGCCCCGCCCAAAAGCACTCCAGTAGCATATCGGTGCGCAGCAATGTGCCATCGACATCCAGCACCAGCGGTCTATTCGTCATTCCCTACCCCAAACCGGCAAATACACAGCCATCAGTAATAAGTTCTGGTGGCGTCAGGCACAAACCCTTCGCCACCCGCCAGGCGTTCAGAACCTTCGGCACATAGGCCCGGGTTTCGGCATAGGGTGGCACACCACCATTTTCCGTCACCGCGTTCTCGCCCGCATTATAGCCCGCGAGCGCCAGGATCGGGTCGCGGTCGAAATGGTCAAGCAACCAAGCCAGATAAGCCACGCCGCCCTTGATATTCTGTTTGGGGTCACTTGCATCCTCGACCCCGAAACGCTCTGCGGTAGCCGGGATCAATTGCATCAGCCCCTGCGCACCCGCACTGCTTTGCGCCCCGGCGCGGCCACTGGATTCAACCCAGATCAGAGCCAGCACCAAAGCGGGCGAAACATCGGTTCCGACGCTCGATGCCAGAATGTCGGTGCCATAGGTATTGGAAATATCCAGCAAAGCCTGCAGAGACGGCCCCGGCACATCCTCAGCCCGCGCGAGCGCATCCAGAGCATTGGCGGTGTTGGCAGGTCCGGCATCGCTGATCCTGTCAGAGACATCGGTCCAGAACCAATCCCAAACGCCCGGGCCGATCGCCCCCGGGGCCTCCTCAGTGATAATGATTGTTTCAGTTTCAGGGGCCGCAGAAATCCAGGCGGCCTGTTCTTCCGGGTCGATCTGCACCGTAATCCGAGGCGTGGCCCCTTTCGGCGGTGCGGTCACCCGATGAAAGGTGAAATCCGTTCCCGGCATGGGCTCCTCTGCCCGCGCCGAAATCGCCAGCGCGGCCAGCGCAGCCGCCATCACCACCACAATTTCCCGCATGGGATCTGCTCTGCCTCTGTTTTTTATTGCCCCAACTGTCGCAAAAAATGGCCTCCGGCGCCAGTTTTTCCTGCCCAAACGGGGGCCGGAACACCCGCGCGAAACAGAAAATGCACAATCAATCGCATTTGATTGGAAAAATATTAACCATTATTTTCGTTTATTATCAATTCACTAACTCAATATCACCCTCTCCCCACCAGGGGTCCAAAAAATTGTACGAAACTGGTCCAACTCTTGCCCCATTCCGAGGGCTTATTCGCATCATACCACGCAGGACAGCGGATCGGGTCACAGCGGTTCAAACCTTCTGCAGGGTGTGACTGAAACCAAACTGAATACCATTCTGAAGGGACAAAGAAATGAACACCATGATCAACAAATTCTTCAACGACGAATCTGGCGCCGTGACCGTTGACTGGGTCGTGCTGACCGCCGCCGTTGTGGGCCTGGGCGTTGCCGTGCTCGTAACCGTTAAAGGTGGCGCTGAGACAATGGCCCAAAACATTTCGACCGAACTCGCCGGCGCGACCATCGACCTGGCGACCGGTGGCGGTCTGGCTGCCGGCACCAAC
>JARRIY010000141.1:0-8270 GCA_037379985.1 Maritimibacter sp.
CGCCACCACCAGCGGATGCGCGGTATTCACCTGCCCATCCCATGTCGCGGCGTCCTCCAGATAGGCCAGAAGATCGGCGCGGAGCTGCGCCAGCCCGTCCGCATCGCGGCGCTCGACAAAGATGAACCGCACCAGCTCGCGCCGAAAGGCATTCAGCGAATAGGTGCAGGGAAAGCCCGATTGCGGGGTCAGTCGCTCGGCCAGATCCGCCGCCACCTGACGATGCCAGGCAGGGCCGGGATAGGTTTCAGCGGTTAGCTCGGATTGCGCAATCACAGTCATGAAATTGAATATGACACAGCCCACCCCTTTGGGGCCAGCACTGAATTGCCGCACAGAAAACAGCTGCCACGAAACGGATATCAACCTCACGCGCTCGTGATTCCAAACTTCCTTCCAGCAGGATAAGTTGCCCCGACGCATAGAAAAACAGGATCGACCATGTTCAAATTGAAAACCGTCATCGGGGCCAGCCTTCTGGCCGCCGCTGCCACCACCGCCTTTGCCTACTCCACCAATCCCGATGTGCAGAAACGTCAGGAAACCATGGGCATGATCAGCTCCGGGCTGAAAAAACTGATGCCGATGGTGCAGGGCAAGGCTGATTTTGATGCCGCCACCGCGCAGGCCGCCTTTGCTCAGATTGCCGAATATGCTGGCAATATCCCGACCGCTTTTGAAGCCAATACAACGGATGCGGAAAGCAAGGCCTCCCCGGCGATCTGGGAAAACTGGGACGATTTCACCACCAAAGCCTCGGCTCTGGAAGAGGGTGCCAAAGCGGGGATGGGCGTTGACAGCCTGGAAGCCATGCAGGCCGCATTCGGCCCGGTTGGCGGGGCCTGCAAAGCCTGCCACACGACCTATAAGAAATAGCGCGACAAATCGCGGCGCCGCCCGCCCGAGGCTTGCACCCGGAGGCATCTCGGGTAGTTTGGAGCCAACCCAAAATGGAGGCCCCGGATGATCCCCGGCTTTACCAGCGGTCGGCGCCGCTTTTCAGACCTTTCCGAGCAGGAAATCCTCGCATTGGCGATCTCCAACGAGGAAGATGATGCCCGTATCTATCGGCAATATGCCGAAAAGCTGCGCACCGAATTTCCCAGCTCTGCCAAAGTGTTCGACGATATGGCGGCCGAAGAAGACGGCCATCGCCGCGCCCTGATCGACGTACATAAACGTCGCTTTGGCGATGTGATTCCGCTGATCCGCCGCGAACATGTGTCGGGCTTCTATGCTCGCAATCCGTTCTGGCTGGTCGAAAATCTCGGGTTGGAGCGGATGCGGTCCGAAGCCAGCGAGATGGAGCGGCAGGCAGAGTTGTTCTACCGCAAAGCCGCCGACCACTCATCGGATGCCGAAACCCGCAAACTCTTGGGCGATCTGGCCGCCGCCGAGGCAGGCCATAACCAGCTTGCTGGCGATCTGGAGCGGAAACATCTGAGCGGCGATGAACGCAGTGAAGAAGACCACGAGGCCCATCGCCAGTTTATCCTCACCTGGGTACAGCCGGGGCTGGCCGGGCTGATGGATGGCTCGGTCTCGACGCTGGCGCCGATCTTTGCCACCGCCTTTGCCACCCAGAACACCCACACCACCCTGCTGGTCGGCCTGGCCGCTTCGGTGGGTGCCGGGATCTCGATGGGCTTCACCGAAGCCGCTTCGGATGATGGCGAACTCTCGGGCCGCGGTAGCCCGCTGAAACGCGGCATCGCCGCCGGGGTGATGACCACGCTGGGCGGGCTGGGCCACGCCCTGCCCTATCTGATCCCAGAGTTCTGGACCGCCACAATCGTGGCCATGGTTGTGGTCTTCGTCGAGCTCTGGAGCATCGCCTGGATCCAGAACCGCTATATGCATTCCCCGTACCACCGCGCCGCCTTTCAGGTGGTGCTGGGTGGCGCGCTGGTCTTTGCCGCCGGGGCGCTGATCGGCGGCGGCTGACCGGAAAGCACCCGGCCGCGCGAATAGCCCATCTGAGTCTATGCATAATCCCGCCTGGTGGGCACCACCGGGCCGCGCCGAAGCCGAAGCGGTGGCCACGCGCCACAAGCTGAAGATTGCCTTTGTCTCAAACGGCGGGCTGCGCCCCTCCGCCAATCCGCTGGTCGAGATGGTCTATGTCTCCGAAGGCCCAGACGTGGCCGATATGTGGATCGCGGATCGTGCGGGCAAAGGCGATGTGGTGGTCACAGGCGATATTCCTCTGGCGGCGAAATGTGTGGCCGCAGGCGCAAAGGTGCTGCGCCATAATGGCGACCCGCTCACCGAAGCCAATATCGGCCAGCAACTGGCCACCCGCGATCTGATGGCCGATCTGCGCGCCGCCGATCCGTTTCGTCAGGGCGGCGGACGGGCTTTTTCCAAATCCGACCGCGCCCGCTTTCGCGACTCGCTGGAGCGGGCGGTGCGGGCCGCAGCTCAGGCATAGGCGTGCGCGTCGGATCGGCCGTCAAACCCGCCAGTGTCACACAATCGTGGCGCCCATTTCCCTTGCCTCTCAGCCCCGGCCTTTGTACTGCATATCCGACTATGCGAGGGGGGTGATATGCCCAAGAGCGACCCGAAAACGCTTGTCAGCACCGACTGGCTGGCGAAACATCTGAACGATCCCGATCTCAGGCTCTTTGATGCGTCCTGGTTCATGCCCGATTCAGATCGCGATGCGCGCGCCGAATATGACCAATCCCATATTCCCGGCGCCCGGTTTTTCGATATTGATGAGATTGCCGATCTGCGTTCGCCGCTGCCACATATGGTGCCACCGGTGGAGAAATTCATGGCCCGGATGCGCGCCATGGGCGTCGGCGACGGGCATCAGGTGGTGGTCTATGACAGCGCCGGTATCTTTTCCGCCGCCCGTGTCTGGTGGCTGTTCCGGCTGATGGGCAAGCCCGATATCGCGGTGCTCGATGGAGGCCTGGCGAAATGGCTGGCCGAAGATCGCCCGGTCACCGATGCCCCGCCGCATATCCGCGACCGGCATATGACCGTCAGCGTGCAAAACGATATGGTGAAGGATGTCACTCAGGTGGCCGCCGCATCGAAACTGCGTGATTGGGAAATCATCGATGCCCGCGCCGCTGAGCGCTTTCGCGGCGAGGTGGCTGAGCCGCGGGAAGGTCTGCGCTCCGGCCATATTCCCGGCTCCAAGAATGTCCCCTTCCCCGATCTGCTGAATGCCGATGGCACGATGAAAACACCTGACGAACTGCAGATGATTTTCAAAGCCGCCGGGGTGGATCTGAGTAAACCTGTTATCTCATCCTGTGGATCGGGCGTCACCGCCGCGATCCTTGATCTTGCCCTGACCCGGATCGGGCATCCGCGCCATGCCATCTATGATGGCTCCTGGTCCGAATGGGGCATGTATAACGACCTGAGCGTCGCAACCGGAGCATAGGAGCTTCCATGTTTGAAAACCTGCACGAGCTTCCCGAAGACAAAATCATCGCTCTGATGGGCCAGTTCCGCGCCGATCCGCGTGAAAACAAGGTCGATCTGGGCGTCGGTGTCTATAAAACCGCAACCGGCAACACCCCGGTGATGCGTGCTGTGAAAGCGGCGGAAAAGCAGCTCTGGGAAACTGAAACCACCAAGACCTATACCGCGCTGGCGGGCGACCCTGCCTTTGGGCAAGCGCTGTCGGGGCTGGTTCTGGGCGATGCGGTGGAAGCCGACCGTCTGGCCTTTGCCGCCCAGCCCGGTGGCACCGGCGCCATTCACCAGGCGCTTGAACTGATCAAAATGGCCACCCCCGAGGCCACCGTCTGGCTCTCGGCCCCGACCTGGCCCAACCACCCCTCGATCATCAAACATCTCGGCATGAAAATGACCGAGTACCGTTACTTCGACAACGCCACTCGGGCGGTTGATTTTGACGGGATGATGGAAGACCTCGCCGGCGTGAAGCCGGGCGATGTGGTGCTTCTACACGGCGCCTGCCACAATCCGACCGGGGCCAATCTGAACCTGACCCAATGGGATCAGGTCGCCACTCTGCTGGAAGAAAAATCCGCCGTGCCGCTGATCGACATCGCCTATCAGGGCTTTGGCGACGGGCTGGAAGAAGATGCGGCGGGCACCCGTCTGATCGCTTCGCGCCTGCCGGAGGCGATGATCGCGGCGAGCTGTTCGAAAAACTTTGGCCTCTATCGCGAACGCACCGGGTTGCTCATGGCCATTGCCCCGGGGCCGAAACGCAAGGATCTGACCCAGAAAACCCTCGCGCATCTGAACCGGCAGAACTTCTCGTTCCCGCCGGATCATGGCGCCCGGCTGGTGCAGATGATCCTCGACGACACCGCCCTGCGCGCCGATTGGGCCGCCGAGCTGGAAGAGGTGCGCAACGGCATGTTGGGCCTGCGCAAGAAACTCGCGAGCGCCTTGCAGACCCGCACCAATTCCGATCGCTTCGGCTTCATCGCCGAGCATCGCGGCATGTTCTCGCGTATCGGTGCGACGCCCGAGCAGGTGCAATACATGCGCGACAAACACGCGATCTACATGGTCGGCGACAGCCGCATGAACATCGCGGGGCTGAATGAAAACACCATCGACCTTCTGGCCGACGCGATTGTGGATGCGGGCGTCTGATCTAGCCCACCCTCACAAATGACAAAGGGCGCCATCATGGCGCCCTTTCTTTTTCACGGTAGGTCTCGGCGCCTTATCCAAGGCCGGGGATCGTGACGCCGAAGAACTCGGCCAGCAGCACGAAATTCAGGCTCAGCACAATCGTGGCGCCCAGAATGGCCAGCGCCCGCACCGGCAACCCGGTCACATGCTCGCCCATAACGTCGCGGCGCGAGGTGAAGATGATCAGGGCCACCATCGGCACCGGCAGGGCGATGGACAGCACCACCTGGCTGAGCACCAGCGCATCGGTGGCGTTGGCCCCCAGCGCCACCACCGCAAAAGCGGGCAGCATCGTCACCAGACGGCGCAGCCAGATCGGTACATGGAAATGCAGGAAACCCTGCATGATCATCTGCCCCGCCATAGTGCCCACCACCGAGCTGGAAACCCCCGAGGTGATCAGCGAGACGAGGAACACCGCCGCCGCCGCCGAGCCCAGAAGCGGGGTCAGCAGGTGAAACGCGGTTTCGATCTCAGCCACGTCGGAATGGCCTGTGTGGAAAGCCGACGCCGCCATCATCACCATCGCCATATTGACCATGCCGGCAATCGCCAGCGCGACCACCACTTCGATATTGGAATAGCGCACGACTTTGCGGCGATCTTCATCATGGCGCATATGGGTGCGCATCTGCGTCAGACCCGAATGCAGATAAACCGCATGGGGCATAACCGTGGCACCAATGATCCCGACCGCAATGGTCAGGGCCGTCGCGTCCGGCATGATCGGCGTCACCAGCCCGGTGGCCGCAGAGCCCCAGTCAATCGGGGCGATAAACAGTTCAACCAGATAGCACAGGCCGATGATGGCCACCATTGTGCCGATGATCAGTTCCATCGGCCGAAAGCCTTTGCGCTCGAACACCAGAATGCCGTAGGTGACAATGGCAGTCACCACCATCCCCCAGACCAGCGGAATATTGAACAAAAGCGCAAGCCCAATGGCGCCGCCGAGGAACTCAGCCAGATCGGTCGCCATCGCGGCAACCTCGCTGACCGCCCACATCGCCCAGACCACCGGACGCGGGAAGTTGTCACGGCTCAGCTCTGCCAGATTTTTCCCCGAGACGATCCCCAGCCGGGCAGACAGCGCCTGAAACAGCATGGCGATCAGGTTGGCCAGCAGCACCACCCAAAGCAGCGTATAGCCATAGCCCGCGCCCGCCTGAATATTCGTCGCGTAATTGCCCGGGTCGACATAGGCGATCGAAGCAATGACGGCTGGCCCGACAAAGGCCGAAAGCGCGCGCACGCCTTTGCGTTCGCCCGCCAGCACGGCGGACATCACCGCTCGGGTTCTGTTGGTTAAGCTATGACTCATCACATGATCTCTTTCATCATCCTGTCGCAGCAACGAAATGTAGCCGAGGCTTCATTTATTGCAAGAGGCAAATTCAGACGAAACGGGCTTTTCAAAATGTAGCCTCGGCTATAATGTCTGAAACCCCGGAGGAAGGACCCGCATGACCCAGCCAGACGACGCCGAGAGGTTCATCCATGCCCGCAATGCGCAGGCGATGGCGGTGATGGAAGATTACGTCGAGATGATCAGCGATCTGTCGGCAGAGATGGGCGAGGCGCGGATTGCGGATATTGCCAACCGGATGGGGGTGACCCACCCGACTGCTACCAAGGCCGTGGCCCGGCTGAAACGCGAAGGGCTGGCGGTCAGCCGCCCCTATCGCGGGGTGTTCCTGACCGAAGACGGCGCGACGCTGGCCGACCGCGTGCGCGCGCGTCATCGGGTTGTGGTCGATCTCTTGAAAGCCGTGGGCGTGCCGGAACAAACCGCCGAGCTGGATGCCGAAGGCATGGAGCACCATGTCTCCGACGAAACGCTGGCGGCGTTCCAGGCGTTTCTGGCCCGGGGCTAGATCAGGCGGCCCGGCGCCAGCTTGCCACATATCGCGGCAGCTCGGGGCGGTTTTCGCCCTCGGTCGAAAGCACCTCGACCCTGCCGTCGATCCCCAGCGCCGCGCAACCCCATTCCCAATTGGCGATCCAGATGCCCAGCGCGACCATGGCGTAGTAGCGCGACTTGGTGGCGGCGCAGAAATCCACCCGGCTTACCTTGCCGCCCTCCACCAGCGCCACGGCGCGGCTGGTCTGGCCGTTATAGGACGAGGGCGACCACTGGCAGATCTCGTAGCTGCGGCCAAACTCGGCATAGGGGGCCGCAGCCGGGTCGAGCGGTTTGCTGAAGCTGGTATCGGCAAAGAACAGCTCGCTCATGGCTTTGCGGTCGCTCATCGAGCGCGTCATGAACCGAACCGAGAGCGGTATGTAACGCGACTTATACCCGATGGCGCAGACGCAGATCACGTGGTCGCGGGCGGCATCGAAACGCGGCCCCAGATTTTCGGCAATACTGCTGGGATCAGCGCCCGGCCCGATCCAGCAGGTGGCGACGCCCATCCGCGTGGCCTCAAGCACCACTTTTTGCAGGCTCCGGCCAATATCGACCACCGCCAGCTCGTGATATTCACGCGGCGCGATGGCCACGAGAAATTCCTGCGCCCCGACGACCGGCCAAACGGTAAGCGGCGCGTTGAGATATTCAAACCGGATCGGCGCGCTGCCGATGCAGGCTTCCGGCTGCGCTGCCCGCTCGGCCAGCGCGATCAGCCTGTCACGATGCGCATCGCTCAATTTGCGTTTCTGGAACGACCGGCAAGATTTCCGGGCGCGGGCCAGATCGAAGGCATCCATCCCATCGCGCGCGGCGGGCAGCTTTTCCGCCGGATGCCAACCAAAGCGCACCGTCGCCACATCAAACAGCGCATTGCCGTAGAGCAGCAGCGAAATGATGAAGAGAGGCCAGGCGGTGAAGGCGGGCGCAATGCCGATCAGCGCAGCGATACCAGCCAGCAACAGCACCAGCGTGGCGGCAACAAGGTTGGGGATGTATTGCAGCCAGCCGGTCCATTGCAGGCGCTTCTTCACCGCATACCACCAGGTGTCTTCAAACCAGGCTTCATGCGGCTTTTGGGCGGGGACTTGGGCAGGTGCACTCATGACGGGCTCCGAATCTGCGTTATAGCAAGTATGGGCTTGCAATAGACTTACGCGATGCTTTGTGCAAGTCATAACTTGCTAACGCCCGCAGCGGCGCTATGCTTGTCCGCAAAAATGGAGGCCCCCTTGCCCAAGGTCATAGACGTTTCCCTGATCCACAAAGCCGCGCTCGATGTGTTTTCTGAACGGGGCTACGAGGCTGCGACGACGAAGGAAATCGCGCGCCGCGCCGGGGTGAATGAGGTGACGCTCTATCGTCGCTTCGGCACCAAGGCCGAGCTGATCAAGGCGGCACTTGGGGCCGAGCTCAGCACCTCACCTTTCGGACATCTGACCGCGAGCGATGATGTGACGGCCGACATCACAGCCATCGCCGCCGCCTATCTGGAAACCTTCAACAGCTTCGGCGCGGTGGTGATGATGACCATGGCCGAGGTAGCGAAGACGCCCGAATTTCGCGATGCCATGGCGGCGCTGATGCCCAATCTGCAAAACGCTGCCGGGATCATCGCGCGCCATCAGGCGGCTGGGCGGATCACCCCGGGCAATCCCTTTGCCAAGCTTCTCGCCCTGATTGCGCCGCTGGCGATGACCGGTTTCCTCGCCCGCATCGGCGG
>JARRIY010000142.1:0-15688 GCA_037379985.1 Maritimibacter sp.
CGGGCCAGCGCAGGCCCAGCCAGCTTAGATCGTCATGAATCGCCTGTTCGAAGTCCGGCTTGCAACGTGGCGTGTCGATATCTTCGATGCGCAGCAGAAACTGCCCGCCCGCTTCCTGCGCCATATCCCAGGCGGTCAGCGCCGAAAACGCATGGCCAAGGTGCAAAAGCCCGGTGGGCGAAGGGGCAAAACGGGTGATCATGGCGCGAAGCTAGTCGGGGGTAGAAGCCGGGGCAAGCTCAGCTTTGGCTGAGCCAACCTTGCCAGTCTTCTTTCGCGCGGTCGGTATAGGCCTTGTAGCGGTCCTTGCGGCCGCGCCGCCCGCCTTTCAGCCCCTCCACCGGTGGGAACAGCCCGAAATTCACATTCATCGGCTGAAAGCTCTTTGCCTCCGCCCCGCCGGTAATATGGGTGACGAGCGCGCCCATGGCGGTGGTATTGGGCACATGCGGCAGGGTTTTGCCCGCCAGCTCGGCCACGGCGAGACGGCCCGCGAGCAGCCCCATGGCGGCGCTTTCCACATAGCCTTCAACCCCGGTGACCTGACCGGCAAAGCGGATATGGGGGCGCGATTTCAGCCGCATCTCATGATCCAGAAGCGTAGGCGAATTCATGAAGGTGTTGCGATGGATGCCGCCGAGCCGGGCAAACTGCGCCTGCTCCAACCCCGGGATCATCCGCAGCACCTCAAGCTGGGCGCCGTATTTCATCTTGGTCTGAAAGCCGACGATATTGAACAGCGTGCCCAGAGCGTTATCCCGGCGCAGCTGCACCACCGCATAGGCCTTTTCCTCGGGCTTATGGGTATTGGTCAGCCCCACCGGCTTCATCGGCCCGTGGCGCAGGGTTTCGCGACCGCGTTCGGCCATTACCTCGATGGGCAGGCAGCCGTCGAAATAGCCCGCTGTTTCGCCCTCATGAAACTCGGTTTTCTCGGCGGCCAGAAGTGCGTCGATGAAAGCCTCGTACTGGTCTTTGGTCATCGGGCAGTTGAGATAGGCTTTTTGTTCTGCCTCGGTCTCGCCTTTATCATAGCGGCTCTGCGCCCAGACCACGTCCATATCAATGCTCTCGGCATGAACGATGGGGGCGATAGCGTCGAAAAACGCCAGCCGGTCAGCGCCGGTTTCAGCCTGAATGGCCGCCCCAAGCTCGGGCGAGGTCAGCGGGCCGGTGGCAAAGATCCAGTTCCCATCCTCGGGCAGCGAGGTGATTTCGCCTTCTTCCACCCGCACATTCGGCAGGGCGCGCAGCGTGTCGTTGACATATTGCGAAAACGGCTCGCGGTCGACGGCCAGCGCACCACCCGCCGGAATGCGGTGTTTGTCAGCGCTTTGCATCACCAGCGATCCGGCGGCGCGCATTTCCCAATGCAGGAGCCCCACCGCGTTCTGCTCGCTGTCATCCGAGCGGAAGGAGTTGGAACAAACCATCTCGGCCAGCTTGCCGGTTTGGTGGGCAAAGGTTTCAACGCGCGGGCGCATCTCATGCAGCACCACATCCAGTCCGGCCTGTGCAGCCGCCCATGCGGCCTCAGAGCCCGCCATGCCGCCGCCGACGATATGAAGAGTTTTTGTCATGGGGGCGATGTAGGTGAGTGGGGGGCAAAAGGAAAGGCCCGCTGCATGGCAACGGGCCTTTCCTGATTTGTGAGAGCGCTTAGCCTTCGCTGGTCTCGGTATTGGCGTCGGTTGCGGCCTCGGTGGTTTCCACCTCGTCATCCTCGTCGCTTTCCGCGATCCACGCGACTGAGACGACCTTTTCGCCTTTGCCGGTGTTGAAGACTTTCACCCCGCCAGCGCCGCGCGAGCGGAAGGAGATGCCTTCAATCGGGCAGCGGATCGACTGGCCTTTCGAGGTGGCGAGCATCACCTGATCGCTTTCGCCTACGGGGAAGGAGGCGACAAGCTCGCCGCCACGCATGGCTTTGTCCATCGCCGCAACGCCCTGACCGCCACGCCCACGAACCGGGTAATCATGGCTGGAGCTCAGCTTGCCGGTGCCGGCTTCGCTGATGGTCAGGATCAGGTCTTCGGCCTCCTGCATCTCGCGGAAACGCTCGGGGCTGATATCGCCTGCGATGGCTTCATCCTCATCGGCGCCCTCATCATCAACCCCGGCAAGGGCGCGGCGCATCTTGAGATAGGCGGCACGCTCGTCGCTGGTGGCTTCGAAATGGCGGATCACCGACATCGACACCACGCTATCCTCATCCGACAGAAGGCGGATGCCGCGGACCCCGGTCGAATCGCGGCCTTTGAACACCCGCACTTCGGTGGTGGGGAAGCGGATCGCCCGGCCCGAAGCGGTGACAAGCATCACGTCATCCTCTTCGGTGCAGATCCGGGCATTCACCAGCTCGACACCTTCCGGCAGTTTCATCGCGATCTTGCCGTTGCGCATCACATTGGTGAAATCCGATAGCGCGTTGCGGCGCACATCGCCGGTGGAGGTGGCAAAGAAGATTTGCAGGTTCTGCCATTCATCTTCCGGCGCATCCACTGGCATGATCGCGGCGATGCTGACCCCGGTGGGGATCGGCAGAATGTTCACGATTGCCTTGCCCTTGGCCGTGCGTCCACCCAGCGGTAGGCGCCAGCATTTCAGCTTGTAGACCATGCCATCGGTGGTGAAGAACAGCAGCTGCGTATGGGTATTGGCGACGAAGAGGTTTGTCACCACATCGTCTTCTTTCAGCCCACCACCCGACAAGCCCTTGCCGCCACGACGCTGAGCGCGGAAATCGGCAAGCGGGGTGCGTTTGGCCCAGCCCGACTGGGTGATCGTGACCACCATATCTTCGCGTTCGATCAGGTCTTCATCGTCCATATCGCCCGACCAATCGACAATCTCGGTCCGGCGCGGCACGGCATAGGCGTCTTTCACCTCGGTCAACTCGCCCGAGATGATCGCCATGATCCGCTCGCGTGAGCGCAGAATATCGAGGTAATCCTTGATCTTGGCGGCGAGTTCTTCCAGCTCGTCGGTGATCTCTTTCACGCCCATGGCGGTGAGACGTTGCAGGCGCAGCTCAAGAATGGCGCGAGCCTGGGTCTCAGACAGGTTATAGGTCCCGTCTTCATTCAGCTTATGGGTCGGATCGTCGATCAGCTGGATATAGGGCGCGATGTCCTTGGCGGGCCAGCGCCGGGTCATCAAGCGGCTGCGGGCTTCGGCCGGATCGGCCGAGCTGCGGATCGTCGCGACGATCTCGTCAACATTCGACACCGCCACGGCCAGACCAACCAGCACATGGCTGCGCTCGCGGGCTTTGCGCAACAGGTAAGCTGTGCGCCGCGCCACGACTTCTTCGCGGAAGCCGATGAAATAGGTCAGGAAGTCGCGCAGGGTCAGCTGCTCGGGGCGACCGCCATTCAGCGCCAGCATGTTGCAGCCGAAATGGGTTTGCAGCTGCGAATAGCGGAAGAGCTGGTTCAGCACCACTTCCGGGGTCGCGTCGCGCTTCAGCTCGATCACCACCCGCACGCCGACGCGGTCGGACTGATCCTCGATCCCGGCGATGCCTTCGAGCTTTTTGTCGCGCACCAGTTCGGCGATCTTTTCGATCATCGTGGATTTGTTGACCTGATAGGGGATCTCATCCACGACGATGGCGTAGCGGTCTTTGCGGATTTCCTCGACGCGGGTTTTCGCCCGCAGGATCACCGAGCCACGGCCTTCTGTATAAGCTTTGCGGGCGCCAGAGCGCCCCAAGAGCACGCCGCCGGTCGGGAAATCGGGGCCGGGCACATAGTCCATCAGCTGGATCGGATCGAGATCCGGATCTTCAATCAGGGCCAGCGTCGCGTCGATCACTTCGCCGAGGTTATGCGGCGGAATGTTGGTGGCCATGCCGACGGCGATGCCGCCTGCACCATTGACCAGCATGTTCGGATATTTGGCAGGCAGAACCGTCGGTTCTTTATCCTTGCCATCATAGTTATCCTGAAAGTCGACCGTGTCCTTGTCGAGATCGTCGACAAGTGCCTGGGTGACCTTCTGCATCCGGACTTCGGTGTAACGGAAGGCTGCGGGCGGATCGCCGTCCATCGAGCCAAAGTTACCCTGACCATCGAGCAGCGGCAGTGACATCGAGAAGTCCTGCGCCATCCGCACCAACGCGTCATAGATCGCCGCATCGCCATGGGGGTGGTATTTACCCATCGTGTCGGCCACCGGGCGCGATGACTTACGATAGGCCTTGTCATGAGTGTTTCCGACCTCATGCATGGCGTAAAGAATGCGCCGATGCACGGGTTTCAGCCCGTCGCGCAGATCGGGGATCGCGCGGCTCACGATCACGCTCATCGCGTAATCGAGATAGGAATTCTTCATCTCCGTCTCAATCGAGACGCTGGGACCTTCATAGGCGGGCCGCTCGGGCGGCATTTCGCCTTCGAATTCAGGGGTTTCTGGGGTGTCGGTCACGCTGTCCGCCGTTGATTATTTCTTGCCATATCCTGTGCGGGGAAAGCACCAGATTTTGTCTTGGGGTTTATACCACCCGCAAGAGGTTGGGCGCAATGCAAGCGGGCGTTTTTTCGCCGGATTTCCTGCCTTGGCTTTCCGGCGAGAAGGCTTAATTATCCCGGCAAACGCGAAAGGACGACAGATGGCAGGCTCACGCAGCATATTCGAAGAGGTCGGAGAGGGCGCCGAGACCGCTCGGAAAGCCACCCCGGGGATGATCGACAAGGGCGGATCCGGGCGCGTACGTAAGGCCATGCGCATCTGGCTGGGGCTGCTCTTCCTGCTGGTCGCGGCGATGATCCTGATTGGCGGGCTGACACGGCTGACCGATTCCGGCCTGTCGATTACCGAGTGGAATCTGGTCTTCGGCACCCTGCCGCCGCTGTCAGAAACCGCCTGGATGTCGGAATTCGCGAAATACCAGCAAAGCCCGGAATTCCAGTTGCAAAATAGCTGGATGGAACTGGCGGATTTCCAACAGATCTATTGGTGGGAATGGGGCCACAGATTGCTCGGCCGGGTCATCGGTATGGTCTGGATCTTCGGCTTCCTCGGTTTCTGGCTTGCAAAAAAACTGCCCGCAGGCTGGGCGCGCCGTTTGCTGATCATCGGCGGGCTGATCGGTGTTCAGGGCGCTGTGGGCTGGTGGATGGTTTCATCCGGCCTCACTGGCGATATGGTCGATGTGGCCTCCTATCGGCTTGCCACCCATCTGGGGCTGGCCTTTGTGATCTTCGGCCTGATCGCCTGGAGTATGCTGCTTCTCGGGCGCAGCGAAGCCGAGCTGATGCAGGCGCGGCGGCTGCGGGAACGGGGGCTGTTTGGCCTTGGCACCGGACTGATGCATCTGGCCTTTCTGCAAATCATCCTTGGCGCGCTGGCCGCCGGGATCGACGCAGGCACCTATTTCAACGACTGGCCCTGGATGGCTGGGCAATTCTTCCCGCCCGATGCGGTTTCGATCACGCCGGTCTGGCTGGGCATTCTGACCGTGCTGCAAGCCGCGATGCTGCATGTGGCCATCACCCACCAACTGGGCGCGATACTGCTCTGGGTGCTGATCATCACCGCCCGTTTCCGCGCGGGCTATCCCGAAGCACAATCTGTAAGAGGCTGAGAATGACCAAATATAATGAGCTCATGGCGTATGATCGCCAAACACAGGCACTTGCAGAAGTGGCGGGCCGGTTGGGCTGGGATCAGGAAACCATGATGCCGCGCGGGGCCGCGCCGCAGCGGGGCGAGGAAAGCGAGGCGATGTCGCAGGTGCTGCATGCGCGCCGCACCGATCCGCGTGTGGGCGAGTGGCTGGCGGCGATTGATGATGCCTCGCTCGATCAAGTCGGGCAGGCCAATATGCGCCATATCCGCCGCAGCTTTGAACGCACCAGCCGGGTGCCTGCCAAGCTGGCGGGCGAGCTGGCCCGGCTGACCTCTGAAGCTCAGGGCGAATGGGCCGTGGCGCGCGGCAATGATGATTTCGCCGCCTTCGTTCCTACGCTGACGAAAATCGTGGCGCTGAAACGCGAAGAGGCCGAGGCGCTGGCTGCGGGCGGCGATCTTTATGATGCGCTGCTGGACGATTACGAGCCGGGCGCCACCGGGGCCGAGCTGCAAGCGATGTTCGATGCGCTGCGCCCGCGTCTGGTTGCCCTGCGCGACCGGGTGATGGGGGCAGATCACCAGCCCACACCGCTGGAAGGCCAGTTTGATGAGGCGCAGCAAATGCTGCTCGCCCGCAAGATGGCCGAAGCCTATGGCTATGATTTCAACCATGGTCGGCTCGATAAGGCGGTGCATCCGTTCTCGTCAGGCTCGGGGCTGGATGTGCGCATCACCACCCGCACCAACCCGGCGGATCCGTTCAACTGCATCTATTCCAGTATCCATGAGGTTGGTCATGCCTGCTATGAGCAGCATATCGACCGCGACTATCTGCTGACCCCGCTGGGCGAAGGCGTGTCGATGGGCGTGCATGAAAGCCAGAGCCGGATTTTTGAAAACCAGCTTGGCCGCTCGCGCGCCTTTACCAGCTGGATGTTCGATGAATTCCGCGCGCATTTCGGCGATCTCTCGGTGAAAGATGCCGATGCGTTCTACGGCGCCGCCAACCGGCTGAGCCCCGGCTATATCCGCACCGAAAGCGACGAGGTGCAATACAATCTGCATGTCATGCTGCGCTTTGACCTGGAGCGGCAGATGATTGCGGGAACGCTGGATGTGGCCGATCTGGAAGAAGCTTGGAATACCCGGTTTGAAGCTGATTTCGGCGTAAAAGTGGATAAGGCGTCGAATGGCTGTTTGCAGGATGTGCACTGGTCGGTCGGGTTGATCGGCTATTTCCCGACTTACAGCCTCGGCAATGTTTATGCGGGCTGTCTGCATGAAGCCCTGCGCGCCGATATGCCGGGTCTGGACAGCCACCTTGCCAAGGGTGACGGGGCGACACCTGCTGCCTGGCTGGGCGAAAAAGTGCAGCGCCATGGCGGACTCTATGAGCCGAAAGAGGTGATCACCCGCGCTTGCGGCAAGGCCCCCAGCGAAGGCTGAGATCTACAAGCTGTAACAAAGAAGGGCGCCCCAAAAGGCGCCCTTTTCATTCCCGGTGATGGGATGGTTCAGATCCCCAGGGCCTTACGCTTTCTGGCGATCAGCTCCAGCGCGCGGGTTTCGGCACGGCGCACACGCACGGCCGTCATATATGCCTCTTCCAGCGTTGTTGACGAGGTGCCGATGATTTTCTTCACCTCGTCCACGATATCTTCATCGCCGCTTTCGGCGGCGAGTTTCAGCACTTCCTGCGCCAGTTCGTCGGCAACGCGGGATTGAAGATCGGAATCTGACATCGGTTGCTATCGCGTTGTTTCGGTCAGGCGGCGGCGCACATAGGTATCGACCGCTCCGATCATCGTATCCATATGATCGTTCTCAAAGAAATGCCCGGCACCTTCCACCTCGGTATGGGTGATGGTGATGCCTTTCTGCTCATGCAGCTTGTCGACCAGCGAATGCGTATCGGCGGGCGGCGCCACACGGTCGGCAGTGCCGTTGATGATCAGACCCGACGAGGGGCAGGGCGCGAGGAACGAGAAATCATACATGTTCGCGGGCGGCGAAACCGAGATGAACCCGGTGATCTCGGGCCGGCGCATCAGAAGCTGCATGCCGATCCAGGCGCCAAAGCTGAAACCCGCCACCCAGCAATGCTTGGCGTTCTGGTTCATGCTTTGCAGGTAATCGAGCGCCGAGGCGGCATCGGACAGCTCGCCCACACCCTGATCATATTCGCCCTGGCTACGGCCCACTCCGCGGAAATTGAACCGCAGCACGTTGAAGCCCATTTTGTGGAAGGCATAATGCAGGTTGTAGACAACCTTGTTGTTCATCGTGCCGCCAAATTGCGGATGCGGGTGCAGGATGATCGCGATCGGCGCGTCCTTTTCCCTATGGGCGTGATAGCGGCCTTCAAGCCGGCCTTCAGGGCCGGGAAAAATCACTTCGGGCATATGGTCTCGATCTCTCCTGTGGCCCCACATTTCTTGACGAAAATAGTCGGGCACCATAATACGGGGACATTGCGGCTGCGAGAGCCGACACGTCGTCTTGGTTCACCTAATATTCGGGACGGCTTTCGTCAATGATTTGAAGGAATCGATAGATGAAGCTTTCCACCAAAGGGCGCTATGCGATGGTGGCTTTGGCCGATCTGGCGTTGCAGCCGAGCGATACCCTGTTGTCGCTGACCGATCTTTCCAAGCGTCAGAACATCTCGCTGCCCTATCTTGAGCAATTATTCGTAAAATTGCGTCGCGCCAAGCTGGTGGAAAGCGTTCGGGGCCCCGGTGGGGGCTATCGTCTGGCCAAACCGCCGTCAGAGATTCGTGTGGCCGATGTGCTTGAAGCCGTGGATGAAACTGTCAGCGCCATGCATACCGGGGCCGGGGCTTCGGGCGCGCGTTCGGGTTCGAAAGCGCAATCGATGACCAACCGTCTTTGGGAAAGCCTGTCGGCGCATGTCTATGTTTTCCTGCATCAGACTCGCTTGTCGGACGTGGTGCAGAATGAGCTGGCGCCATGCCCTGCCGTGCCTTCGATCTGTCATGTTGTGGACGATGAAGACGCCCATGCGGGCGAGGCATAAGGACGCGGGACTTGAACCGAACCTATCTTGACTGGAACGCCACCGCGCCGCTGCGGCCTGAGGCGCGCGCAGCGATGATCGCGGCCATGGATGTGGCCGGCAACCCATCCTCGGTGCATAGCGAAGGGCGTGCGGCGAAGGGGCTGATCGAAAAAGCCCGCCGCCAGATCGCCAGCGCTTTCGGAGCTGACGGCGCCGATGTGATTTTCACATCTTCGGCCACTGAATCTGCCGCATTGGCGCTGGCAGGCAAAGGCATTGCCTGCGCGGGTGTCGAGCATGATGCGGTGTCGTCATGGTGTGACGTGTCGCTGGCGGTGGATGAGGCGGGTAGGGTGGTTGTGACCGATCCTGCCCACAGCACCGTGCAGGCTGCCAATAGCGAAACCGGGATCATTCAGGACTTGCCCGAGGGGCTGCACCTGATCGACGCCACCCAGGCCTTTGGCAAGATCCCCTTTGCCTTCAACTGGTCCGGCGCAGATATGGCAATGATTTCAGCGCATAAAATCGGCGGTCCGAAAGGCATTGGCGCGCTGATCATCCGCCGTGGGCTGGATATAGAGCCGCGTATCAAAGGCGGCGGGCAGGAAATGGGCCGCCGGTCCGGCACCGAAAACGTGATCGGCATTGCCGGATTTGGCGCAGCCGCCGAGGCCGCTCAGCGCGTTCTAGAGGCCGGAACATGGGATAAAACTGCCCCGAATCTGCAAAAGAGACTATTTTTGTCAGGAAAGACGCGAACAGGCTCCCGAACACCTCGTGCTTCATCACCCCGGGGTGGAAAGGGGAGACACAAGTGATGGTGATGGACTTGGCGGGGTTTGCAGTTTCTGCAGGCTCCGCCTGCTCCTCGGGCAAGGTCTCGGCCAGCCGCACATTGAAGGCAATGGGGCTGGATGACACATTGGCAGGCTCGGCGCTGCGCGTGTCACTGGGGCCGACAACGACCGAAGATGAGGTTGCGCAGTTTGCGGCGGCCTGGCTTCGGGAATATGAGAAATTCCGCGCCCGGGCGCGGGCGTGATTGCTGGAGGCAGATATGGCTGGCCCGGATGAAACCCTGACGAAAGACGTGAAAGACGGTGTCGAAGAAGAAACCGTCGAGGCCGTACGTTCGCTGGGTGAAAAATACAAATATGGCTGGGAAACCGAGATCGAAACCGACTACGCCCCGTTGGGCCTGTCGGAAGATATCGTGCGGCTGATTTCCTCCAAGAACGACGAACCGGAATGGATGACCGAGTGGCGTCTGGAGGCCTATCGCCGCTGGGTGCAACTGACCGAGCCCGATTGGGCCATGGTCGACTATCCGGAAATCGACTTTCAGGCGCAGTATTACTATGCGCGCCCCAGCAGCATGACGGAAAAGCCGAAAAGCCTTGATGAGGTCGATCCGAAACTTCTGGCGACCTATGAAAAGCTTGGCATTCCGCTGAAAGAACAGATGATCCTGGCCGGGGTTGAGGGCGCAGACGCAGTGCCTGCCGAGGCCCGCGATGGCGAACGCAAGGTTGCGGTGGACGCAGTGTTTGACAGCGTTTCCGTCGGCACCACCTTCAAAAAAGAGCTGGAACAGGCCGGTGTGATCTTTTGCTCGATCTCCGAAGCGATCAAGAAACACCCGGATCTGGTGAAGAAATATCTCGGTTCCGTCGTGCCGCAATCGGATAATTTCTATGCCACGCTGAACTCGGCGGTGTTCTCCGATGGCAGCTTTGTCTACATCCCTGAAGGCGTGCGTTGCCCGATGGAGCTGTCGACCTATTTCCGTATCAATGCTGAAAATACCGGCCAGTTCGAACGCACGCTGATCATTGCCGATAAAGGCGCCTACGTGTCCTATCTGGAAGGCTGCACCGCGCCGCAACGCGATCAGGCGCAGCTTCACGCGGCCGTGGTCGAGATCGTCATCCTCGAAGATGCCGAGGTGAAATATTCGACGGTTCAGAACTGGTTCCCGGGCGATGAAAACGGCAAGGGCGGGATCTACAATTTCGTCACCAAACGTGCCGATTGCCGAGGCGACCGCGCCAAGGTCATGTGGACGCAAGTGGAAACCGGATCAGCCGTGACCTGGAAATACCCCTCCTGCATCCTGCGCGGCGATGACAGCCAGGGCGAGTTCTACTCGATTGCCATCACCAACAATTACCAACAGGCCGATACCGGCACCAAGATGGTGCATCTGGGCAAAAACACCAAAAGCCGCATCGTGTCGAAAGGTATCTCGGCGGGCAAGGCGCAGAACACCTATCGCGGGCTGGTCTCGGTGCACCCGAAAGCCAAAAACAGCCGCAACTACACGCAATGCGACAGCCTGCTGATCGGCGATCAATGTGGCGCCCATACCGTGCCCTATATCGAGGTGAAGAATAACTCCTCGCGGGTCGAGCATGAGGCCACCACATCGAAGGTGGACGAAGAACAGATGTTCTATTGCCAGAGCCGCGGCATGGATGAGGAAGAAGCGGTGGCGCTGATCGTCAATGGCTTCGCCCGCGAGGTCATGCAGGCGCTGCCGATGGAATTTGCCATGGAAGCCCAACAGCTTGTGGCGATCTCGCTGGAAGGGAGCGTGGGGTGATGCTGCCTGAGTGTGGAAATCTGACGGGGGTTCTCCCCGCAGCGCACCGTGTTGGTGCGTCGTCGGATTATTTCCACTTTTCCCGTGCGATCCTGTCACATTCCGGTCCGATTCAATCGCTAGGTCAGTCCCGTTCGAATTGGTTAATCGGTAAGCCCCATGGCGCAATCAAATCAGAAACAGGAATTTCAGGAGCGGCTGCAGCGGATTTCCGGCAACAACGCAGCCACGGGGAAACCCGTGAAGATCTTGAACTGGCGCGAAAACATCCGTTATCCCGCGCAGATCATCTGTGCCTTTCTTCTAGGCATGATCATGATGCTGCTCCTGCGCTATATGCGGTTTCACCTGATGCCGGTCGATCCGCAGGCAGGGGTCTCAATCTCCGATGCGATCGTCGATCTGGTGCTCGTGGTGGCCGGAGGCTGGGCAATCCGGCAGCTCTTTCACCTCGAGGTCAAGGCGTTCCAGTCGGCTCAGATGGTCGGGGCCTTTGCCATGGCCAGCCTGATGCACAACTTCGTCTATCTCGCGCCGGAGCTGTTCGACCAGGTGTTTTCGCCCGAATGGACGGCGCATGTGATTGCCACGACGGAACCGAGCTCGTTTCAGTTTGGCGAGCTGTCGCTGAAATTCGGCGCGCAGGATCAGCCCGCACCGTTTCAGACCGAAGCCGTGGCGCAAGGCGAGGTGCAAACCCCGCAGCAGACAGAGCAGCCGCAGATGCCGCGACTGATCGTCATGGATTCAGAACGCTAAGCGCGTCGCATATCGTCAATAACACATCCACAGCACCGCAGATGCGCAGGCCCCTCTGGGCCGCGCTTGCGTTTGTCTCAGCCTTAGCCGAGGAATAATCATGCTGAAAATCAGTAACTTGCAAGTCAAACTTGAAGACGAGGACAAGCAGATCCTCAAGGGCGTGGATCTGGAAGTGCCTGCTGGCAAGGTGCATGCAATCATGGGGCCGAACGGTTCGGGCAAATCCACGCTATCCTATGTGCTCTCGGGCCGTGGTGGCTATGAAGTCACCGGCGGCGAAGCCACGTTGGATGGGGTCAGCTTGCTCGATATGGCGCCGGAAGAGCGCGCGGCCGCGGGGCTGTTTCTGGCCTTCCAATACCCGGTGGAAATTCCTGGCGTCGGCAACATGACCTTCCTGCGAACAGCCGTGAACGCGCAGCGCAAGGCGCGCGGCGAAGAAGAGCTGAGCGCGGCGGATTTCCTGAAGGACGTGCGCGCCAAGGCCAAGACGCTGAAGATTGACGCCGATATGCTGAAACGACCGGTCAATGTGGGTTTCTCGGGCGGCGAGAAAAAGCGCAATGAAATCCTTCAAATGGCGATGCTTGAGCCGAAAATGTGCATCCTCGACGAGACGGATTCCGGCCTCGATGTGGATGCGATGAAGCTGGTTTCGGAAGGCGTGAACGCGCTGCGCGACGAAGGCCGCAGCTTTCTTGTGATTACGCACTATCAGCGGCTGCTCGATCACATCAAACCCGACGTGGTGCATATCCTCGCCAAGGGCCGGATCGTGAAAACCGGCGGGCCTGAGCTGGCGCTGGAAGTCGAAGAAAACGGCTATGCCGACATTCTGGCGGAGCTGGCGTAATGGCTGTGGCGCAACCAAAACTTGATGCGCTGGAGGCGCGCTTGGCGGGGATGCCCCGTCCGGAAGGCGGTGCCTGGATCGGTGCGGCGCGCGAGGCGGCGCTCACTCGGCTCTCTGCCATGGGCCTGCCTGCGCCCCGTGACGAGTACTGGCGCTTCACCAAACCGGCCAGTCTGGTCTCGCCGGAGCCGGTGCCCGCGGCGGTATTCGACATGTCTGACGAGGTGCCGATCTATGATGGAATCGAGCGGCTGAAACTGGTCTTTACCGATGGCGTGTTTGATGCGGCGGCCTCGGACCCGCTGGAACTGGCCGGGATTGAGATCGAACGTCTGGCCGATGCGGCGGATGCCGATCTGCACTGGGCACGTGACCTGTACGGCACGCTGGAGGCGCGCGGGCAGGAGCCTGTGACCCGTCCGCTTGCCGCGCTCAACACCGCTTTTGCGGCTGACGGCGTGCTGATCCGGGTTACCGGCAAGGCCGCGAAACCTGTCAGCCTGATCTACCGTCACGGGTCTGAAAGTTCCGACGTGCTGCTGCACCATCTGATCAAGCTGGAGCCCGGGGCCGATCTGACGCTGCTGGAAAACGGTCCGGCGGCGGCGCGGTTTAACAAAGTGCTGGAAGTCGAGATCGGCGATGGCGCGCGGTTCCACCATATCCGCAGCCAGGGCCGCGATCATGAACGGCAGGCTGCCACCCACATTTTCGCCCGTCTGGGGGCTGAGGCGACGTTCAAGAGCTTCACCCTGACCGTCAACGGGCGGCTGACCCGTAACGAAGTGTTTGTTGAGATGCAGGGCGACAATGCCACCACCCATATTGCCGGGGCGGCGATGGGTGACGGGGCAAGTGATCCGTTCCACCACGACGATACGGTCTTTGTAGTCCATGACGCGCTGAATTGCGAAAGCCGTCAGGTGATCAAAAAAGTGCTGCGCAATGGTGCGGTCGGGGTGTTCCAGGGCAAGATTCTGGTGAAACCCGGCGCGCAGAAAACCGATGGCTATCAGAAATCGCAGGCGCTGCTGCTGGATGACGACAGTCAGTTCCTCGCCAAGCCGGAACTGGAGATTTACGCCGATGACGTAGCCTGCTCGCATGGCTCGACCTCCGGCGCGATTGACGAAGAGGCACTGTTTTACCTGCAATCGCGCGGCGTGCCGTTGCCGGATGCGACCGATCTGATGGTCATCGCCTTCCTTGCTGACTCGATTGCCGAGATCGAAGATCCGGCGATTGCCGAGGATATTTCCAGCCGGTTGGAAGGTTGGTTGCAACGGCGACGGAGCGAATAAATGAGCGTTGTCTCAGACATTGTCCGCGCCTACCGGGTGCCGCGCGACGTGTTCGCCAAGCGGTTGTCGGGCGCGCTGGAAAGCCGGGCGCTGGTCATTCTGATGGTTGCCTGCCTGATGATCTTTCTGGCGCAGCTACCGTCGGCCCAACGCGGCGCGGTGTTTCAGCCCGAGGTGCCCTTCGATGCGCGGATGGCAGCGGCGCTGTTCCGTTCGATCTTCATTGCACCTCTGGTGTTTTACACAATCGCCTGGATCAGCCAGCTTGTCGCGCGTGCCTTTGGCAATAAGGTCTCGGGCCTCGCCATGCGCTTTGCCCTGTTTTGGGCGCTGTTGGTCGCCAGCCCGCTCTGGCTGTTCTGGGGCCTCATTCAGGGCTTCAGCGGCAATGGAGCGCAGGCCAGTATCGTTGGCTCGGTTGCGCTGTTGGGCTTTCTGGTGCATTGGACCATGAACCTGTCAGTGGCGATACGTGCATGAAACTCGAATGGGGCTATCTTGTCGGAATGGCGCTGCAAACCGTCGTGGAGCCGCGCAAGATTGCCCGTGAGATTCAGGCGATAAGCTTGCCGCGCACGACGCTTTGGGAAGTACTGATCCTGCTTCTGGTTGGCGCTACTTTTTTGGCTGTGATCGACGGGATCATCCTGCCTGTCGATCCGGCCATGGTGATAAGCCCTCTGCAAGTTGACCCGCTGATGATGGGCGTGGCGCAGGGCTCCACAACCATCTTTCTGGTCTTTGCGATCTATTGGGTGGGGCGGGCCGTTGGTGGAACGGGCAGCTTTGATCAGGCCTTGCTCACCGTCATCTGGGCGCAATTCGTCGGGCTGATCCTGCAACTTGGCGTCGTATTCTTTGACGTGTTCGCACCGGGGTTTTCGGTACTGCTGGCGATTTTGACCGTGGTGATGAATTTCTGGATCCTCAGTCATTTCATCGCCGAGATGCACGGGTTTCGCTCCGCAGCCATGGTTTTTGCCGGGATTCTCGTGACCTCGGTTCTGGCCATTTTCGGTGTGAGTATCGTGATCGGTATCATCGGGTTGTTTATTCCCATCGGGACGGGAGCATAAAATGTATGACGTGAACGCGGTGCGCGCGGATTTTCCGATCCTGTCGCGCGAGGTGCATGGCAAACCGCTGACCTATCTCGACAATGGGGCTTCAGCGCAGAAACCGCAGGTGGTGATTGATGCGATCACGCGCGGCTATTCTGAGGAATATTCCAATGTTCACCGTGGTTTGCACTTCCTTTCTAATCTATCTACCGAGCGCTATGAAAGCGTGCGCGGGATCGTTGCGCGGTTTCTGAACGCCGCCAGCGAAGACGAGATCGTGTTCAATTCCGGCACCACCGAGGGGATCAATATGGTCTCCTACGCTTGGGCTGCTCCGCAGATGAGCGAAGGCGATGAGATCGTGCTGTCGGTGGCCGAACACCACGCCAATATCGTGCCCTGGCATTTTCTGCGTGAACGGCAGGGGGTAAAGCTGGTTTGGGTCGATACCGAAGCCGATGGATCGCTGGATCCGGAGAAGGTGATCTCTGCCATCACACCCCGCACCAAACT
>JARRIY010000143.1:0-7996 GCA_037379985.1 Maritimibacter sp.
AAAGCGGCCATACGACTCAACAACCTGTTCGAGTAGACGGTCAACATCGCTAGAAAATGATCCCGAATACTCATACCCGGTAATCAGGTCTGATGCTTTATGTTCAATCTCTCTGGATCCATATCGACGAAAGGCGTTGTACACGGCAGGGTAGACCGGACCATATTGCCACGCCTGTGGAGTGTCGGAAGTCAGAGGTCTTCCATTGGAGAAACTCAGCCACCATCCATGTGCGATATATACGAGCTTCAAAAGCTGCATCAGGGTGAGTTTGATGCCCTTGGTCTCTGCAATCTCCAAAATGCGGTTCGCAACCACACGTGAATCGTAGGACCCCACCTCGACCGGAATTTGGTCTGGTGTGCTGTTCGGCATCTCTAACGTCCTCCCACGGTGATACTACCGAAACTTCGTTGCCATCTTCTCTACATATGGACGAAAAGTCCAGAAACTAGTCCAAATAGTGTCAAAAAACGTTTCTTGGCAATGCCCGAGTTCGCCAAAGCGTAGCGATTCAGAATGACAAACGCGGTGCCGCGTATCGGAGCGCGGCGATTGGCTTTGCCGGGCGGGGGATGGTGGGGCCCCCTGCGTGCGTGGCTTTGCCGTTTAATCGAATTGTAGGTCGGGCTTTAGCCCGACAAGGGCGGATGCCGCCGGGCTAGAGCCCGGCCTACGGCGGGAAGGGGGATGGCTGGGATGATTGGCGGTCGGATGGTCTGAGCGAGCGGTGCGCATGAATGCGCACCCTACCCGCGCGGCTTGGCCCTGAGCGTCGGCGTGGCCTCGGCGGGGTTTTCGGGCCAGGGGTGTTTCGGGTAGCGCCCACGCATATCCTTGCGCACATCGGCATAGGAGCTGGCCCAGAAGGCGGGCAGGTCCATGGTGGTCTGCACCGGACGCTGACCGGGGGAAAGCAGGGTGATGCGCAGGGGCTGGTTGCCGACCATCGGATGCCGGGTGACGCCGAACATCTCCTGCAACCTCACCTCGATCCCGGGCAGCTCGCCGCCATAATCAATCGGCACTTTGCGCCCCATCGGGGTGGTGAAGGCGGCGGGGGCGACCTGATCAAGCCGCTGCATCTGATCCCAGCTCAGCCGCGCGCGCAGGGCATTGAGGATGTCGAACCTCTTCCAGTCGCCTTCGCTGCGCACCCCGGTCAGATGCGGCAGCAGCCAATCGTCCAGGCATTCCATCAGGGCCTCTTCGGTCATTTCCGGCAGGTCTGGAATGGTGCTGCGCGCCAGCTCGACCCGGACCATGAAACGCCGCGCGGCATCAGACGGGCGCAGCCCGAGCTGGCGCACGCCATCGAGCATGGCGCGGGCCACCAGCGCCGGGTCGGCATCGCGCCAGATCCGGTCATCGAGCACCACGGCGCCAAAGCGCTCCTGCTCGCGCGCCACCACTTTGCCCTCGCGTTTCGACCAGTCACACAGCTGCACCCAGCCGATCTGCGCCCCATGCACCGCGCGCAGCTCAGCCTCGGAGATCGCCGCCGCCAGCCGCACCCGGGCTTCGCGCAGATTGCCATCACTATCGGTGACCACCAGAAGCCTTTGGCCTGCCAGCGGATCGGCCTCATCCATCAGCGCGCCCTTGCCACCGGAAAGCACATAGCGCGGCTCGTCGCCCTTGCGGCGCAGCCCGACCCGGTCAGGATAGGCGAGCGCGGCCATCTGAGCCGGGCTCAGATCTGCGTGCGTGCCACCCGGCTCGACCATGCGGGCCAGCCGCTTGGCCTCGGCGCGGGCACGTTCGATCACACCGCGATTGATCTGCATACCCTGCTCGCGGGCAAATTTTCCCGGGTCGCGCACAGCCGCCAGCCGCAGGGTGATGCCCACCCTCCAGCGCGCCCAGCGAGGTCAGCAGCGCCCGCGCCTCGTCCAGCACCCCCGGAGTGGGTGGGGTCAGAAAGGCCAGATCGCCGCCATCGCCCGCGCCCCACAGCGCCAGTTCCAGCGCCAGCGGAGCCAGATCGGCCACCTCGATCTCGGCGGGCGGGAACGCAGCCAGCGCGCCCTCTTCGCCCTTGGTCCAGAGCCGATAACACGTGCCTTCGGCCACTCGGCCAGCGCGGCCCCGGCGCTGTTCAGCCTCGGCTTTCGAGACCCGCTCGGTCACCAACCGGCTCTTCCCGGTACCGGGATCGACCTTTGCCCGCCGGGCCCGGCCCGCATCGACCACCACGCGGATATCTTCGATGGTCAGCGAGGTTTCAGCGATGGAGGTGGCCAGCACGACTTTGCGCCCGGTCTTTTCGGGCCGGATCGCGGCGCGCTGTGCGCCCATCTCCATCGCGCCGAATAGCGGGCGGATCACACAATCATCGGGCAAACGCCCGGCAAGCTGCGCCTCGACCCGGCGGATTTCTCCCTCGCCGGGCAGGAAGACCAGAATGCCGCCGGTGGTTTCATGGGCCGCGCGCAGGGTCAGATCGGCCACCGCCTCTTCCAGCCGCACCCGTTTGCCGAGCGGGGCGTCAAGCCAGCGGGTTTCGACCGGATAGGCGCGGCCTTCGCTTTTCACCACCGGGGCATTGTCGAGCAGGGCAGCGACGGGATCGGCGTCGAGCGTCGCGGACATGACCACAAGCTGCAGGTCTTCGCGCAAGGCGCCGCGCGCTTCCCAGGCCAGGGCCAGACCAAGATCGGCATTCAGGGAGCGTTCGTGAAACTCGTCAAAGATCACCACGCCGATGCCATCAAGCGCCGGGTCGGACTGGATCATCCGGGTCAGGATGCCCTCGGTCACCACTTCGATACGGGTGCGCTTGCCGATCTTTGCCTCGCCGCGAATGCGATAGCCGACGGTTTCGCCCACCGGCTCGCCCAGGGTTTCGGCCATGCGCTCGGCCGCCGCCCGCGCCGCCAGCCTGCGCGGCTCCAGCATCAGGATGCGGGTCTCGACCTGATCCAGCAGCGCCAGCGGCACCCGCGTGGTTTTGCCCGCCCCCGGCGGCGCCATCAGCACGGCACGGCCATGGGCGGCAAGGGCAGCAAGCAGATCGGGGATCGCGTCGTCGATGGGCAGGCGGAATGTCATGACGCCCTTATCGCCGGTGGCGCGGGAAAATCCAATCGCGGAACGTGGGGGGATTTGCCGGGTGGAGAAACGGGCGCGGCCGTGCGGAGATCGTCATTGCCCGCCCTGAATGTCCAAGGGCTGTGGTCAACGCCTGTTGAAGATATCGCTTGCCTCGCCGCCGGTCATGTTCAGACCTTCGGTCGAGGTGCGGATGGAGATATTGCCCATCCCCCGATTCCTGAATTCTGTGGCCAATGCCTGTTTCAACTCATTCGGCGACATCTCCCCCCATCCATCCGGAAGGATAGAGTGCAGGGCATTGGTGGAGGTGAAACCAGAGGTCTTGTAGGCGACGAGTTTATCACCTTGGTAGACGGCAAGTTCCACAGGTTGGGCGCTTTGTTTGGCAAGCTGCTCTTCACGCCAGGCCATGCCTTCAGGGGAGTGCGTCCAGGCTTCGAGCGTCAACATCTCTTGAACACGCGCCATGGTCTCTGGGTCACTCTTCACCTTATTGAATTGCGAGACCGGCACCTCTTTGAGATCCTCAACTTTGACGCTCCCGAATGTCGGAAGGGCGTTCTGGGGCTGATCTGATGATTTGGGGCGGTTTACGGTTGCGGCCAAGGAAGGCTGGCCAACTGATACAGATCCAATCACAGGGTTCTCCTATGTGCTTTGGTTTGAAACGCGTTGGTCTTGAGGGTGACGCGCAAAGCTTAACAAAATCAGCAATATGGCTTCGTCAGGCTTGAAGATGAGCCTTCAATGCTGGTCTTGTTTGTTTCAAATTGAAAATGAATTTCAAAGGATTGCGCGCTGTGGCTTCGGGGTGGGAAGAGAATAGACGGAGGAGGGAAGCCGGGTACCGCTTGGTGCGCAAGACTGCGCACCCTACGGGGCGATGGGGCTTGCCGGGCACCTACCGTGCTATTCGGGCGGGCGGGGTATTGTGGCCAAGTGTTTTCAGAAAACACTTGGTAAGACCTTTCTGAAAGGTCTTGGCCTCAGAGCGATTGGAGCCAGCAGCGCCCTCCTACTCCCGCAGCAGCGAGACGTGGCCGTGTTCGGTATCCACATCGGCGCGGGTGAGGGCGAGCCAGTCATCCTCTTTGGAAAACTCCACCTGAAAGGAAAACTGCGTGCCGCGCGCCATAGTATCGGCGTCATAGCCTGAGAGGCGGGTGAGCTCGCCTTTGCAGAGCAACTGCCCCGGTTGCTCGCCTGCTTCCCACATCCGCACCCGCATCGAACGTTTGCCGTCATAGGTGCGGCGGTCGAAATCGCAGCCGGCGCTGCGGGGGCGGTCGATCATCGTGGCGAGCATGGCGCTGAGCGGATCAATCCGGGCATCATCCGCCGGATAGTCAACCGACAGGCTGGAGCTGCGATAGCCGGTATGCACATCTTCACTGTAGCTGCGGCTGGTCAGCCCCGGCAGGTGCCCGACACCCCGCGCCGACATGGTGAAACGCACTTTGGCCAGAAAGCCGACAAGCCCGGTGGTGCGAAACTCACCGCGCGCGGCATAGGCGTTGGCTCCGGCATTGGCGGCGAGCACCATCTGCCCAACCGGCAAGCCATAGAGCCTGACACCGAGCCGCGTGGTCAGCGTGTCTGACGACCCCGCACTGGCTTCTCCCGCCACCACCAGTGCCGCGAGGAATATCAACCTGCGCAAAAGACCCATCAGCTCCCTCCGGGCATCAACCTGAGGGCAAATTACCCGACCCGTGCGAAACTGCAAATTCCATTCGAAAGCAGCTCAGGCTTCGGCCAAAAACCCGCCTGATTGCCGCGACCACAGCCCGGCATAGATGCCGCCCTGAGCCAGCAAAGCCTCGTGGCTGCCCTGTTCAGCGACTTGCCCCTCGGCCAGCACCACGATCCGGTCCATATGGGCGATCGTCGACAGGCGGTGGGCGATGGCGATCACGGTTTTGCCGTCCATCATCTTGTCCAGCGTATCCTGAATGGCCGCTTCGACCTCGCTATCGAGCGCCGAGGTCGCCTCGTCCAGAACCAGAATGGGGGCATCTTTCAGCAGCACCCGCGCGATGGCGATGCGCTGACGTTGGCCGCCGGAGAGCTTTACCCCGCGTTCGCCCAGATGCGCCTCATAGCCCTGCCGCCCGGCAATATCTTCCAACCCTTGCACGAAATCATAGGCTTCGGCGCGTTCGGTGGCGGAGATCAGCGCCGGTTCCCCAGCCTCGGGGCGGCCATACAGGATATTGTCACGCGCCGAGCGGTTGAACAGCGCGGTTTCCTGCGTGACCATGCCAATCGCCTGACGCAGGCTGTCCTGGGTGACATTGCGAATATCCTGCCCGTCGATGCAGATCCGCCCGGTTTCGGGATCATAAAGCCGCATCAAGAGCGAGAGTAGGGTCGATTTGCCTGCGCCCGAGGGGCCGACCAGCGCCAGTTTCTCGCCCGGGGCGATGGTCAGGTCGATCCCCTGCACCCCGCCGGTTTTGCGCCCATAGGCAAAGCCGACATTTTCAAACCGGATCTGACCGCCGGTCACGCCCAGCGGGCGGGCCCCCGGGGCATCGAGCAGCCGCCGGTCGGGGGTGAGGGTGCGCATGCCATCTTCGATCTCGCCCAGCTCGCGATAGATGCCCATCAGGGCAAAGCTGACCCAACCGGTCATCTGCGCGATACGGATGGAAATCACCCCGGCCGAAACGATGCCGCCTTCGCTGGTGCCGCCACCCGCCCAGACCACCAGCGTGCCTCCTATCAAGAGCACCGGCAGCATCCCGGCCAGTAGCATCAGGGTGATGCGAAACCCCGCCGCGAGATGGCCGAAATCCAGCGAGCGGGCGCGAAACTCATCCAGCGCATCCAACGTCGAGGCATCTTCGCGGGCATTCTGGGCGAAAAGCTTCACGGTGCGGATATTGGTGACGGTATCGACCACTTGCCCGGTGACGATGGCCCGTGCGCCTGCCCGCGCTTTGGCACGGCTGCGCACCCGCGGCATGAACCAGCGGATGGTGAAACCATAGCCCACCAGCCAGACCAGAAAGACCGGGGCGAGCCGGATGTCGATGCTGAAAAGAAGCGCGAATGTGCCGACCAGCGAGGCCAGCGCAAAGGTGACGGTATTGATGATTTCCACCGTCATATCGGTGACGGCCCGGGCGGTTTGCGCCTGTTTCTGCGCCAGCCGTCCGGCGAAATCATCGTCGAAGTAATTCACCGATTGATCGAGCATCCAGCGGTGCAGGCGCGAGATCACCAGCGGGGCAAGCGATGGCGCGATGACCACTGCTGTCATCAAGTTGGAGCTGCCAAAGGCCAGCGGGCGCAGGATCAGGAAGAACCCGAGCGTCAGGACCAGCAGGCCAAGATTGGCCGAGGTCAGCAGCGCCTCTGGCCCGCGTGCGGTGACGGTGTCGATCACATGGCCGAGCACCCAGGCAGTGCCGGTTTCGGTGATCCCGGCCAGCGACGAGATCAGCGCGGCCAGAAAGATCACCGGCCAGGCGCCTGCGAGACACCAGCGCAGAAAAGCTGTCAGGGTCTTCGGCGGGGCACCTGTGGCGGGCTGGAACGGGTCGATCAGATTGCTGAGTTTCACGCGAGCACTCCTTACCAGTGGAAGGTGGCAGGATTTGCCGGGAGGGGAAAGGGGATATGGGATGAATTTGATGCCAATTCGCTGGTGGGGCAGCAGCCGGTGAGGCTGGGTTCGCGGCCTGGGCTGCGCAGGGTGAGAGTCTGCCCGGGGGATGGCGCACCTGAGCTTATGAACGGCTCCATTTATGTCTGCCACGAACTGCATGCATAGGTGCGGAACGCTGCCCCTCCAAAGCGCCAGCCCGCCCACACGGGCAGGCGCTCGCCCTGCGCCTTGCGGCGCGCACCGGGCGGGGGAATGGAGAGAGAGAGGCGCTTCGACAGAATGATGGGGATGCGCGTGACCGGGCGCGGGTTAACCCTGCCAAGATCGGGGACGGTGGAACTGTTCCGGGCTGACGCGCGCCCTGCGCGGCCCCGGCAAAGCGGATGTGCCCAGCCGCAGCCGGGCACATCTCTTATTCCTCGGCCAAGAACCCGCCGGATTGACGTGCCCAGAGACCGGCATAGATGCCGCCTTCGGCGATCAGGGCGTCGTGGCTGCCATCTTCCACCACCCGGCCATGATCGAGTACGACGATCCGGTCCATCCGGGCGATGGTCGACAGCCGGTGGGCAATGGCGATCACGGTTTTGCCTTCCATCATGCCGTAAAGCGTATCCTGAATGGCCTCTTCCACTTCGCTGTCGAGCGCCGAGGTGGCCTCGTCCAGCACCAGAATCGGCGCGTCTTTCAGCATCACCCGGGCGATGGCGATCCGCTGGCGTTGCCCGCCAGAGAGTTTCACCCCGCGTTCGCCCACCTGCGCATTATAGCCATGCCGCCCTTTCGGGTCGGACAGATCGCCAATGAAGTCATGCGCTTCGGCCCGTTTGGCCGCGGCAATCATCTGCGCTTCGGTGGCATCGGGCCGACCATAGAGGATGTTGGCCCGCACCGAACGGTGCAGTAGCGAGCTGTCCTGACTGACCATACCAATCGCCGCGCGCAGGCTGTCCTGCGTTACCGCCGACACGTCTTGCCCGTCGATCAGGATGCGGCCCTGCTCGACATCGCGGAAGCGCAGCATCAGGTTCACCAGCGAGGATTTGCCCGCACCGGAGCGCCCGACCAGCCCGACCTTTTGCCCGGCGGGGATGGAGAGCGACACGTGATCGAGACCGCCCGCACCTTTGCCGTAATGGTGGCTGACGTCGTCAAAGCGGATCTCGCCCCGGCTGAGCGCCAGCGCAGGCGCGGCGGGGGCATCGGTGATTTCATGCGGCACCGAGATCGAGCGCAGCCCTTCGCGGATCACGCCCGCATGTTCGAACAGCCGCGTGGTGACCCACATGATCCAGCCCGACATACCATTGAGCCGGATCGCCAGCGCCG
>JARRIY010000144.1:0-7917 GCA_037379985.1 Maritimibacter sp.
GAAGACAGCTCCGCCTTAGCCTCTCCTACATGAGCGGTCTCTGTGAGGCTGCAAGGGAGGACTTCGTACAACAAAGCGGCGCAGAAAGCGGTTGGCTGAACTGTGCGCATAGGTGCGATTTTCTACCCCTTAACGGGTTAGAAACTGGAGGAAAATCATGACGAAATCTCGTCTCGGCGCGACCTTGGAAACGCGTCTTGGAAAGACAACATCTCTTATGGCTGCCGCAGCAATTGGTGTCGCGGGACTGACCGGCACCGCATATGCGCAGGACAACACCGTCAAGGTCGGCTTTGTGACATTCCTGTCCGGCGGCGCGGCGGGACCATTCGGTGTGCCGGCGCGCAATGCCGCTGAGCTGATGGTTCAAGCCATCAATGCTGGCAGTGTTCCGGGAGTATATAGCACGCCGGGTTTGGGCGGCGCGATGATCGAGCCGATCTTCGTGGACGAAAACTCGAAACAGAAGAACGCAGACTATCTCAAGCTCGTCGAGAAAGACGGTGTCGAAATGGTCATCGGCTACATCTCATCGGGCAGCTGCAAGGCGATCGCGCCGGAAGCCGAGAAGGCCGAGACGCTGACAATTCTGTTCGACTGTGGCACGCCGCAGATTTTCGAGGAGATCGTCACCGATCCCAAATACACTTTCCGTACCGGCGGGCATGCCACCATGGATGGCGTGGCCGCGGCGCGCTATCTTGAGCAACAGGGCGTCAGCCTGAACAGCATCGCGGGCATCAACCAGAATTACGCCTGGGGTCAGGACTCGTGGCGCGATTTCTCGGAATCTATCACGCAAATCAACAGCGACGCGTCGATTGCCACCGAGCAATTTCCGAAAATCTACGCCGGGCAATATGGGTCGGAAATCTCTGCCCTACTGACGTCCAAGCCCGATGTTGTGCATTCCAGTTTCTGGGGTGGCGACATGGAGGCCTTCATCATCCAAGGCTCTGCGCGCGGGGTCTTCGAGCGGTCGAAAGTCGTGCTGACAACAGGCGAGACGGCGATGCAACGTCTTAGCGCCCAAATTCCGGATGGCACTGTGATCGGCGCGCGCGGCCCGCATGGCGAACTGGCCCCGGAGTCCGAGCTGAACAGCTGGTTCCGTGAGGCCTATTTTGATCGCTTCGGGACATTGCCCACCTACCCCTCCTACAAGATGGCGCAGGCGCTTTTGGGCGTGAAGACGGCCGCCGACCAAGCGGGCAGTGCCGAACAAGAGGCTGTCATTGGCGCGCTGCAGGGTCTGGAATGGGAAGGCCCGAGCGGCCATGTTTCCATGGCTTTGGCCAATGGTCACCAAGCCATCCAAGACACGGCTTACGGCACCTACAAATACGACAAGGACACCGGCAAACCTGTCCTCGTTGATTTCGTGCGGTTCAATGCCGAATGTGTGAACCCGCCCGTGGGTGTGACCTCCATCGACTGGATCCAGAGCGGCTTCGAAGGCGCCAAATGCGACTGACATCCTGACCTTCCTGTTGGAGGGGGCCGCAACGCCGCCCCCTCCTTCAATTTTCCCGGGCGTCTGGATCGAAGAAATCCTTGAACGCAGGCCCGGTATTTGTTCGAGGCCCGGTATTTGTTCGCCGCCGATCTGAACGCAGGCGCGAACGCACCAAAGAAATGGAGCTATCAATGCTAACCGCCACAGCAATTGCAGTGGACGGCCTTGGCTTCGCCGCATGGCTGTTCTTATCCTCAGTTGGCCTGACATTGATCTATGGTGTGATGCGGATCCTCAACATCGCCCATGGCGGCTTTTACGCCCTCGGAGCCTATTCCTCGGCCTGGGCCATCGGGATCTATACGGCCACCGGTTCGACCGTCGCGCTGAGCTTCCTTTTGATCCCGCTTGCCGCGCTGATTGCGGGCGTGATCGCCGGCCTCGTTGTTGAAAGAGGCGTACTCAGGTTCATGTATGGGCGCGACGAGGTGCTCATGGTGCTGGTGACCTACGCCATTTTTCTCATCCTCGAAGATGTCACAAAGCTGATCTGGGGCACGCAATCCTATGTGGCCTGGCAGCCGGCCTTTTACTTCGGCACCGTCGATATCCTCGATATTCCCTACACCGTCTACAAGTTCATCATCATCGGGACGGCCATCGCGGTCGGGCTGGCACTGTTTTTGGTGCTCAACAGAACCCGTATCGGCAAATTGCTGTTGGTGGTGATCGAAGACCGCGAAATAAGCGGCGCGCTCGGGATCAATGTGACCTTGTTCTTCACCGTCACCTTCGTGGTCGGGGCGATCCTAGGTGCGCTCGGCGGCGCCGTCACGGCACCCGAAATTTCGGTTTCTCCCGGCATCGGCGCCGAAATCATCGTGCTGTCCTTCGCCGTCATCGTGATCGGCGGCATGGGCTCTATCGGAGGCGCCATGATCGGCGCGCTGATCGTCGGGTTCGCGCGGGCCGCATCCGTTCACCTTTATCCGCCGGCGGAGCTTTTCTCGATCTATCTCGTGATGGCCGCCGTTCTGGCCGTGAAGCCCTATGGCCTGTTCGCCTTGGCAGAAAGCAGGAAAATATGACCAAACATCTTGATCGAACCGAAATCGGGTTGCTCATCGCCCTGCCCTTTCTGATCCTTGTCGCATTCGTGTTGCCGAAATGGATCGTCAACTACGTCCACGTCTCCATGGGCACCGGGCTGGTCGCCCTCGGCGTGATGATTCAGATGCGCGCCGGACTGGTATCCTTCGGACAGGGCCTCTACTTCTGCGTCGGCGGCTACGCCGCTGGCATGATGGCAAAGTTCCTCGGCATCACCGATTTCTTTGTCTTGCTGGCCTCCGGGATCATCGCGGCCTTGATCCTGTCTGCTCTGCTCGGCTTCCTGCTGCGTCGCTACCGCGAAATCTTCTATGCAATGCTGACCCTTGCGGTCTCGATGATCCTCTTTGGCCTCCTGTCCAGCATCGAGGGGCTGGGCTCGACAGATGGCTTCAACCTCCCAACCCCGTCTTATCTGGGCTGGCAGCCGGAGGGCGAGACGTCGCGACTGACGCTCTACACGCTCACATGCCTCATCGCCATCGGGAGCGCGATTGCTCTCAACCGCTTCCTCAAGAGCCCCATGGGCTACGTTAACGAAGCCATTCGCGAGAACGAATTGCGGGTCGAATATCTGGGCACCTCGGCCCACCAGGCGGTCCACATCACATATGTGCTGGCGGCTGTGGTGTCTGCCATCGGCGGCGTGCTCTGGGCGCTCCCGCTGGGTCACGTCGATCCGGAAATGACCAACTGGACGACCTCCGGCCAATTCGTCTTTGTCTCGATCCTCTCCGGCACCGGCCACATCGCCGCGCCAATGATCGGGACCTTCATTCTGGAACTCGTTCGGGTCTACGCCGTCGAGCTCTCTCCGAACACCTGGCAGATGATCCTGGGCACCGTGATGCTCCTGACCATCATCTTCCTGCCGAAAGGTCTGTGGTCGCTCGTCACCAGAAAGAAAAAACCCAAGAAATCAGCGGGCGCGGACGCTCCGGTCGCAGGTGAATGACATGACGACAATCCTTGAAACAAAAAACCTCGAAATGAAGTTCGGTGCCGTCTACGCGGCCAAGGGCATCAACATCTCCATCGCCGCGGGTGAAGTCATGGGCGTGATCGGGTCAAACGGTGCCGGAAAGACGACCTTTGTGAACATGGTCACCGGCTATTTGACCCCGACTTCCGGTGAAATCATCTATCGCGGCAAGAGCATCACCGGCAAGGCCACCCGAGACATCACCCGACTTGGCATATGCCGATCGTTTCAGATCCCGCAGCTCTTCCCGGAACTCTCGGTGATCGAGAACGTGCTGATCGCGCTGACGATCTCAAAGCGGGACAAGCCGGTTCTGTTCAAACCCGCCATTGATCGCGCGCTCGAAGAGGAAGCGCTAAAGCTGCTCGCCCGGTTCGATATCGACCACTATGCGGAGCAGGAGATCCAGACCCTGCCGCAAGGCGTGCGAAAACTCGTTGATATCGCCTTGGCAACCGTGGCCGAGCCGGATCTGTTGTTTTTGGACGAACCCACCAGTGGCGTGAGCGCGGATGAGAAAATGGACTTCATGCGCATCCTCATTGATGCCCTGAAGACCACGGACACCGCCGTTCTTTTCATCGAGCATGACATGGAAATCGTCGAGGCCTTCTCGCCGAGATGCGTCGCCTTCTACGAGGGCACAATTCTGGCCGATGGCCCCACCGCTGAGGTGCTCGCGAACGCAAAGGTGCGCGAATTCGTCATCGGCAGCGAGTTCCACCGCGAAGCCGCGAAAGAAACATCCATAGAAGGGGCAACCCAATGTTGACGATGAGCAATGTCAGCCTTTCCATCCAACGCGTTCCGATCCTAAGGGGGGTCAATCTGGAGATCGAAACCGGGACAACCTGCGGGCTGATCGGGCGGAACGGCGCCGGAAAAACAACCCTGATGCGCTCGATCATGGGCATCCTGCCGACTGAGCAGGGAAGCATCCAGTTCAACCATACCGAACTGCATGACGCGAAGGCACATGAACGCGCCATTCTCGGCATTGGCTACCTGCCGGAAGACCGACGTCTGGTGCCCCATTTCACCGTTGAAGAGAACATCATGGTCTCTCTTTGGGCGACCAGGAATACAGACCGCTCGCGGCTAAAATGGGTCTACGATCTGATGCCCGAAATCGGTCGCTTTGCAGAGCGCAAGGCGATGACGTTGAGTGGCGGGCAACAAAAGCTCGTCGCCCTGGCCCGGGCGCTTGTTGCTGGCCCCAATCTGTTGCTGCTCGATGAGCCGTTCGAAGGCGTGGCCCCGGCCCTCGCCCAACGTCTTATGGAAGTGATCGGCAATCTCCGCGAGGAGCAACTCACCGTTCTGATTTCGGAATCCGATTATTCGCATTCCGAAAAAGTCGTCGACAAAGTCTATTCCATTGAGCGCGGCCAGGTCAGCCTGATGTCCCGCGCGGAGGCCGCGTAGCCATGAGTGATTTCACCTTCAACACCACCGCATCTATCCGTCAGGGCTGGGGATCAGCCGCCCGGCTGGGAGAGATTGTGGGCACCCTTCCCCTCGCTAATGATGATGGCGCAGCGGTTCTGTTCGTCACCGACCCGGGGATCATGAAACTCGGTCTCGCGACACCCGCAATCGGCAATCTGAAAACATGCGGGTTCGAGGTGATCGTCTTTGATCAGGTTCAAGCGGACCCCAAGGCGACAACCGTTCTGGACGCCGTCGCAATCGCGAAACAGCACAACGCGGCCTGCATCGTCGGGTTTGGCGGCGGCAGCTCCATGGACGTGGCGAAGATGATCGCGCTGCTGGCCAATACGGACCAGCCGCTCGACGACATGTATGGCGTCAACCAAGCCAAGGGCACACGTCTGTCGCTGGTGCTGGTGCCCACCACCGCCGGAACCGGGTCCGAGGTGACCGCCGTGTCGATCCTGACAACCGGCACGGAAGAGAAAAAGGGTGTAGTCTCGCCGATCATTCTCCCGGACATCGCGGTGCTCGATGCCGAGCTGACAATGGGACTGCCGCCGCATATCACAGCCGCGACCGGCATCGACGCAATGGTTCATGCCATCGAAGCCTTCACTTCCAAAAGCCCCAACAACAACCCGATCTCTCAGGCGCTTGCCATGGAGGCGCTGCGGCTGCTTGGCGCCAATATTCGCGAAGCCGTGACCAATGGCGCAAACCGGGAGGCGCGCGAGAAGATGCTGCTGGGCTCCATGCTGGCCGGGCAGGCCTTTGCGAACTCACCCGTCGCGGCGGTGCATGCGCTGGCCTATCCCGTTGGCAGCCTGTTCCACGTCCCACACGGTCTTTCCAATGCCTTGGTGCTTGAGGCCGTGATGCGGTTCAACGCCCCCAACTGCGGGGCAGACTACGCCGCGCTCGCGCCGCTGGTCTTTCCCGACATTGATACCTCGAGTGACACTCAGGCCGTGGCCACCGAGTTCATAGATCGCTTGGGCCGCCTCAACGTCGAACTGGGTCTGGAAACAGGCCTGCGGCAGGTGGGCATTTCCCAATCGGACATACCGAAACTGGCGTCTGATGCGATGAAGCAAAGCAGGCTCCTCGTGAACAATCCACGCGACCTCCAGGAAGAGGATGCCGCGCGGATCTACCAGACATCGCTCTAGCGCGATCAGCAGGCGGAGTCTCTCGGTCGCCGTCAGCGCAATAGCCCACGAACCATCTACAGGGATAAGCCCATGCTACATTCGAACACCCCTTTGGAAGACAGTCTCAACCGCAAGGACCTCCTGATCAACGCGGCCTTTATCGGTGGTAGATGGGTGAGTGCCGCTGAGGCCGAAGCGGAAGGTCGGCGCCGGTTTGAGGTCACAAACCCGTCGACCGGTGCGGTCATAGCCACATTGCCCGATATGGGGCGCGGAGGGGCTAGATCAGCAATTGATGCGGCCTACATAGCGCAAAAGGATTGGGCGGCGCGAACGGGCAAGGAGCGTGCAGGCGTTCTGCGCAAATGGTATGATCTCATGATCGCCAATGCGGATGATCTCGCATCCATCCTGACCGCTGAGATGGGAAAACCACTGGCGGAAGCCAAGGGGGAAATCCTCTATGGTGCGAGCTTCATCGAGTGGTTCGCGGAAGAGGCAAAACGCGTCTACGGCGACATCATCCCAGGGCATCAACCTGACAAACGCATCATGGTTTTGAAACAGCCCATCGGTGTCGTTGCCTCTATCACGCCCTGGAACTTTCCCAATGCTATGATCGCGCGGAAGGTCGGGCCCGCCCTCGCAGTCGGATGCGCCTTTGTTGCAAAACCCGCTGCTGAAACGCCGCTTTCTGCGCTCGCAATGGCCAAATTGGCGGAAGAGGCGGGTGTGCCCGCCGGGCTATTTTCGGTCGTCACCTCAAAATCCGGCTCCGACGTCGGCAAGGAGTTCTGTGAGAACAAAAAGGTTCGAAAGCTCACCTTTACCGGATCAACCGAAGTTGGCCGCATCCTGCTGAAGCAATCTGCAGACCAGGTTATGAAGACCTCGATGGAGTTGGGCGGCAATGCACCCTTCATCGTCTTCGATGACGCCGATCTTGATGCGGCGGTCGAAGGGGCGATGATCTCCAAGTATCGCAACAACGGTCAAACCTGTGTTTGCGCCAATCGCATCTATGTCCAAGCTGGCGTCTATGATGCCTTTGCTGAAAAGCTGACCGCTGCGGTGGAAGCCATGAATGTCGGAGACGGTTTCACCGATGGCGTTACCGCAGGCCCGCTGATCTCGGATGCTGCCGTCAAGAAGGTGGAGGCGCATATCAAAGACGCCACCTCGCAGGGCGCATCCATCGTCACAGGCGGGAAACGGCATGCGCTCGGCGGTACATTCTTTGAGCCGACAGTGCTTAGGGATGTCACACGGAACATGCAGGTGGCCAGCATCGAAACCTTCGGGCCGGTCGCGCCGCTCTTCAGATTTGAAACTGTCGATGACGTCATCGAACAGGCCAACGATACGATCTTCGGCCTTGCGTCCTATTTCTACGCCAAGGATTTATCGAAGGTCTGGAAAGTTGCGGAAGCACTGGAATACGGAATGGTCGGTGTGAACACGGGCCTCATTTCGACCGAGGTCGCCCCCTTTGGCGGCATCAAGCAATCCGGTCAGGGCCGTGAAGGCTCGAAATACGGCTGCGATGATTATCTGGAAATCAAATATCTCTGCCTTGCTGTCTGAAGATGTTCGCCCGGCGCGTTTGGCTCGAAGTGACAGAAGCCCGCCCCACATTGCGCGGCACGAGCCTCGAGGTCTATGGCCCGAGGGTCTAGCCAGCGCTCTGGGCGGGCGCCTTTCGCGAGGGACACCACTCCAATGCCCGGGTCCATATGACGTGAAGTCTCGGCCCAAAAGACGTGCCCGCTCCGATGCGCCGGACA
>JARRIY010000145.1:0-11947 GCA_037379985.1 Maritimibacter sp.
CGTCGGAGAACCAGAACACTGCCTCTGGTGCGATCAGCGGGGCAACGCGGGTAAAATCACGCGTTGCCAATTCTCGCTCGTATCTCGCCAGCGCCTCTGAGGCCGTCATCGCCGCGCGCCCTATTCCTGCTCCGCCGCCTCGCCCTCTGACAGATAGGCCACGCGGGCGCCGGATTTGGTGCCGGTGACCACGCCGAGGCTTTTCAGCTTGCGGTGCAGGGCCGAGCGCTCCATGCCGACGAAATTCGCGGTGCGGGAGATATTGCCGCCGAAGCGATTGATCTGGGTCAGCAGGTATTCGCGCTCAAAAGCTTCGCGCGCCTCGCGCAGCGGCAGTGCCGCCAGCGCGGCAGGCAGAACCACAGAGCCGTCACTGCCACCATCGCCGCCGGTCTCGGTCTCGCTCAGCTCGCTGGGCTCAATCGGGCCATTGCCATCGCCCAGAATCAGCACCCGTTCGATGACGTTTTTCAGCTGCCGCACATTGCCCGGCCAAGGCATGCTTTGCAGCATCGCCCGTGTTTCATCCGCAAGCTGGCGCAGCGGCAAGCCTTGGGTTTCGTTGAAGATATTGATGAAATGCCCGGCCAGCTCGGGAATATCCTCGCGCCGGTCACTCAGCGGCGGCACATGCACCGGCACCACATTCAGGCGGTGATACAGCTCTTCGCGGAACCGTTGCGCGGCAATCTCCTGCGGCAGGTCGCGGGTGGTCGAGGAAATCACCCGCACATCGACGCTGATCTTGTCGGCCCCGCCCACCCGGGCAAAGCTCTGCTCCAGCAGCACGCGCAAGATTTTCGACTGCGTGCCCAGCGGCATATCCGCGACCTCGTCGAAATAGATCACCCCGCCATTGGCCTCTTCCAACAGCCCCGGTTCGATCCCGCGCTCAGGCGTTTCGCGGCCAAACAGAACCTCTTCCATCCGGTCCGGCTCGACCGAGGCGGAATTGACCACCACAAATGGCGCCTGCGCCCGATCTGATCCTGCATGGATCATCCGCGCGGCCAGCTCTTTGCCCGCGCCTGCAGGCCCGGTCAGCATCACCCGCCCATTTGAGCGCATGACCTTTTCCAGATTGGATTTCAGGGTTTTGAACGCGGCGGATGTGCCGATCATTTCAATCGGCCCGCTGTCACGCCGCTTCAGCTCGACATTTTCCCGACGCAGGCGCGAGGTTTCCATGGCGCGCCCGATCACCACCATCAACTGGTCGATATTGAAGGGCTTTTCGATGAAATCATAAGCGCCCTGTTTGATCGCGGCGACGGCGATCTCGATATTGCCATGGCCCGAGATGATCACCACCGGCACTTCCGGATGCTCGCGCTTGACCATTTTCAGGATGTCGATCCCGTCCATGGCGCTGTCTTTCAGCCAGATATCCAGGATCATCAGACCCGGCAGCTCGCGCTTCACCTCGGCCACGGCATCGGATGAATTGCCTGCCAGCCGCGTGGTGTAACCCTCATCCTCAAGGATGTCAGAAATCAGTTCGCGAATATCACGTTCATCATCGACAATCAGGATATCAGCCATCTTTTTCCCCTCGTTATTCTTATTCGGCGGCGTCGCGTTTGGTTTCACGGGCCACAAGCGGCAAGCGTATCTCGGCGCAGGCGCCGGGGCGGTCGGTTCCCCCAAACATCTCTGCATCAAGCAGAACCAGGCTCCCGCCATGTTCCTCAATAATTTTCTTCACAATCGGCAGGCCCAGACCGGTGCCCTTATCACGTGTGGTCACATAAGGCTCAAACAACCGGCCACGATCTTCGGGCAGCCCGATACCATTATCGGAAATCGTCACCACACCGTCATCACCATCGCGCGACAGAACCACCCGGATCATCGCCTGATGACCCTCTGGCATGTCACCACTTTCTTTCAGGCTTTCAATTGCTTCGCCTGCATTCTTAATCAAATTTGTCAGCGCCTGACCGATCATGGTTTCATCCAGCGAGGCGGGCATGCCGCCTTTGGGAATAGTCGCTTCAATATCAACATCTTCCTGCCCGGCCTGTTGCAGCATCACCGCGCCGCGCACCAGCTCGGCCAGATCGGCGGGCTTTTTCTCGGGCTCCGGCATCCGGGCGAATTTTGAAAACTCATCAACGATCCGGCGCAGGTCTTCGGTCTGGCGCACGATCACCGAGGTCAGCCCTTCCAGCGCCTCGGCATCCTCTTCTTCCAGCATCCGGCCAAACTTGCGTTTGATCCGTTCCGCGGAAAGCAGGATCGGGGTCAACGGGTTCTTGATCTCATGGGCAATGCGTCGGGCCACATCGCCCCAGGCCGCCATGCGCTGCGCCGTCACCAGATCGGTCACGTCATCAAAGGCCACCACATAGCCTTCCAGCACGCCCTCATCGGTATGGCGCGGCGCGATCCGCACAAGCAGACGTTCCTGCCGTCCCATCCGGCTGAGCGTCAATTGTTCCTGCCGGCGCGTATCGCCTTCTTCGGTGATCCGCTCCATCAGCGCGGCAAATTCCGGCACGATCAGAGCGATTTCAGCGTGGCCCTGATAGCCCTCGGGCAGACCCAGCATGATCCGTGCCGCGCGGTTGAGAAAGCTGACTTTGCCATCGGCATCCAGCCCCATCACCCCCGCCGTCACCGAGGTCAGCACGGAATCAAATAGCCGCCGCCGCCGTTCGATCTGGTCGGTGTTTTCCAACAGCGCCTGACGCTGGCCCTTAAGCTGCCGGGTCATCCGGTTGAACATCTGGCCCAGAAGCTCCAGCTCATCGCCGGTTTTCTCTTCCAACACCTGCACATCCAGATCGCCCGCGCCAACCCGCTCCGCCGCCGAGGCCAGACGCCCGACCGGACGCGACAGCCGTTCGGCAAACCACATCCCCAGCCATGTCGCGGCCAGCACAAGGATGGTGGCAAAGCCCAGATAGATCAGCCCGACCTCAAACAGCAGCTTGCCGCGCTGCTGTTCCAACTGCTGATAGAATTTCCCGGTTTCCTGGGTATCGTCGAGCAGTTTGAAAATCTTGCCGTCCACATCGCGCGAGACATAAAGCAGGTGATCGGAAAAGGCGCTAAGCTGGATCAGGGCGTGAAATTCATTGATGTCCCAATCCTCGATCACAACGGTTTCACCGGCCAGCGCACGGGCGATGCTTTCGGGAGAAGGTCGTTCATAATCAAACAGATAGGAGCGATCCCCGCGCAGGCGAATATCGCCGTCGGAATTGATGATATAGGCCTCGCGCAGCCCCCGCTGAATGCGGGTCTGGGCCTGTGCCAGCGCCTGACGCAGCTCGGCATCAGAGATCAGAAAGCTGCTGGTCTTGGCCTTGTTCAGGAACTCCGCAATCGCGCGTGTATCCTGCATCAGCCCGTCGCGATGCTCGTCTTCATAGGCCTGAGCGGCCTCAAGCGAGCTGCCCACCACCCGGCTGACCCGATCGGAAAACCAACCTTCCAGCCCGACATTCACCGTTAGCATGGCAAAGATCGCCACCAGCACCGCCGGAAGCAGCGCCAGAATGGCAAAGGTCGCGGTCAGACGCATATGCAGCTGCGAGCCTGCCGATTTCGCCCGCCGTGCCCCGATCATCCGCATGATGCCGGACACCACCAGCGCCAGCACGATCAGCGAATAGATAAAGTCGGCCAGCAATACGAAGCGCAGCGCGTCGCTTTGCGTCCCCTTATCGAGCGGCCCCATCACCAGATAGGTCACAACCGCCAGAATCGGGCCAAAAATCACCAGCCCGAAGGTCGCAGTCGATTGAAACCGCTGCATACGCCGCAGCCGGGCGACCCGATCCCAGGTCCAATGCTGTGATGCGCGTTGCGCCACGAAATCCTCCCCCAAAGCCGGTTTGCCCGGCTGGCAGCATGCGTGGCTCAACACCCGCGCCTGATATGACGCTCTTCTGCCACGCTCTGTGGCACTATTACATCAGTTTGCGGCGCCGTGTCACCTCGATTCCCAACTCGGTGATCTTCTTACGTAGCGTATTGCGGTTGATCCCCAAGAGATCGGCACAGCGCGCCTGATTGCCGCCTGTTGCATCCAGCGCAATCTCGATCAGCGGCATCTCAAACTCGCGCAAAACGCGCTGATAGACGCCGGGAGGCGGCAGGCTGCCACCATGCAGATCGAAATAGCGTTTCAGGTGCCGCGCCACCGAGGCCGAGAGGTTTTCGGCCTCGTCCATCGTCACCACCGGCCCGCCCGACGGCGTGCCCAGCGAGGCTTCCACCTCGGCGCGGGAAATCTCGGAATCGGTACCCGTAACCATTAGGCGCTGCACGGTATTTTCCAACTGCCGCACATTGCCCGGCCAGGGATAGGCGCGCAGAATCTCGGTGGCTTCTTTCGACAGAACCCGGGTGGTCAGCCCATCGCGCTCGGCCCGGGCCAGGAAATGCTCGGCCAGCGCCGGAATATCCTCAAGCCGCTCGCGCAAGGACGGCACCGGAATGGTCACGCCGCCCAGCCGGTAATAGAGATCCTGGCGAAACTCGCCCGCTTTCAGCCGCCGCGATAGATCGCCCTGCGAGGTGGAAATCACCCGCGGCGACGGGTCGGTCAGGCTGTCGAGCATCCGGGTGATCCGCGCCTGCGCATCGGCATCGAGATCGCCGATTTCATCAAATAGCAGCGTGCCCTGCCCGACTTTGGCGAGGATCTTGGCCGGGCCTTCCATCGGCGTCAGATCATCCGGCGTGACCACCACGAAAGGCAGATTGCGACGATCCGAGAAATCGTGAATGGCACGCGCAATCAAGGATTTACCCGTGCCGCTTTCGCCGGTGATCAAAACCGGCAGCTCGGTATTCATCACCCGCGCGACCAGCCGGTAAAGCGATTGCATCGCGGGCGTATGGCCCACCAGCGGCAGATCGCCGCTTTCCGCCCGGTCGTCGGCAGATTTTGCCACCGGCGCACGGCGTTTCTGTTCCAGCGCCTTCGAGGCCCGCTTCATCAGATCCGGCAGGTCAAAGGGCTTCGGCAGATAGTCAAATGCCTCTTTCTCGGCGGCCTGAATGGCGGTCATGATGGTATTTTGCGCCGAGATCACGATCACCGGCAGATCGGGCCGCATCTGGGCGATCTCCGGCAACGCATCCAGCCCATTGCCATCGGGCATGACCACATCAGAGATCACCAGATCGCCGCGCCCTTCTTCCACCCAGCGTTTCAGCGTCACCAGCGACGAGGTGGCGTGAACCCGGCATCCGGCGCGGGTCAGCGCTTGGGTCAGAACAGTGCGGATCGTGCGATCATCATCTGCAACGAGAACGGTACCATCCATCGACGTTACTCCTTGGTTTTAGGGGCGACAGGCAGGGAAATGCGGAACTTGGTTTTGCCGGGCACGGACTCGACGCTGATCCAGCCATCGTGATCCGCGATGATCTTGGAGACCAAAGCAAGGCCAAGCCCGGTGCCGTTTTCCCGGCCCGATACAAAGGGTTCAAAAATCTGTGCCGCGATCTCGGGCGGCAGGCCGGGGCCATCATCGATGATCTCGACCTGAAGCGGCAGCCCGGTACCGGTGCCATCGGCCCGGCGCATCCTGAGCGCGTGATCGTAAAAGGTGTGAATGCGGATCGTACCACCCTCGCCGCCAGCGGCCTCCGAAGCGTTTTTGAGCAGGTTCAGAAACACCTGCATCAGCTGATCCGGATCCACCCATGTGGGCGGCAGCGAGGGGTCGTAATCCTCGACCAGCTTCATCTTGGCGGCAAAGCCGACCTCAGCCGATTTCTGCGCGCGGTCCAGCAGATCGTGAATATTCACCTCCTGCCGCTCCGGCGGGCGCAGATTGCCGAATTGCTCGACCTGCTCAAGCAGCGCCACGATCCGGCGGCTTTCGGCCACGATCAGATCGGTCAGCTCGATATCTTCATCGGTCAGGTCCAGCGACAGAAGCTGCGCGGCCCCGGTGATCCCGGCCAGCGGGTTCTTGATCTCATGCGCCAGCATTTCCGCCATGCCAATGGCCGAACGCGCCGCGCTTTTCACCCCATGTGCCTTGTTCAGCCGGTCGGCGAGCTGACGCGGCTCCAGCAGGATCAAAATCTCGCCGGGGCGTCCGGAAATCGGGGCGATCTGGATATTGCATTCCACCGGCGGCGCGTGCCCTGCCCCGACATCGACATTGTTGATGAACATCGGCCCCTGATCGCGGCGCACCCGTTCAAAGCTGCCCTCGATATTGGCGTCAATGGCCAGCCGGTCCAGCAAGGGGCAGCCCAGAAGCTGTTTCGATGAAGCGCCTCGCCCGCCGAATTGGCGTCGAGAATGGTATCATCCGCCGCGATCTGAAGCGCCGGAACGGGTAGCGAAGCCCAGAGCGTATCATTATCCATCACGCCGCCGCCTCCTTATGCGGGGTCAGCGCATCGGGCAGACGCGCCAGCACATGTTTCGGATCGGGCGAGGACAGCACATCGCGGCGCAGCTCCGGCGGCGTCGCGGCCTCGTCCATATACCAGCCCAGATGTTTGCGGATCACTCGTTTACCCAGATCGGCCCCGTAAAAGCTCAGCGAGGCCTCGTAATGGCCCGCCACCAGATCAACCAGCGCATCGCCTGTCGGGATCTCGGGTGCGGGTTCGCCCGCCAGCCCCGCCGCGATCTCGGCAATCAGCCAGGGCTTGCCACCACTGGCGCGCCCCACCATCACCCCATCGGCCCCGGATTGCTCCAAAGCCGCCCGAGCATCTTCGAGCGAACAAATATCGCCATTGGCGATCACCGGCACCGAAACCGCCTGTTTGGTGGCTTTGATCGCCGCCCAATCGGCGTGCCCCTTGTAGAACTGACAGCGCGTGCGGCCATGGATGGTGATCATTTTCACCCCGGCCCCTTCGGCCCGCCGCGCAATCTCCGGCGCGTTTCGCATCTCGTCATCCCAGCCCAGCCGGGTTTTCAGCGTCACCGGCAGATCAACGGCAGCAACCACCGCCTCGATCAGCCGCAGCGCATGGTCGGGATCGCGCATCAGCGCCGAGCCAGACAGCCCGCCCACGACCTTTTTCGCCGGACAGCCCATATTGATGTCGATGATCCTGGCGCCATTATCGGCCACCATCCGCGCGGCTTCGCCAATCCAATAGGTATCGCGCCCGGCCAGCTGCACCGCCGTGCCTGCCAGACCATAGCCCAGCTCAGCCCGTTCCCGCACCCCGGGCTTGGCCTGTACCATTTCCTGGCTCGCCACCATTTCGCTCACCACCAACCCCGCGCCGAAACTCTGCACGAGATTGCGAAACGGCAGGTCGGTGATTCCGGCCATCGGGGCCAGAAATACGGGAGGGTCGAGTTGACTGTCGCCAAGGGATATTCCCACGCGCCTAATCCTTAAGCAGTTGCCTGAAATATAGGGCTTTCACCCCGAAGGTCAAAAATCGCCCCCGCATATTTGATGCATTTTTCACCATTGCACAAGTTTTAGGCATGTATTTGCCCGATAACACACCCCATTGTCCTCAAAATCAGCAGCGCATAAACAAGCTGCATGGAAATCGCAGCCATCATCGTCGCCGCAGGACGCGGTACCCGCGCCGGAGGCGGCGTGCCAAAACAATGGCGTAGCCTAGCCGGGCGGCGTGTCGCCGACTGGAGCGTCGAGGCCTTTACCGCACATCCGGCAATATCTCGCGTGGTGCTGGTGCTGCATCCTGACGATCTGGGCCAGGCCGAAGGGTTTCACGATGTGACCGTGGCGCTTGGCGGGGCCAGCCGCGATGCCAGCGTGCGCGCCGGGCTGGAAGCGCTGGAAGCCGATCCGCCGGATCTGGTGCTGATCCATGATGTCGCCCGCCCGCTGGTGCCGCGCCATGTGATCGACGGGGTGATCAACGCGCTGTCCCATAGCGCCGGAGCCGCGCCTGCACTGGCCGTCACTGATGCGCTATGGCGTGGCGTGGCAGGCAATGTTGCTGGCACGCAGGATACAATGGGCTCTATCGCGCCCAAACCCCGCAGGGCTTTCACTACAAGGCGATCCTTGCCGCCCATCGCGCCCATCCCGGCGGCGCGGCGGATGATGTGGAAGTTGCGCGGATCGCCGGGCTTGACGTCGCCATCACCGAGGGCGACGAAGCAAATATGAAAATTACCGGGCCGGAGGATTTCGCCCGGGCCGAACAGCTTATGGGGGCGGCGATGGATATCCGGGTGGGGCAAGGCTATGACGTGCACGCGTTTGAAGCGGGCGATGCCTGCATTCTCTGCGGTGTACCGGTGCCGCATGACAAAAAGCTGAAAGGCCATTCCGATGCCGATGTCGGGATGCATGCCCTGACCGATGCGATCTATGGCGCCATGGCCGAAGGCGATATCGGCCAGCATTTCCCGCCCTCCGATCCGCAATGGAAGGGCGCAGAAAGCCACATTTTCCTCGCCCATGCTGCGCAACTTGCCGCCGAGAAAGGCTTTACGATCACCAATGTTGACGTCACGCTGATCTGCGAGCGTCCGAAAGTCGGCCCCCATGCGGGCGCGATGCGGGCAGAGCTGGCACGGATCATGGGCATGGATGCCGGGCGGGTCTCGGTGAAAGCCACCACATCAGAACGCCTCGGCTTTACCGGTCGGGAAGAAGGGATCGCCGCGCTGGCCGTGGCGACATTGGTAAAAGCATGAAACAGATCATCGGCACTTTCCTGTTCACGGGCTATCTGAAACCCGCCCCCGGCACCTGGGGATCGCTGGCCGCCCTGCCCTTTGTCTGGGCGCTGCACGTGCTCGGCGGACCGTGGCTGCTGGGCGTGGCGATTGTCATCGCGTTCTTTGCCGGGCTTTGGGCCACCAAGGGCATGACCGAAGGTACCGATAACAAAGACCCGTCAGAGATCGTCATCGACGAAGTGGTCGGCATGTGGATCGCCATGTTGCCCGCCTCGATCGGCGCGACCGCCGCCGGGGCCGATGTGCTGGCGCTCTATCCCGGCTGGATTTCCGCCTTTGTCTTTTTCCGCCTCTTCGACATCTGGAAACCCTCGATCATCGGCAAGGCCGACCGGCGCGGCGATGCTTTGGGCGTGATGCTGGATGATGTTTATGCCGGGGCGTTTGCTGCCGTGGTCACGCTTGTGCTCGCCGCAGGCTCCCACCTCGTGCTGATGCCGTTGCTGTCATGACCGATCCTGAAACCCTTCTGGATATCTGCCGCACCAAGGGCCTGATGCTGGGCACGGCGGAAAGCTGCACCGGCGGCATGGTGGCGGCAGCGATCACCGATATTCCCGGCGCCTCGGATGTGTTCGAACGCGGGATCGTCACCTATTCCAACGAAGCCAAAACCGCCCTTCTGGGCGTGCGCGCCGCGACCTTTGCCAGCCATGGCGCGGTGTCGGAAGAGGTTGCCTGCGAAATGGCCGAGGGCCTGCGCAAACACGCCCCGGTCGATATCGCCATCGCGATCAGCGGCATTGCAGGTCCGGGCGGGTCGGAAAACAAACCCGAAGGCCGGGTGTGCTTTGCCGTTGCCACCGAAGCCGTGACCCAAAGCGAAACCGTAGAATTCGGGGCGATTGGCCGGGCCGAAGTGCGCGCCGCCGCAACCGCCCGCGCGATTGACCTGCTGGCCAGCGCCGCCCGCAAGCTCTGACCTCCCCCGCCTATAATCGCGAACGCATCGAACAGCGCCCCGTCCGGGGCGTTTTTCATTTTGCTCACATATCGCGCATCTGTACGGGCTTTTCGCCTATTTTTTAATCCATTTGTAGTTTGGTGATTTTTTCATCATCAATCCGCCCACTTGCCGTTTTCCTCATCATTTTCATGCGCCATCACACGCGCGAACCAAAATGGAGGGGATGATGAACGGGGCAGATACCGCCTGGATTATCGTGGCGACCGCACTGGTGCTTTTCATGAGCCTGCCGGGGCTGGCGCTGTTTTACGGGGGGCTGGTGCGCGCACGGAACGTGCTCTCGGTCTTCATGCATGTCTATGCCATTGCCGCGCTGATGAGCGTGCTCTGGCTGGTCTTTGGCTATTCCATTGCCTTTGGCGATGGCGGCGCGATCTGGGGCGGGCTGGGCAAGATGTTCCTCTCGGGCATTGATGAAGGCACGCTTTGGGGCACGATCCCGGAAGTGCTGTTTTTCGCCTTCCAGATGACCTTTGCGATCATCACCCCCGGCCTGATCGTCGGTGCCTATGTGGAGCGGGTGAGCTTTGGCTTCGTGCTAACCTTCTCGGCACTCTGGATGCTCGCGGTCTATGCGCCGGTCACGCATTGGATCTGGGGCACCGCCGCATAACCCCGGCTATGTGATGATCGGGGCCGCGATGCTCTGGGTTGGCTGGTTCGGCTTCAATGGCGGCTCGCAACTGGCCGCCGATGGTGGCGCCGCGATGGCCCTGACTGTTACCCATATTTCCGCCGCTGCGGCCTCGCTGAGCTGGGCGGTTTGGGAGCGGATCAAATACGGCCGCGCCTCGATGGTGGGCATCGTCACCGGGACTATTGCAGGGCTGGCCTCGATCACCCCGGCTTCGGGCTATGTTGGCCCGGTCGAGGCGCTGATCATCGGCGGCATCGCGGGCATTCTCTGCCAGGAAATGGTGAATGTGGTGCGCAACCTCGCGAAAATCGACGACACGCTCGATGTCTTCGCGGTGCATGGCGTCGGCGGCATTTTCGGCACCATCATGATCGCCGTCTTCGGCGCGGGCGGATTTCTCGCCTTATCGACCTTCGAATTTCGGCGCCCGTTTTTCGACGAAGGCCAGCACCCCTTCGGAAAAGTCGCGCGAGCGGCCGCATTCGCCCTGCAATTTCGCTTCCAGCGCAAGCTGCTCGTCAAAGGAATTGCTCAGGCTCGCATCCATTGCCTGAATGATCGCCTGATAGGTCTTGGTCGGCCCCTCGGCCAATTGCCGGGCGCGGGCCCGCCAGACGGCTTCAAACTCTCCATCCGGAACCGCTTCCCAGATCATCCCCCAGGCATCCGCCTGTTCTGCCGTGATTTTCTCGGCAAAGAGCGCAGCCCCCTTGGCCTTGGCCATCCCCACAGCGCGCGGCAGCGTATAGGTGCCACCGGCATCAGGAATAAGGCCGATCCGCGAAAAGGCTTGCAGGAAATAGGCCGACTGGGTGGCGATCACCACATCGGCGGCCAGCGCGATATTGGCGCCCGCCCCCGCCGCCGGACCATTCACCGCCGCAACCACCGGGATCGGACTATCGACAATGGCGCGGATCAGCGGATCATATTCGTCGCGCAGGGTACGCTCCAGATCCATCGGGCCGGAATTCGCGCCGCCATCGGTCAGATCCTGACCGGTGCAGAACGCCCGCCCCTCGCCGGTCATCACCACCACCCGCGCCTCGCGCCCGGCGCGTTTCAGCGCATCGGTGACTTCCGCACGCATCTGCGTGGTCAGCGCGTTCATCTTGTCGGGGCGGTTCAGCACGAGCACTGCCAGCCCGTCTTCAATCTCCAACCGGATCGTTTCGTAAATCATAGATCTCTCCCTGTTGCCCGGATGGTAGCGAAGCCGGAACATCATGGGAAGCGGCGACCCGGTGCTGAAACCGGGTCTGCCGTAGGGTTACGCCGGGCTGTCGCCACCACGGGTCGCCGCGATCAGCGCGCGGGCATCCGGCCCGGGCTTGCGCTCGACCCGTTTATAGATGCGGCCATCGCGGCTACGTGTGACCAGCCCCAGCTCGGCCATGGTGCGCCGGATGATCGCCGCATCGCCAAAGCTGCTCAGCTCGTCGATCCGCGCCGAAACCTCGCGTTCGTTCAGCTCGTCCCCCGGCGGTAGCCCCGCCCAGATTGCCCAAAGGCAGAGATGCTGCACCGAGGTTTTGGCGGGCCAGCTTGTCATCACCCCAGCGCCATCGAAATAGCGCAGAGCGCGGGTGACGGTTTTCTCGTCCGGCACCGGCTCAGCCCCTTTGCGCATCGCGCTCAGATGCTGGAAATTGCGATAGCCCGCCGCCCGGGCGAT
>JARRIY010000146.1:0-6231 GCA_037379985.1 Maritimibacter sp.
GATTAGAACATGTTGACGGAGACCAAGCTTGGGGTGGGCCAGGCAACGATACGATAACTGATGGTAGTAAGCCGGGCTATGGTACGTCTACAGACGCCAGTTTATATGGCGAGGACGGGAATGACACTCTGACCACAATCGGGAGTAGTGCCAATCTTTATGGCGGACCTGGTGATGATACGCTTACGGCCGAAGGAAACGTTGCAACGTTGGAAGGTGGTGCTGGAGCCGATACACTGGTTGGCAATGGCTATGGTACGACAATAAGCTACGCGGCATCGAACGAAGGCGTACAGGTTGATCTCGGAGCGCACAGCGCAAGTGGCGGCGATGCCGAAGGCGATACGTTGGTCGGAACATTTCATGGTGTGACGGGAAGTGAGTTCGACGACACATTGATCGCGGATGATGGTGGTTCGACCCTCACCGGACTTGGTGGGGACGATACGCTAACTGGCGGTGATGGAGACGATCATCTCATCGGCGGCGACGGAGCTGATACGCTCAACGGTGGCGTCGGCGATGATCATGTCGTGGGTGGTGAAGGCGCAGATATTCTCTCTGGTGGCGCTGGTCGCGACACACTCTACGGCGATGGTGTGAGCAGCTACCTGGACCAGACCAATGCCTCTGGCGGCGGCGATGATCTGTTGAATGGTGGGGAGGGCAATGATTATCTTTATGGTGGTGCAGGTGCCGATACTCTGAATGGGGATGATGGAAGAGATAACCTCTACGGCGGTGACGGCGCAGATTTACTTGACGGCGGCTCGGGGTCGGATTCGCTGGAAGGCGGGAAAGGGGACGATACTCTTATCCTGGGTGCTGGTGATACAGCTTATGGCGACGAAAGCTCGCAATATTCCGAACATGGTGCCGATACGTTCAGCATCTACAATAATTCCAGTGACACCGAATTTATCCAAATCCGGGATTATGAAGCCGGTCAGGATGCCATCGAAATCCATATCGCTGATCCGGCCAGCGCCGACAATGTCGTGACCGTCACGGACTGGCTGAATGGAAACGGTTCTGACGTCTATGTCGGTACCACCCTCGTAGCCAAGGTCGCTGGCGGGGTGGGGCTCACGCCGGATGTTGTTTACAATAGCACACTCGCCTGAGACGAGATGATATGACCAACAAAACCCCGGCCCTCGTGGCCGGGGTTTTTGTTTGAGGATGGGAGTGTTCAGATAACGGGCTGGCTCCGGTTTCGGAGCTCATTGGTCTTGCCCACTATCTGCGGCGTTCTCTTCCTATAGTCCTGGCCCCATGTCGTCTCATCGCTTCCCCGGCTGGCTGGCGCAGGGTCTGCGGTTCATTCAAGGCTTCACAGCTGCGTCTCCCCCCGGAAGGGGCAGGGGAAGTTCTCCGGAGGTCGCCTCAGGCGCCAATGGGGCAGCCCTGTCTGAGCGGCTGATCCGGTACTCTGAGCGCACCCCCCCAAACGAAAATGCCCGGGCGCTGGGCCCGGGCTTTTGGATCTCTGGAGGCGGGAAGCTTAGTGCAGCTTGGCTTCCACATCCTTGATCGAGTCATCAATCAGTTTGTTGCCTTCGGTGGCGGTCATCTGCTTGGCGATGACGGCTTTGGCGGCGCTTACCGAGACGGCGACAGCGGTGTCACGCACCTCTTTCACCGCCGAGGCTTCGGCCGATTTGATCTGATCCTCGGCAGCCGCAAGACGGCGGGCGATGGTGTCTTTCAGATCCTGCTTGGCAATAACAGCGGCTTCGGCGGCGTCGCGTTTCGCATGCTCGACGATCAGAGCAGCCTGGTCGGCCACCTCTTTTTGCTTGCGCTCATACGAGGCAAGGATCGTCTGGGCTTCTTCACGCAGGGCGCGGGCTTCTTCCAGCTCGGTCTTGATGCTTTCAGCGCGGCGGTCCAGCAGACCACCCACAATACCCGGCACTTTGAAATAGATCAGCACGCCGATAAAGACGATGAAAGCCAGCGTCACGACAAACTCGGTCGAGTGCAGCGAGAAGAATTTTTCTTCTTCCGCTGCCAGCGCCGGGCTGGCCGCAAGCATCAGGGCAAGGGTCATAAGCTTTTTCATGGCATTACCCTTTCAACTGGCCGTCAACGGCGCTGTTGATGGATTTCTTGTCCGCGTCAAAGCCCATTGAGGCGAGAATTTCCAGCGTGGTGTCTTTGGCCACGGCTTTCACGCTTTCAACGGCACCGGCACGAATTTCGGCAATCGCCTTTTCCGATTCCGCCGCTTTCGCAGCAATCTCGGCATCGGCTTTTGCTTTCGCATCGTCCAGGTCGGCCTGAATTTCAGCCTTGGTTTCAGCGGCGATCTTCTGCGCTTCCGCCCGTGCTTCCGCCAGCGCCTTGTTATAGGCGTCTTCGGCTTCAACGGCTTTCTGTTTCAGATCTTCCGCCGCAGCGATGTCATTGGTGATCGTGCTCTGACGCTCAGCCAGAACCCCGGCAATGCGCGGCAGCGCGATCCGGCTCAGCACCAGATAGATGACGACGATCGCAACCACGAGCCAGAAAATCTGGTTCGGGAAGGTGCCGAACTCGAGCTGCGGCATCCCCGCAGAACTCGCTTCATGCGCCATTTCGGCTGCGCTATCGAGCGTTTCGTTTTCCATGTTGTCCTCCAAGACCCCGGATTACACCGGGTGGGCCGCTTAGGCGACCCACCCGACCGTAAGGATGGGTTTTGAGGTCAGACGGCAAACATCAGCAGAAGCGCGACGAGGAACGAGAAGATCCCCAGAGCTTCCGCGAAGGCGATGCCGATGAAGAGGGTCGCCATTTGGCCACCAGCGGCCGACGGGTTGCGCAGAGCGCCGGCGAGGAAGTTGCCAGCCACGTGGCCGACGCCGATGGCGGCAGCGCCCGAACCGATGCCGGCAAGGCCAGCGCCGATGAATTGGCCGAGTTGTGCGATATCGCCTTCCATGATGATTCTCCTTACGATGGAATTGCGTTGATATTTAGGTATCCCGCCCTCAGTGCGAGGGATGCATTGCGTCTTTCAGATAGACACAGGTCAGGATTGCGAACACGTAGGCCTGAACCCCCGCGACAAGCATCTCCAGCCCGTAGATCGCCGTGATCGAAAGAATGGCGAAGGGCGAGATGGCTGCGACGGCGGCAAAGCCTGCAAACACTTTCATAACAGCGTGGCCCGCCATGATGTTGCCGCCAAGACGAATGCTGTGGCTGACAGGGCGCACGAAGTAGGAAATCAGCTCGATGATGGCCAGGATCGGGCGCAGCACCAGCGGCGCCGAGCTCACCCAGAACAGGCCGAGGAAGCCAAAGCCGTGCTTGACGAAACCAACGATGGTCACGGTCAGGAACACGGTGATCGCCAGCACACCGGTCACAGCGAAATGCGAGGTGGTGGCAAAGCTGCCCGGGATCAGGCCGAGATAGTTCGAGAACAGGATGAACATGAACAGGGTCATGATGTAGGGGAAGAACTTCACCGCATCCTTGCCTGCCACGTCTTCAACCATCTTGTAGGTGAAGCCATAGAGCACTTCGCCGATCGACTGGCTGCGCGAGGGTACCAGAGCGCGGCCACGGGTACCGAACACGAACAGCGCGATGATCGCCAGCACCGCCAGCGCGAGCCACAGGGTCACGTTGGTGGGCGTGTACCAATGGATCGGACCTTCGCCGAACAGAGGTTTCACGATGAACTGATCGAGCGGGTGGAATGTCAGCCCGCTGCCTTCGCTATGTGCCGCTTCAGTCGCCACGTTTCTCTTCCTCGTCTTCGGCAGCTTTCGCCGCCTGTTGCATCTCAATCTCTTTGGCCGATGCGAGCATGGTTTTCACGCCCGCCGCCAGCCCGAGAAGGGTGAAGATCACCAGGAATAATGGAATGGTGCCGAAAAGGCGGTCCAATCCGTATCCCATGCCGAAGCCGATCCCAAGACCAGCCACCAGCTCGATGACCATCCGCCAGGCCATATTGGCCTGAGCATAATCCTTCTTCATGTGAGGCTCTTCTTCGGTCTCAACCCGAGCTTTCGCGATCTTTGCCTCAAGCGCCTTCAGGCGGTCTTTGCGGTGATCGTTCTCTGGGTCAGACACGGTAACTACGCCCCTCATGAGCTTGCCGCCTTGCTAAGCTGAGGGCGGTTTTGAGTCAACGGGGTTTGGGTTGGGTCTAGATCTCGTAAGATATTGAAATTACGTGATATTGAAAACCGGCTGTTTTGGGGGAGGGGCCAGTGAGGCGGTTTTGGTGGTAAATCCGATATTCAACCTTTCGGTTGACGATTGCCCGCACCCTGCCTAACCCGATGTCATGGAAACCCGTCTTGATCTCGTCTTCTCTGCCCTTGCCGACCCGACCCGCCGGGCGATCCTGAAGCTGCTGCTGGAAGACGATATGGCGGTCACGGATGTGGCCGAGCCCTTCGAGATTTCGCTGGCGGCGATCTCCAAGCATCTGGGCATCCTCACCCGCGCCGGGCTGATCAGTCAGGAAAAGCGCGGACGGGTGAAATGGTGCAAGCTCGAACCCGACGCGCTGCGCGAGGCCAGTGTCTGGATGCAGGCGTTCGGCCAGTTCGAGGAAATGGATCTGGATGCGTTTGAGCGGTTTCTGGAGCAAGAGCTGGAAATCGGCGCAGGCTAAGCCATCCGCCTGCTACAACCCACCGTTGCAGAAATGCCGCGCCTGAGCAGATCAGCCGGGCAAGGGGGGAGACAGCTCGGAAAAACCGGACTAATCAGTCAAAACGCAGACGCGCATGACGGAGGTTGCAATGCATCGATTCAGGATCTCATACCACGGTTGATACCGCCGGTCCTGAAGGGCTGGCCGCGTGTCAGACCCAGTGCATTCCCCCCATTTCCCAAAATCCCAATATCGGATTTCCGTCATGTTTCGTTTTTTCGAGAATCTCGTCGACCCTTTCACCGCCACTGACTCCACCACGCCCCCGGCGCGGCTCTGGCCCTATCTGAAAACCCATTACCGCAATTTCGGCCGGTTGCTGCCCCTGGTGGGTGTGACCAGTACCATCGTTGCGGTGATGGAGATGGGGGTGATCTTCTATGCCGGGCACGTGGTCGATCTGATGGAGGCGAGCGGCCGGGCCAGTTTCTGGTCGCTGCATGGGGCCGAGCTGATCATGGCCGTGCTGTTTCTGATGCTCGCCCGGCCACTGCTGATCACCCTCAATCAGTTCATGCTCAACCAGATGCTGTCGAGCAACCTGTTGGTGCAGACTTATTGGCGCTCGCATAAGCACCTGCTCGGCCAGTCCATGAGCTTTTTCCAGAATGATTTCGCCGGGCGCTTGTCGAACCGGGTGATGCAGCTTGGCCCGGCGGTGGAAGACAGCACCTATATGGCATTCGAGGCGATCCTTTTCGCCATCACCTATATCGTGGCCGCAATCGGTCTGCTCAGCCAAATCGACTGGTTGTTGGCGCTGCCGCTGATTGTCTGGCTGGGGCTTTACGTCACCTATACGCGCTGGGTTGCAGTGCGGGTGGCGACCGCCAGCGAGAAATGGTCGGATGCGCGTTCGCTGGTCACCGGGCGGGTGGTCGATGCCTATGCCAATATCGAAAGCGTGAAACTGTTTTCGCAAGGCGCGCGGGAAGAGGACTACGTGCTCTCGGCCATGCGCCGCGCGCTGCTCCGCTTCCGCCGGGTGCTGCGGTTGATCACCGAGCTGGCCTTCGGGCAGAACATCCTGAACGGGCTTCTGTTCATCGGCCTCATTGGCCCCTCGATCTGGCTCTGGAGCGAAGATCGGATGACCATCGGACAAGTCGCCGCCGCCTCGGCGCTGGCGATCCGGCTGAATGGCATGTCGGGCTGGATCATGTGGGTCACCACGCGGCTGTTCGAACATGCGGGGGTGATCCGCGAAGGGCTGCGCTCGATCTCGGTGCCGCATGAAATCACCGATGCCCCCGCCGCGCCTGCACTGGCGCTCAGCCGGGGCGAGATCCGCTTTGACGATGTCAGCCACCATTACGGCAAAGGCGCGGGCGGTCTCGATCACGTGTCGCTCTCCATCCCTGCCGGGCAAAAGGTCGGGCTGGTCGGGCGCTCCGGTGCGGGCAAGTCCTCGCTGGTGAACCTGATGCTGCGCTTCCGCGATGTCGAGCAGGGCCGCATCCTGATCGACGGGCAAGACGTGTCGGCGGTGACGCAGGATAGTCTGCGCGCGGCGATTGGCATGGTCAGTCAGGATAGCTCGCTACTGCACCGCTCGGTGCGGGCCAATA
>JARRIY010000147.1:0-6221 GCA_037379985.1 Maritimibacter sp.
GCAAGCGAAGCTGTTGCTAAGCTCACGACCGGTGGAGAAGTGAGATGAGCAGTCTGAACCCACGTGTTGTTTTGGTCAGCAGAGAGACCGAATATGCCGCCCTGTTGGCAAGGCACGGCACGAGGGGGCAGGCTGAATTCTTCCTTTCGACCCGCGGACAGAAGATTGAAGACCTGGAGGTGCGAGATGCGTTGCAGTCCCGCACCCTTGCCGCCGCCAGAGCAGCCATCCCTGAGGATTGGTCCTATGTCCAGATCCTGCGTGAAGATCTGAGCCGGTTTTTGTTCAGCGACAATGATATTGTCGTGCCGGTCGGTCAGGATGGGCTGGTGGCAAATCTCGCCAAGTATCTCGATGGTCAGCCGGTCATCGGGGTCACTCCTGATCCGGCGTCATCCGAAGGCGTGCTGACCCGGCACAGCGTCGGCGCTTTGCCTGCTCTTTTGAAAGCTACAGCGCATGCCGATATGGATATTCAGGCCCGGACGATGCTCGAAGCTGATGCCGGCCAAGGCCTGTCTTTGCTCGCTTTGAATGAGCTGTTCATCGGGCACCGGTCGCACCAGTCCGCGCGCTATGTTGTGCAAGCCGCCGGTGCGGAGGAGTTTCAATCCTCGTCCGGCATGATCGTCGCAACCGGCACCGGCCTGACAGGCTGGGCTAAGTCGATCATGACGGCGACTCACCGTGTTTTTGAGATCGCGCCCGAAGAATACCGCGCGGCGTTTTTTGCACGAGAACCCTGGCCCAGCCGCACCTCGGGCTGTGACATTGCGGCGGGCGAGATAGGGCAAGATGCCGGGCTCACGGTGGTCTCACGGATCAACGAGGGCGGGGTCATTTTTGCAGACGGGATCGAGCAAGATTTTCTGCCCTTTGACTGGGGTGTCGAAGCTCACGTCCGATTGGCAGAAAAGCGGTTGGCATTGGTCATCTGAGCCAACAGCGACTTTCCCGTTCTGGTGCTTCCAGTAATCATTTTCCAAATGAACTGTCGGCCCATTGCCGCCGTTGACCGGTGAGCTAAACGCTGCATTGCAGCTTCCCTGAAGCAGCCGTTGGACATATCGTGCAGCATTTTCGGTTGGCCAGAGGGTGGCTGTGCCAATGGAGCGAACCTACGGTAACGATGTTTGAAGGTCCGCTCCTTTGATCTCATTGCGCGCCGATATCCGTAGCGGACCCGGGTTTCACAGATCTCTTTGACCCGTCGTTTCAGCTCCACCGGATCGGCGCGCCGGGATTTGTAGTGGTAAGTGGAACGGTCAAACCGGAGAGCCCCACAGGCCCGCCGGATCGACACCGCCCAATCTGCACACATCCCGTCAATCAGATCGCGCTTCCGACCAGGTTTCAGAGCTTTCGGCGAATGACATCCTGCAACATCTCTCGGTCAAGTGTCAGATCTGCGACGATCTTCTTCAGCCGCGCATTCTCGTCTTCGAGTTGCTTCAATCGCCTCATTTCGTCCGGCAGCAAGCCGCCATACCTTTTCTTCCAGTTGAAGTAGGTCGCCTGGCTGATCCCTGCCTTACGACAGATCTCTGCGACGGGCGTGCCTTCCTCACCCTGCTTCAGGATGAAGGCCTTCTGCGCCTCCGTGAACTTCGATGCTTTCATGCGTTTCCGCTCCTCTCCCAGCCAGGAAAGAGTAGCCGAGAACTCCAGTTTCAAATGGTCCGGTTTTCAGCAGGCAGAGCACATGTGCTGAACCGGGGTTCAGGCGAACGGCCTTTGCGATAGCCTTAGGTCCGATCCGCGAGGCGCCAACGCGCGTGCTATGCGTCTGCAGTCGGGGCGCGATGCAAAAGAACACTACAGCCGCAATGGCGCGCGATCTGCGCAGCGTGCGTTCCAAGCGTGGTATGGTGGCTGTCCAACCGTGTTGCGTTGATCACTACCAGGTCCGCTTTTATCGAACTTGCTTCCAGCACAACCTGCTCGCCGATTCCGCCACGCAGAACATGATAGGCCGCATCCTCCAGGCCGGACTTTGTGAGCAATGCAGACAGATGCTGTCGGGCACGTTCCGCCGCGGCCGCTTGGCTCTCTTTCGACACAAAGGGTTCAACATAGCTGTAATAGCCGTAGGGCATGACGTAGGAGACGTGGATGGTGGCCTCTTCGAAGTTCTGCCGCACATATGACAACAGCGTAAGGCTGCTTTCCTCATGTGCGATATCGACCATAACCAGTACGATTTTCGGCTTCATGTCTGGCTCCTATTTGCTCAGTATTTCGGGAAGCCAGGTCGCAAGGCCCGGAAAAGACACCAGGACCACCACAAAGAGGCACATGACCACGAACATCGGAAAGGAGGCGCGGGCGATGAAGCCCATATCACGCCCGGTCATCCCCTGCAGAACGAACAGGTTGAAGCCGATAGGCGGCGTGATCTGGGCCATTTCGACCACGATCATCAGATAAACACCGAACCAGAGCATATCGAAACCGGCGGCGCGAACCATCGGCTCGATCACGGCCATGGTCAACACGATCGAGCTGAGCCCGTCCAGAAAGCAGCCCAGGATGATGTAGAAAACCGTCAGGATCGCGATCAACTCCAGCGGCCCCAGGTTCCAACTGCCGATCGCTTCGGCCAACGCCCGTGGGATGCCCGTGAACCCCATCGCGAGCGATAGGAAACTGGCGCCCATCAGGATCAGCATAATCATCGCCGTCGTGCGAACCGATCCTATCACGCTTGCAGCGAAACTTGCGCGGGTCAGGCTGCGCTGCCAGAGCGACAGCAGCAACGAACCGACGACTCCGAGCGCCGCTGCTTCGGTTGCCGTGGCGATCCCGCTGTAGATAGAGCCGATGACCGCCCCGATCAGGCACAGCACCGGAAGCAGATCGGCCAGACGTCTGCCCAGACTCGACATTTCAATGTCCTGAACGGGGTTGAAGGTTTTTCGGTTCAGGAATGACCACAAAGCGATGTAGGTCATGAACATCAGAGCCAGACAGATACCCGGTATCATCGCGGCCATGAACAGTTTTGAAATGCTCTCGTTGACCGTGACACCGAAGATGATCATCGAAATAGATGGCGGGATCAGTAGCCCCAGCGTGCCAGCTCCGGACAATGTGCCGACGATCATGTGGTCGGGATAGTTGCGTCGGGTCAGCTCGGGGATCGACATTTTGCCGACCGTGGCCACCGTTGCTGCCGAAGAGCCCGAGATCGCAGCGAACACCGCCGACGCGCCGACATTCACATGCAAGAGCCCGCCCGGTAGGCGCCGCAGGAACGGCGCAAGGCCGCGAAACAGGGTCTCGCTAAGCTTGGTGCGAAAAAGGATTTCGCCCATCCAGATGAACAGAGGCAGAGCTGTCAGGGTCCACGACGATTGCCCGCCCCAGATTGTGACCGCCATGGCATCGCCAATGGGGACGCTGGTGAACAAGGCCATGCCCAGTATCGCCGTAATCAGCAGGGCAATCCCGACCCAGACCCCAAGCCCGAGCAGGACGAAAAGAGCTGAGAGGAAGATGATGATGGAAAGCGTCTCAGTCATACTTCGTTTGGCCCTTCATGCCCTCTGGTTTCAGGGTTCACAGCGCTATAATCGACAAACGCCTGAAGCAATGTATGCAGAACGGACATCGCCAGCAGGATGGCCCCGATGGCCACCGGGGTCTGAGGAATCCAGAGCAGTATCGCATCGGCGCCTTCGCTGCGCTCACCAAAGCTGTAGCTGTCGAAGACCAGCCGCATCATGTAGGTCGCGATAAAGACGGTGGCAGCGGACATCACAAGAAGGCAGATAATTTCAATTGCCCGACGCGTGCCGCCGATAAATCTCTGCACCAGCAATTGCACCCGGATATGGCCATTCGCCCGGAACGTATCGGCCAGCGCCAGAAAGGTGGATGTTGCCATGAAATAGCCGGCAAAATCTGTCGCGCCGCCTGCGTAGAGCCCCAAGAGGCGCGCCAGGATGCTGTAGAGCACCAACAGGCACAAGCCAACTAGGCTGACACCCGATAATATGCCCCCTAGCCGGTAAACCCGGTCCAGAAAATCAGACAGTTTGCGCAATACGCTACTCCCCTCACCGTCGGTGGATAGAGAAATGATCGCGCCCGGTCAGGGCGCGATCCTCAAAGATGTAGCTTATTTCGCCGCCTCATAGGCCTCAAGAATGGCGGCACCTTTTTCGCCGGCGCGTTCAGCCCATTCTGCCCTGAGTTCCGCGCCAACCCGTTCAAACTCGGCTTGAACGCTGTCGGGAAGAGTGCCGATGGTCATGCCCTGCTCTTTGAACTGCTCGATATACCAGCCGTCCAGTTCTTCTGCCTTGGCCCAGCAGGCGGTTTCGGCAGTCGCGGCGGCAGTGGTGATCACGTCCTTGGTTGCGTCGTCCAAGCCCGCCCATGCCTTGCCGTTCACGATGACCATGTTACGCGGCAGCCAGGCTTTCACGTCGTAGTAGTAATCGACATGCTCCCAGAGTTTGCGGTCATAGCCGGTCGAGCCTGAGGAAATCATCGACTGGGCGGTTCCCGTTGCAAAAGCCTGAGCAAGCTCGGCCGCTTCGATCTTGGTCGGCACCATGCCCAAGCCCTCGGCCATCTTCGACGTTGTGGCGTTGTAGGCGCGGAATTTCAGACCCGACAGCGCGTCCAGATCTGTCGCTTCCACGGTGCTGTAAAACCCTTGCGGCGGCCACGGGCAGGAATAGAGGAAGTGCAGCTTGGCATCTTCCAGGGTCTCGATCAGTGCGGGCTTCGAGGCTTCGTACAATGTCTTGGCGCCGTCAAATCCGGTGGCCAGGAACGGCACGCTGTCGACTTCGTAGACCGCGTCGTCATTGCCGAGCGCCGAGATCAGGCGTTCACCGATTGGAGCCAGGCCCTTGCGTACAGCTCCGAAGATTTCGGCGCCGGCAAACAACGAGCCACCCGGGTGGGTCACGATTTCAAGATCGGAGTTCGCGGTAACTTCGGCAGCAAACTCCGCCGCGATCTCCGAGTGGTAGTTCGAGGCGGCATAGGCAAGTGCCATATCCCATTTCTCTGCCGATGCTGCGCTTGATGTCAGCGCAATAACCGAGGCGGCAATCGTAGCGATCTTATACGTCATGTCTGTTTCCCTGTTTGGTTTTTGGTGGTATTTTTATCTGGCCATATCCTGTACATGCGGGCGCCGAAACGAAACTAGCAATCTGCTGGGAGAATTAAAAAACCCGGCAAAATGTTGGTTGTGCACCGCCGTAAGGCCGGGTGAAGTGGGAGCGAGAATGCATTGCACTATGTCATCTGCTTTGAGCCGGTCAGCGGCTCAAGGGGATAGCCAAACAAGGGCGATTTGAATTGAAACTGGGCATCCTGTCGCTCGATACCGCGTTTCCACGGATTCCCGGCGACGTCGGGGCGCCGGAAACCTATCCTTTCCCCTGCGAGGTCTTGGTGGTGGACGGTGCAGACAGCACAAAGGTCGTCCAGGACGGCCCGCCGACCCCCGATCTGGTCGAAAACTTCATTTCAGCTGCGCAAACTCTGGAGGCGCGCGGCGCCACGGCGTTGGTCTCGACATGTGGGTTTCTGGTCTCCGTTCAGGCGCAGATCGCTGCGGCCGTGTCGATTCCGGTGATGCTGTCGGCCTTGTCGCTTTATCCGATGGCGAGGATAGTCCGCCCCGGCCGTATCGGCATCATGACGGCATCACGGGCGTCGCTCGGGCCGAATGCTCTGGCAGCGGCGGGGATTGATCCCGAAATGGCAGAGATCTCCGGAATGGACGACAGTAAATTGTTTTCCAGCACCTTCCTGGCACCCCGCAGCGCTCAGCTGCGTGAATTCAGCCGTGAGGCGATGGAACGCGACGTAGTCGCGGCCGCACGTGACCTTGTGCGGCGCGGCAATGGCTTGTCGGCCGTGATCTTGGAATGCGGCAACCTACCGCCCTATGCAGCTGCGATCAGGGCAGAGACCGGCCTTCCGGTGTTTCATTTGGCCGATGCGGCGCACAGCTTGGTACGTGCCGGGGCGCGGTCCTAGCTGGCAAGCTTCAGCGGTACGGGATGGGCAGTCACGCGGCCGCGTCGGGTGAACTTGCTGGCCAGCATTATCGTCGCGCCAACGGACTTGACGCCGCTGATCTGGGAAATGTCGTCGACCAGTGCATCCAGATCTTCCGCACATGGGGTGCGCACCAAGCACATAAGATCATCCTCTCCGGTGACCGAGACACATTCGTCGATTTCCGGAAAAGC
>JARRIY010000148.1:0-10491 GCA_037379985.1 Maritimibacter sp.
CGGCCAGACATGTGGTATTTGTTCGACAGCGCCCGAAAGCTGTAGCCCAGCCCGATGATATAGCGCGCTAGTACCTCGACCTCGGCGCGTGTCAGGCTGCCCTCGGCTTCAAACTGCGCCGCCACCCGCGCCAGATGCCCGGTAATCGCCTGAAACTTGGCGAAATAGCGCCGGGTGACTTGGGCATCATCCAGCGTGACGTGATCATGGGTGAGGGGGAGATTAGTCACTTCGTTCCTCCACGCTTGGAGAGGTTTCTGCGTCCGTTGATGCACCTAAACTGGGCAATTTTATTTCTTCTAGTTTACGTCCTTGGAGTGTTTCTGGTGAGATACCAAAGGCGTAGTCTCCAATTTCATCTTGGGGTGTGAGCCAATCATGAGCGCTAGAGTGACTTGTTATACTGTATATGGCTATGGGTTCTGATGTTGTAAATTCTTGATGACCTTCCCCGCGGATTGTTTTGTAGCTTAATTCGCATGTGGAGGACTTCGAAATGGATTCGCAGAAATTATTGTTTTTTGCACCGGAAAACTCAAAGGATGGTGAGCCAAAATCGGATCCGGGTTCACATGGGATGGTTTCCCCAAGGTTTCCGTTGTTCGGATTTGTGTATGGAAGGTTTACGTCTCCTGCTGGGATAAGTCTTGGGATGAGTGCTTCAAATTCAATGGTAGCGTCTAGGCCCTTTTTTAAGTGAAATGGCTCTTCTATTGTGAAATCAGAAACGACATTTGCATTATTCCCATTTTGCAGCAAAGCTGGTGTATTGCATTGGATGGAATATATGTCCATTCCTGTGCCGCTCTCATTCGAGATGTGGAAAGATTTAACTCCCTCTTTGTCTGGGATCGCTGATATTAGGGCGACCTTTCTTCCGTTGAGAAGGTCGGTAATATCATTGTGGTAAAATATTAATAAAGTTGCGATGCTGATAGGGACGGAAAAGTCCGATATGTGTCTCAACGCTGACAAAAATCTGCGCCGGAAAGCGTTTTGATACCGGTTGCATTCGGTGCAAAACTTCGCTGAATTAGGAATCGGTTTCGCACAGATATAGCAGCTCTTTGTCGAGGTTTTTCGACGAAAGTTTGCTTGCTGGATACGACTGCGTTTCATATTATTTGGCATCAATCAACGGGCAATTCTGCCCGACGACCGTGCCGCCGGGCAAATTACGTCACTCCCCGTACAGGTTCTTGTCGTGTTTCTCGACAATCGCCTCAAAGCGGCGGGCAAAGCGTTCGTCGGCCTTGGCTTTGGCTTCCAGCACTTCCCGGGCAAAGACCATGTTTTCCTCATGGCTTTCCATCATGTCGGCCATCCGGTTATTGGTCGCGGTGCCGATGGCGGCCATGGCGGCTTGCGCCTGTTTGTCGGTCTCAACGCCGATTTCGTTGATCCGGTGCGCCACGTCTTGCTGCTGCGCGGTTTTCAGCGATTTCGACAGCGCATCATACAGCACCACCCGCTGTTTGGTGTCCGTTTGCAGCTTGTTGATCAGCACCATCTGGGTCGCGGCCTGATTTTGCAGGCTGTCCACCCAGGTTTTGCCCTTCTCGATATAACGTTCCAGCGTCTGGCTGCGGGCAAGCTTGACCTGCTCCTGCTGCACCAGCTCGTTATACTTCTTGTTCATATCGGCCAGTTCGGTTTCCAGCTTGGTGCGCGCGGCGGCGTCCTGTTCAACCGAGATCTTGTTTTCCAGCTCGATAATCGCCGGGTCCATGGCTTGCAGATCAACCCGCACCTGTTCCAACTCGGCCACCGTCAGCTCGCGGTCATCCAGCGTTTCGGTCAGGTTGGTTTCCACCCGGGTTTTCTGCTCGTTCAGCATATCAAGCTGGCCTTGCAGTAGCTGTACGATCACATCGGATTTGCTGATCAGATCCTGCAGCTTGTCGTCGATGCTGGCGGTGCGCATCCGCTCCTGCCGCATCGATTCCGATTTATGCTTGGCGAAGATGCCGACAAAGCTTTCCCAGCCGGTCTTATTGCGCATCTCGTCGAAATCGCGCGAGAACCCGGTGGTCACATCGTCGAGCCCCATGATCAGTTCGGCGATATTGGCATTCATCACCTGCGTATGAGCATGCACATCGTCCAGCGTGGCATTTTCGATATCGATATCGATATCTTCCCCGGCCACGGCTTTGTCGCGCGCGGTTTCGATGCGCGAGGTCAGCTCCGAGATTTTCGCTTGCGCTTCGGCGACCTGTTTCTGGCTTTCCTGAATCTGGGTGTCGAGATTACTGGCCATCGGACCTCCCCGTAAAGTAAATTGGTGTAACATTAAGCTGGGGCAACCCTAGCGCGGTTTCAATATGGATGTGAATTGCTTTTGCGGGGAAAGGGCAGGTTTTTTCCCCTCTGGTTTAGGAATGGTTAGGGGGAGCGTCTGCACGCTCTCGCGCGGCTGGCGCTATGGAGGGGCCGCTAGTCACGCAAAGGCGTGATGCTCAGAAACGTTGGAGGTTCCCGCTCGCCCTGATATTTGCCCGACACGTGCCATACGTTTTGCCGACGTTTTGCAGACAGCCTTTTTCGCCCCATTTCCCACCATAAGAAAAGGCCCCGCAGACGCTGCAGGGCCTTCGCTATTCACATGGTCTCGGGCTTATTGCGGGATGTCGCCTTTGATGCCTTCGACGTAGAAATCCATCGTGGCAAGGGTGCCATCATCGGCGGTTTCGCCTTCGGCCAGCCACGCGGAGCCGTCCTGTTTGTTCAGCGGGCCGGTGAAGGAATGGTATTCCCCGGCGGCGATCGCATCACGCAGGGCTTCGGCTTCGGCTTTCACATCCGCCGGAACAACCTCGGAAATTTCACCGATGCCGACCATGCCAGCGCCGATGCCATCCCAGGTGTTGTCGCTTTCCCAGCTACCGTCGATCACGGCTTGCACGCGGTCGATATAGTAGGGCGCCCAAAGGTCGATGATCGAGCTGATGCGCGGCATCGGGCCAAACTCGGCCATATCGGCGGCCTGACCGAAGGTGTAAACGCCACCGGCTTTCTGTGCGGTAATCTGCGGCGCGGTCGAGTCGGTGTGCTGCATGATCACATCGACGCCTTGGTCGATAAGTGCTTGAGTTGCATCGGCTTCTTTGGCCGGGTCAAACCAGGTGTAGAGCCAGACCACGCTCATTTCGACATCGGGATTGGCTTTCTTCGCCGCGATATAGGACGAGTTGATGCCGCGGATAACTTCCGGGATCGGGTAGGAGCCGATATAGGCGATCTTGTTCGACTCGGTCATTTTCCCGGCGAGGAAACCCTCGATGGTGCGGCCTTCATAGAAGCGCGCCGAATAGACACCCACATTGTCAGCGGTCTTGTAGCCGGTGGCGTGTTCAAATTTCACATCCGGGAATTTTTCGGCCGCCGCGATGGTGGCATCCATGTAGCCAAACGAGGTGGTGAAGATGATATCTGCCCCCGACAGCGCCATCTGCGTCAGCACGCGTTCGGCATCGGCACCTTCCGGCACGCTTTCCTGTTCGATCACTTCGATCTTGTCACCAAAATGATCCGCCATTTCCATGGCCGCCTCGTGGTGGTGCTGCGACCAGCCGCCATCATTGACCGGGCCAACATAGACAAAACCAACCTTGGTCGTGTCTTCGGCCTGCGCCATTCCGGCAAGGCCAACGGCGAGGGCAGCACCCGCCGCGAGGGTTTTCATGAGCTTCATGTCATTCTCCGTGTTCGGTTTCTTCAGGTTTCGGTTTGGAATGCGTCCGGCGTTTGCGGATATTGGTTTCCGCTTCCAGAAGCGCAGTGGTCACGATGGCGGCAGGCACAGCGATAATGCCAAGACCGACAAACAGAACCACTGTAGTAAACAGTCGTCCGCCGGGGGTGATCGGTATCATGTCACCATAGCCCACCGTGGTGAAACTGGCGACGGCCCACCACAGGCTGGTCAGGATCGAGGTGAAAACCTCGGGCTGGGTATCATGTTCGAACAGATAGATCCCCACCGCGCTGACATAGAGCATCAGGGCCGAGGCGACGCCAAAGATCATCAGCTCGCCCTGCACGCTGCGCAGCGCCATGGCGAGCCGGTTGAGCGATTGCGAGCCACGAAACAGCTTGAACAACCGCACCAGCCGGAAAGCCCGCACCACCTGCCATTCCGGGGTGAGCAGGGCGATGGCGGGCAGGATGGCAAACAGGTCGATGATCCCCCAGCCGCTGAGCGCATAGCTTAACCGGCTCGGTGAGGCATAGAGGCGCAGCAGATATTCCACCGTGAACACCACGATCAGGAAGACCTCGAAATGATAGAGCGAGCGCTGAATGAGGGCCGGAATCCCCGGTTCGGTTTCCAGCGCAATGGCAATGGCCGACAGGAAGGTCAGCACATGAATGGTCAGAGCCACACGCCCGCCATGGCGTTCGTGCTCGCCATCTAGAAGCTGTATGATCTCTGCCTTTGTCATCACTCTCCCCCGGCGCGGTTCGGCCTAATGCGTGGTGTGGAAAATCCGCCCCAGCGACCCCGGCGCGCCGTGATTGCCTTTGAGCGAGATGATAACCAGCACGAGGATTGTGACAAGGTAGGGCGACATCGACAGGTATTCGACCGGGATCGCGACACCGGCTGCCTGTAGGTTGAGCTGCAAAACCGTGACCCCGCCAAAGAGATAGGCACCCAGCAGGATCCGCCACGGCCGCCAGCTTGCGAAGACAACAATCGCCAGCGCGATCCAGCCCGCGCCTGCGGTCATGCCATCGACCCATTGCGGCACCCGAACAAGGCTGACATAGGCCCCGCCCATCCCGGCCATGGCCCCGCCAAACAGGATCGCCAGAAGCCGCACGCGGATGACTTTATATCCCAGCGCATGAGCGGCATCGTGGTTTTCGCCCACCGCGCGCAGGATCAGCCCCGCGCGGCTTTTCTTCAATCCGACCCAGATTGCGGCCACCAGCAGGACCGACAGATAGACCATCGGGTCATGGTGAAACAGCACCGGGCCAAGAACGGGAATATCCGACAGGACCGGAATATCGAGCTTAGCCAGCGTCGGTGCGGTCATACCTTCAAAGCGCTTGCCGATCAGCGATGACAGGCCGAGGCCAAACAGGGTCAGCCCCAGCCCGGTGGCGACCTGATTAGATTTCAGAACCAGCGTGATCAGGGCAAAGATCAGGCTCAGTGCGGCACCGGCTATCGCGGCGGCGACAAAGCCCAGCACCGGGCTGCCGCTGCTGACGGCGGTGGCAAAGCCGACCACCGCGCCGGTGATCATCATGCCTTCCACGCCCAGATTGAGCACTCCGGATTTCTCCACCACCATCTCGCCCAAAGCGGCCAGCAGAATCGGGGTTGAGGCCACCATCAGCGAGGCGGCCAGCAGGATGGGGTTGATTTGTCCTAGATCCATCACGCCACCTCCGTCGCGACGAGTTTGACGCGGTAATTGACGAAAACATCCATCGCTAGCAGGAAAAACAGCAGCATTCCCTGAAACATTTGGATGGCGGCGGCGGGCATAGCAATCATGGTTTGTGCCAGATCTCCGCCCACATAGGTGAGCGCCATGAGGAGGCCCGCGAGCAGGATGCCAACCGGATGCAATCGGCCCAGAAAGGCCACGATAATCGCGGTGAAGCCATAGCCGGAGCTGAAATCAATCGAGATCTGCCCTGCCGGACCGGAGACTTCGAAAAGCCCCGCGAGGCCAGCCAAAGCGCCCGCCGTGCCGAGGCTGAAGATCGTCAGTCGGTCGGGCGACACACCGGCAAAACGGGCGGCGCGTGGGGCCTCGCCGCTCAGCCGGATGGCATAGCCCATCTTGTGGCGGGTCATCAGGATATAGGCGAAGATCACCGCGATAAAGGCCGCGACCACGCCCCAATGCATCCCGGTGCCATGGATCAGCTCGGGGTTGGAGGCAGCGGGGAAATCGCGCGCCAGATTGCGCGAGCCGGGAAAGCCGTGGCCTTCGGGATTGCGCAGAAATCCGGTGGCGGCGGAGGCCAGAATGTTTTCAGCCACATAGACCAGCATCAGCGAGACCAGAATTTCATTGGTGCCCAGCCGGGTTTTCAACAGCGCCGGGATCATCGCCCAGGCCCAGCCGCCAAATGCGCCTGCAATCACCATCGCCGGGAAAAGCCAGCGGCTTTCCGTGGGGTAGAAGGCCAGCCCGACCGCCGCGCCGGTGATGGCGCCCATGATATACTGGCCCTCGGCGCCGTGGCCCCGATCATCCAGAACATCACGCCGCCCGCGATCATCGTGGCGATTACCGCCAACACCGGGGTCAGCCCCGACATCATCCGCGAGGGCGCGGGGCGTTTTTCCATCCGAAGCCTCATGCGCGCGCCTCCGAAACGGTATTCATATTGCCCTCGTCCAGATCATGCGCGCCGCCCATCATCAGCCCGATCTCTTCGATACTCAGCCCTTTGGCGGGGCGCGGCTTGGCCAATGTGCCTTCGTTCAGCGCGGTGAAGTGGTCGGAAATATCCATAAGCTCGTCGAGATCCTGTGAAATCACCACCACGCCTGCGCCTTTCGCGGCGAGGTCTAGGATGGCCTGCCGGATCGCCGCTGCCGCCGAGGCATCGACGCCCCAGGTGGGCTGGTTGACCACAAACACATCGGGGTGCTGCAGGATTTCCCGCCCGATGACGAATTTCTGCAGATTGCCCCCCGACAGTGCCCCTGCCGCCACATCGGGGCCGGGTGTACGCACGTCAAAGCGCTCAATGATTGCACGGGCAAAATCGCGGGTCTTGGCCCAGCGAATGAATCCCCGCCGCGACAGGCCCTGCCGCAGATCGCCGGTCAGAAGCGCGTTTTCTGTCAGGCTCATTTCCGGTGCAGCAGCATGGCCCAGACGTTCTTCAGGAGCCGCCAACAGCCCTTTGGCCCGGCGCGCATTCGGGCGTAGACGACCGATTTCGGCGCCATGCAGGCGGATCATTCCGGCGGGCGACAGGCGTTCGCCGGACAGCGCGGCCAGCAGCTCGTCCTGCCCATTGCCAGCCACCCCGCCAATGCCCAGAACCTCGCCCGCGCGCAGGCTGAAATTGATATGGCGCAGCGGGGTGCCAAATTCACTCGGGGCGGGCAGGGTGAGGTTCGTGACCTCCAGCAGCACGTCGCCGGTTTCGCCGCCCTCGCGCGACGGCACATGCAGGCTGGTGCCCACCATCATCTCGGCCAGCGCACTGGCGGTGCGGGCGCGCGGATCGCAGGTGGCAACCACCTTGCCCAGCCGCAACACGGTGGCGTCTTCGCAAAGCGCGCGGATCTCTTCCAGCTTGTGGCTGATATAAAGGATCGAGGTGCCTTCGCTCGCCAGCTTGCGCAGGGTGTGAAACAGAATGCCCACCTCTTGCGGTGTCAGCACCGAGGTAGGTTCGTCCATGATCAAAAGCTTCGGGTTTTGCAGCAGGCAGCGGATAATCTCGACCCGCTGGCGTTCGCCCGCCGACAGATCGCCAACCACGCGTTCCGGGTCGAGCGGCAGCCCATAGGCTTCGCTGACCTCAATGATCCGGGCCGAGAGGGTGCTTTGCGGCGGCGGGTTATCCATGCCGAGCGCGATGTTTTCGGCCACGTTCAGCGCATCGAATAGCGAGAAATGCTGAAATACCATCGCCACACCGGCCGCACGGGCGGCGCGGGGATTGGCCGGGGCGAAAGGCTGACCATTCAGCCGCATCTGGCCGCTATCGGGCTTCACCAGCCCATAAATGGTTTTCACCAGTGTCGATTTACCCGCGCCGTTTTCGCCGAGCAGTGCGTGCACCTCGCCCGGTTTGATCGAAAAAGACACGGAATCGTTAGCAACGACCCCGGGGTAAGCCTTGGTCAGCCCCTCAAGCGTCAGAAGCGCGTCTGTCATCCCATCCCTCGAATCTACGGCGATGGGCTAGATGCCTCTTTTTTCGCCAACTCCAGGAGTAGAGTATGTGCAACCCCTACGGCAATGCTTTGTGGATGTTTTCCCAGTGTCTTTTCACCAATCGGACAGATGATGCGCTCGATTGCAGCAGGGCTGTGGCCCATCTGCTTAAGACGTGTGCAAAAGCGTGCCCATTTCGTGGCCGATCCGATCAGACCGAGGCTGGCGAATCCATGGCGCAGCCCGGCATCGCAGATCGCAAGGTCAAACTGGTGGGAATAGGTCAGGACAAGGTGATGCGCGTCGGGCGGGGCAAGGTGCATCGCGGCGGGCAGATCGGGGGCGGGAAGCCGGGTGATATGCTCCGGGCCCTCATCCGGGAAACGTTCCGGTGCGGTATCGAGCCAGGTGATCGCCAGCGTTGGGATCGGCGCGAGCGTCGTGGCGATTGCCCGGCCCACATGACCTGCGCCCCAGATCCAGACGGGCTGGCGATTTGGTGCAATGGGTTCGGTAATCCAGCCATCGACCAGCGCGATGCGATCTGTCGGCAGGTCGGGGGGCGTATCTGAGGCTCCGGCCTCAGCCTTGCGGGCGAAGGTTTTGCCGCTCAGCTCTGCAAGCCTATCCGCCGTCCAATATTCGAAAAACAGCACCACCGCGCCGCCACAGCACTGGCCCAAATCGGGGCCGAGCGCGCGACGACTGGCGCGCTGCGCCTCAGCTTTGGCGAGCATGTCCCGGGCTGTCGCGCTGGCCTCATATTCCAGAGCACCGCCACCGATTGTGCCTTCCTGTCCGTCCTGCCAGACCAGCATCGCCGCCCCAGCTTCGCGCGGGGAGGAGCCCTTTACACCGGCCACCAACACCCGGATCAGCGCGCCATGCGCGTCCAGCGCGCGGGCCAGACTGTCGGGATCGAGGCTCATTGCGCTTGCCGTTTCACCGCCGCGCGCATCCGTTCAAAGGTTGCCGGAGCATCCAGCGCCGGATAGCCGGATCCGCAAGCTGCGGCGGCATCCGACAGCGCCATGAAGGCTGAAATTCCCAACACGAAGGGCGGTTCGCCCACCGCTTTTGAGCGGTAAATCGTGTCAAACGGGTTGGGCGCATCCCAGAGGCTGACATTGAACACATCCGGCGCGTCGCTGGCGGTGGGGATCTTGTAGGTCGAGGGCGCATGGGTAGCGAGGCGACCCTGATCATCCCAGATCAGCTCTTCCGTGGTCAGCCAGCCGACGCCCTGAATATAGCCGCCCTCGATCTGGCCGATATCCAGCGCCGGGTTCAGGCTGGTGCCGACATCATGCAGAATATCGCTGCGCAGCAGTCGGTATTCGCCGGTGAGCGTATCCAGCACCACCTCGGTGAGCGCCGCGCCATTTGCGAAATAGAAGAACGGGCGGCCCTTGCCTTGGCTGCGGTCCCAGCTCAGATCCGGGGTCTTGTAGAACCCGGTTGAGGATAGGCTGACACGGCCCAGATAGCATTCCTGCGCGGCCTCGGCGAAGCTGATCTGCTGATTGCCGATTTGCACATTTCCGCTGTCAAAGGCGATGTTTTCGGGGTGGACCCCGTGCTTTTCTGCCAGAAAACCCACCATCCGCGTGCGGATCGCCTCGCAGGCCAGTTTCGCGGCCATGCCGTTGAGGTCAGAACCTGACGAGGCGGCGGTGGCAGAGGTGTTGGGCACTTTTTGCGTGTCAGTCGCGGTGATTTTTACCGCCTCCGCCTCGATCCCGAACACCCGCGCGGCGACCTGCGCGACCTTCTGGTTCAGCCCTTGCCCCATCTCGGTGCCACCATGGTTCAGATGCACCGAGCCATCCTGATAGACATGCACCAGCGCGCCTGCCTGATTGAGATGGGTAAGGGTGAAGCTGATGCCGAATTTCACCGGGGTCAGGGCAAGGCCCTTTTTCAGCACCGCGTTCTGTTCGTTCCAGCGCGCAACATCGGCGCGGCGTTTGGCATAATCCGCGATTTCGGCAAGCTGCGTGACCATATCGGGCAGCACGAAGCCTTCGACCTTTTGCCCGTAATGCGTTTCCTGTGTTCCGTCGGGGGCGTAGAAATTGCGCTGGCGCAGGGTGAGCGGATCCAGCCCCAGATGATGCGCGGCGTGGTCGATCACTCGCTCGATGCCGAGAATCCCCTGTGGCCCGCCGAAGCCGCGAAAGGCGGTGGCCGAGGCGGTATTGGTACGCAGCCGGTGGCTGGTGATCCGCATCGCCGGGATAAAATAGGCGTTGTCGGCGTGCAGCATGGCGCGGTCGGCCACCGGGGCGGTCAGATCGGCGCTCCAGCCCGCGCGGGTGTAATGGCTGAAATCAACCGCCAGCAGGCGGCCTTCAGCATCCAGCCCGGCGCGGTAGTGGATGCGGAAATCGTGGCGCTTGCCGGTGATCGCCATATCGTCATCGCGGTCATAGCGCATTTTCGCCGGGCGCCCGGTTTTCTGCGCGACGATGGCACAGGCCATGGCGAGCACGCTGCCCTGGCTTTCCTTGCCGCCAAAGCCGCCGCCCATGCGCCGTGTCTCGACCCGGACTGCGCTCATCGGCAGGCCAAGCGCTTCGGCGACCTTGTGCTGGATCTCGGTCGGGTGCTGGGTGGAGCTGTG
>JARRIY010000149.1:0-6463 GCA_037379985.1 Maritimibacter sp.
CCTATCTGAACGGCAAACCGGTGGCGCTGGACGATCTTCTGGCCTCAAACCGCTATGCCTGGCTGATCAACAGCGACGGCCCGATGCCCGCCCCGGTCATCCGCACCGCGTCGCGGTAAGATCTGCACCCAGACACGAATAGGCCGCCCACTGGGCGGCCTTTCTGTTTTGGGTTGATCCGCTCGGAAAACGAGTGACGCCCGACCCTGGGTGGGCGTTATGCTGATGCTGCTCTAGACGCAGCGCTCGAAAGCACCCCCACCCGATTTTCTGCACATGGAGTCTCCAAACGCCCGGATGCGGGCGTCGCCCGTCGTTCCGCCGGGCATGGTGGTTGGCTGGCGCACTGATTTGATCAGACCGCCGGGCATCTGGCGCCCTTCCGAATAGATAGGAGGATCGCCGCCCCCTTGGCGCGGGCTGCAAACCCGTGCCGCGCCGGACCTTCCCCCCAGGAAGGCGCTTTGGCGAATGAACCAGCTGCCTTTCATCTCGGTCACACCCAATGTGGTCGAGCCACGGCTGGCCATCTGGCTCGGGGCCAGCGGCAGGTTCATATGCTCGGCCGCATTGCCTTCCAGATCATAGACGCCCAGCGAGGAATGGCAGTCGGGGAACGCCCCGGCGGGATAGGTATTTGATCCGCAGCCGGAAAAACTGCCGCCATTGCAGCCCGAGCTCTTGTAGCTGCCCTGGGCGCAGATACCGGATCGCCATTGCGGCCCGTAGGTCCAGCTGCGGCTGGGCCAGTATTTGGCGTTATGGGCGGCGCGCATGGCTTGCGGCGTGCCCAGATCAAAGCGGTAATCGGGCTCCAGCAGCGCGCCCGCCGCGGCCCCTTCCCATTCATGCGCGTCACCGATGCGCTTGCCTTCGGCCCAGCACAGCTCAGCCGCCTCACGCGCGCGCACCCAGGTGACGGGATAGGCCAGCGGGATATTGGGATATTCGAACATGTCGACGCAAACCTTTGCGTCTTCCGGGCGCTGGGTGGCCGGATCGTAAAGCGGTGCCATATAGGGGCGGCCACAGATCCGTTCGAACTGGGCATTGCGATAGTAAGAATAAGCGTTTTGCGGCAGGCGGGCCTGAGCCTGTTCGGGGCTCATCGGGTGGCGTGTCACCGCCGGATTGCCCTGCCCGGCCCAGCCGGAGGCCTGAAAAATCTTGCGAATTTTGCTGATCTGCGCGGCGCTCACCCCGCGCACGCGCTGCATCTGCGCAAACATCGCCTCATTATTCTCGGCGATACTTGCTGCTGGCGCGGGACCCGACAACGCCACACTGACTACTAAACCAAGGACCCCCACCCATTTGCGCATATGCTATTCCTTTTTGAGCAGATAGAAGAAATCCCGACTGTCTGAGAAGGTCACAAAGCGTGGCACCCGGGCGCCATCGAGCCAAGGGTCTGCCGCCGCCATATAGCGTGACAGATGATTCACACTCAGACCGTCTCCGCTTTCATTCTGACTATAGACCCCCAGATAGGTCAATTCCGGAGCGTTCATGTCAAGCTGCATGGCATAATCGCAATCATAGGCCTGGAAGGTGCGGGCCATGGCCGAGGGGGTGACCGAGCTGAAATAGGCATAGATCAGAAACTGCCGCCCGCCTGTGTCGCGCAGACATACGCCCGAGCGCAACGTGCGTAGCTGAGCATCGGCAGAGCCGGACCAGTTGCCCCCGCCCCAGCTTTGCACCCGGTCGCCCGGCACGCTCTTCCCGGTTTCGGGATCGCGCAGCACCACCGGCACCCCGTTTTGCCGCGCATAGGCCAGATCGGGGATCATCGCATTATCGGCCTCACTCCAGGTTTTCATCCCAATCGTGCCATCGGTGGTCACGTAAAGGGTTGCCAGATTGGGCTGCAAGCGGCTGAAGGTCACGCCATTGGACAGGAAGCCGTAATGATGCCCGCGATTGAAGGTGGCGTAATCGCCAAAACGATAGGCCCCGTGATCGCGTTTAAAGCCACCGGCAAAAGCCGCCGCCACGCGCGGCATCAGCGAGGGTGGCAACATGCCATTCAGCACCAGTGGATCCGGGCGATCAAACCCGTCCGGCCCCGGCAATTGCCAGTCTATCCCGCTGCGCTGCGGACGCGAGGACCATTCCAGCGACGGGTGATCGGTGCCAATCTCATAGCCGATCTCGAATTTCGACAGATCAAACGCGGTCAGATAGACATCGGCATTGCTTTCAATCCCGTCGAGATAATTCGCGCCATTGCGGACGGATCGAATATCCTTGGCGACCATGCCCGGCTGCATCACCGAGGCATAAACGCCCTCTTGTGTCTCAACCTTGTACCAGGCGCCCGCTTCCATCCCGGCATCTGCCCCCGTCACCGGCAGGCCGATTCCGGTGCGCATCAGCGGGTGACGATCAAGATTTGCCACGCCCAGCGCCGCTACAGCTGCGCCGGAATCATCGCTTTCCTCACCGAAAGCCGCGTTTTCCAGGAAAGCATCTTCAAAGAACGTGCCCTTGATCAGGTTCACCAGCTTGTCGCCGAAAATCACGTTTTTGCGTAGGAAATCCGACACGGCTTCGCGGTTGGTCTTGGAACCCGACACGCGGTTGCGCAGGTAAAGCCGTCCGCCGCAAACCGGCGCATAGGGCAGCCCGCTGGAGGCCGCCTCAGCCAGTTCCGAACTGTCACCCTGCCACGGACGACAGGAATAGCTGTCGCCATTGCCGCTGATCACCAGCGCCGGATCGGCCCCGTGATCAAGGCTGACATGCCAAGTATTTGCATCTGCATTTTCAAAATGCCAGCTTGCCACCCGGCCCTGCATGGGGATACTTTGCAAAAGATACCAACGGTTTACCGCAGGCGCGAGCGCGGTCAGGCGAAGCGTCGCCCCGTCCGGCCCAGCGGCTTCATCGATCACACGCATCGGGGCGAGTTCCACCGGATTGGCCACGTGATCGCTGGTATAGGTTTCCCATTGCGCCGCAAGCGTCGCCGCATCAGGAGCATCCTGCGCAAGCCCCACGCCTGCCCATATCGCACCCAGAGCCGCCGCTCCTAGAAACCCAATTTTCCCCCGGAGAAACCCATCTGGCATCTCATACTCCAACTTATACCACCGTGCCCGCCGAACCGCCCGGCAAGAGCATCAGCCAGATCTCCGGTCAGAAACCGGACCCTGTTACTCATGATTCAAGGCGTCCGACTCGGACCATGAATCATTTTGGTTAATTCCGTATTGCGTCCCGCAGCAACAAACCAGCCATCACATGGCGGCGTCCGGTCACATTTCCCGTTTCCTACTCTTTTAGATAGGTCACAGAGGCGGGGAAAAAAAGGCAGGAATTCCCGCCCCTGCGCGGCTGGCCTCCAGCCAGAGCGCGGCGGCATCCAGCGCCTCGCGGATCGTGTGATCCATGTCGAGATAGCGATAGGTACCAAGCCGTCCGACAAAGCTGACGCCCTGCTCCTGCCGCGCCAGCTCCATGTATTGGCGCAGCAATTCCTTTTCCTTCGCCAGCCTGATCGGGTGGTAGGGAATATCGCCCTCTTCACAGGGGCGCGCGGTTTCCCGGTAAAGCACCGAGCCTTCATGCGTCTCCCACGGGGTGAAATGCTTGAATTCACTGATCCGCGTATGCGGCACATCGGCATCGGCGAAATTCATCACCGCGCAGCCCTGATAATCGCCCTGATGGGTAAAGCGTTCAAAATCCAGCGTGCGATAGCCCAGATGGCCCAGCTCATAGCCGAACCAGCCATCAAGCGGGCCGGAATAAAAGCAATGATCATAGCCCTTTGCTTCTTCCCGGCTAACAGGGTGGCCAAGCTCCAAGGTAATGTTCTCATGATCGAGGATCGCCGCAACCATCGCGGTATAGCCCTCCTCAGGCATGCCCTGAAACCGTTGCGCGTAATAATTATCATCGTAATTAAACCGCACCGGCAGCCGTTTCAGCACCGAGGCCGGCAGTTCCGCCGGTTCGCGCCCCCATTGCTTTTGCGTGTAGCCCTTGAAGAAGGCTGCATAAAGCGGCTGGCCGATTAGATGCAGTGCCTGTGTTTCGAAGTTTTCTGCGGCGCCCTCGGCAGGCTCAGCCTGCGCCGCGATATAGGCGCGGGCCTCATCCGGGCGCAGGGCTTTCCCCAAAAACTGGTTGATCGTGTGCAGGTTCACCGGCAGCGAATAGACCTTGCCCGATACCGTGGTTTTCACCCGGTGGGTAAAGGGGTGAAAACGGGCAAAGCGGTTCACATAATCCCATACCTCTTCGTCATCAGTATGGAAAATATGCGGTCCGTAGACATGCAGCATCACGCCGGTTTCAGCATCGCGTTCGGTATGGCAATTGCCTGCCACATGGTCGCGCGCATCAGCAATGGTTACGCGATGCCCGGCCTCGGCCAGCGCACGACCGATCACCGCGCCAGACAGGCCCGCCCCAACGATAAGAAGCTTCTGTTCACGCATCAACTTGATGTGCCTACCCTGTTGTTTCCGTTATATGAACCACGCGACGCCACAACATTCCACAATGTGAATTCGTTCATCCGATCTTCAGTTTTCTAGCGCAAAAGATGAACACGCATTTGTGGAGCGTTCACATGTCGATTCGAAATAAGATCCTTTTGTTGCCTGTAGGCGTTGCGCTGTTGGTCCTTGGTCTCATGGTTGGGGGCATGATGGTTGTGAAAACCACCACTGTCGACCTGATACATGAGCGAGAGCTGGAAACCAGCCAGAAATGGTTGAATGCCGCTCTCGATGACACCCTGAAAAACGCATTGGACCGGGCAGAACTGATTGCCTCGCTACCAGAGGTGCAAGCCGCCGTCGCAAGCCATGATGATATGGCACTGGAAGCCATTCTGGCGCCGGGGTTTGACTTCCTGAAAGCCGAAACCGGCATGGTGCAATTGCAATTCCACCTTGCCCCGGCCACATCGCTGATCCGTATCCATAATCTGTCAAAGCGCGGCGATGATCTGTCGGCCTTCCGACAAACCGTTGTGGATGCCAACACCTCCGGCAAATCGCTTGCCGGGTTGGAACGTGGTCGCGCCGGGCTTGGCGCCCGTGGCGTGGCGGTCATCCAGCATCGGGGCAAACCGGTCGGAACGGTTGAGGTCGGGTTGAATGTCGGCGCGGAATTCCTGGCAGATCTGTCGGAACGCACAGGCAACCAATATGAATACTATCCGATGCCGGACGAAGCGATTGATACCTTCTCTGACAATAGCGATTTGCGCCTGGCAGCCACGTTCGATGAACAACCGCTGCTGAATGCGGGCAATATCGAGACCCTTCGTAATGGCGAGGTACTCGATATGAACGCGCTGATCGGCGAAGAGCATTTTGCAGTTCGGGCCATTCCGGTCACCGACTATTCCGGTCAAATCGCAGCGATTATCACTGTGGCTGTACCAACGACCGTTGAGGCCGCAATGAGCAGCCAGCTGACCACGATTGTTGTTATCAGCATCATCGTTGCCATGCTTCTTGGTATCGTTGCCGGTCTGGTCTTTGGTCGTGGTATCGCCCAGCAGATCGCCCGCGTCGCCTGCATGACCGAAAAGCTCGCCAATCGCGATCCGGATCTTGAAATCACCGGAACCGAAAAGCGCGACGAGCTGGGCTCCATGGCGCGTTCTCTGAAGATGTTCCAGGAAAAACTTCTTGAAAATGAAGCCCTTGAAAAGGCGCTAAAAGAAGAAGCGGAAGCCAAGAAAAAGCAGGAAGAGCTGCAACGTCAGCACGATGCTGAAACCGAGCAAGCCCGTCTGAAAGCGGAACGCGCTGAGATCGAAGCACAGCGCCAAGCCGATGCCGCCAAGGCGGAAGCTGCCGCACGCGAGCAGGAAGCCGCGAAAGAGCGTCTGCGCGAGCAGGAAAGCGTGGTGGCCGAGCTGGCCGGTGGGCTGGCAGCGCTGGCCGAGGGTGATCTGACGCATCGCATCATCCAGCCCCTGCCCGGCGAATACGAAACCCTGCGGCAGGATTTCAACCGCGCCGTGGATCAGCTTACGCAAACGCTTGGCAATATTCAGGTTACGGCAGATCAGATCAATGGCGAAGTTGCGTCGATTTCCTCGGCGGCGAATGACCTGTCGATCCGGTCGGAGCAGAACGCGGCAACACTGGAAGAAACCGCCTCTGCCCTGCATGAGCTGACCGCCGCGATCAGTTCGGCTGCGGATGGTGCCAACACTGCCCGGTCCCTGACGGACGAAGCCAACCGCAACGCCGATGACGGCGCCAGTTCGATGCAGAATGTCGTTGAAGCGATGAACCGCATCTCGAGTTCCTCGGATGGGATCACCAAGATCACCTCGGTGATCGACGAGATCGCCTTCCAGACCAACCTTCTGGCCCTGAACGCGGGCGTGGAAGCTGCCCGTGCTGGCGAAGCCGGACGTGGCTTTGCGGTTGTGGCCTCGGAAGTGCGGGCTCTGGCACAACGTTCGTCGGATGCCGCGCATGAAATC
>JARRIY010000150.1:0-6168 GCA_037379985.1 Maritimibacter sp.
GGTTGTAATCGCGCTGTTGTGGCGCTTCATCTATGCAGGCGATCATGGGCTTCTGAACAACATCCTGTCGGCCCTCAGTTTCGGGTTATTCAAGCCGGTTGACTGGCTCGGGCGCACCGATACGGCGCTTGGCTCGATCATCGTCATGTCGGCCTGGCAGGGCGTCGGGTTTCACATGGTGATCTGGTTGTCGGGTCTGCAGACCATCAGCCCGACCCTTTATGAAGTCGCCGCCATCGAAGGCTCGTCGAAATGGCAGACCTTCCGCTATGTAACCTGGCCGGGGCTTCGAAACACAGCCGTTCTGGTGCTGATCGTGATCACCATGCAGGCCTTCGCACTGTTCGCCCAGATCGATGTGATGACCAAGGGTGGCCCGCTCGATTCAACGCAAACGCTGGTCTTCCAGACCGTCCAACGCGGCTATGGCAAGCAGGACATCTCGGGCGGATCGACGATCTCGGTCATTCTGTTCCTCATCGTGTTGGCGATCTCGCTGACCCAACGGTACCTCACAAGGGAGCGTAAGTGATGGCTCAGGTCGCACGCGAAAACACCGGGCTTCGGCTCGCTGTGCGCTACATGGTTCTGATTCTGGTGGCGCTGGTCTTCATCTTCCCTCTGGTCTTCATGGTGGTATCGTCGCTGAAGCCCGACCTGCAATTGCTGCAGGATACCGGGAGCTTGCGCGCCTTCCTGCCGGTCGGCGATATCAGTTTTGACAATTACACTGCCGCCTTTGACCGGGCGCCGATTGGGCGGTTCATGCTGAACTCGGTCTTTGTGACCGTGGTGACGGTGGTCGCCTCGCTTCTGATCTGTTCGGTCGCTGCCTTCTCGCTGACCTTCCTGCATTGGACCGGCCGCGACGTGGTGCTTTCGATCATCCTTGCCACCCTGATCATCCCCTTCGAAACCATCGCCATCCCGCTGCTGTTGCAAGTGTCAAAACTGCCGTGGCTCGGCATGGAGGGGATCGAATGGGGCTGGCTCAACACCTACCGGGTGCAGATCATTCCGTGGATCGTCGATGCGCTGACGGTGTTCCTGTTCGTGCAGTATTTCAAGGATCTGCCCAGAGAGCTGATCGAAGCCGCGCGGGCCGAAGGGGCAAGCTGGTTCCAGGTCTATCGCGGTATCGTCATGCCGCTATCCGGCCCGGTGCTGGCGACGGCCGCGATCCTGAAATCCCTGGCGATGTATAACAACCAATACCTCTGGCCGCTGATCGTGGTGCAGGACGAAGCGCATAGGCCGATCATGGTGGGGCTTGGCTATTTCTTCCAGCTCGACGTCGCCTGGGGCGAACTTATGGCCTATCTCACCCTGATTTCTGTGCCGGTTCTCATCTTCTATCTGGTGCTGCAACGCGCCTTCATCGCGTCCATCGCCTCTACCGGCGTGAAAGGATAACCCTCAATGGTTCTCGCCCTCGATAAACAATGGATCTGGGATAGCTGGTATGCTCATGACGGCGACCGCTGGCACTGCTTTTTTCTCAAGGCCGATAAATCGCTGATCGATCCCGATCTGCGCCATTTCAATGTCAGCCAGGGCCATGCGGTGTCGGAAGATCTGGTCAACTGGGAGCATCTCGGCACCAGCCTCGCCCCGTCTGAAACCACTGCCTGGGACGATTACACCACCTGGACCGGCTCTGTGGTGCAGGATGATGACGGGCTTTGGCACCTGTTCTACACCGGCACCTGCAAATCCGAGGACGGGATGTACCAACGGATCGGTCATGCCACTTCGACGGATCTGCACAACTGGGCGCGTGTCGGCGATGGCCAATGCCTCGATTTGACCGGCCCCAACGCGCATCATTACGAGGTCGAGTTTGCCAAAGGGTTTTGGCACGACCGGGCGATGCGTGATCCTTGGGTGATCCGCGATCCCGATGGCGATGGCTGGCTGATGTATTTCACCGCCCGCGCCTCTGGTGTGGCCGAGCCCAATGCGGGCGGCGCGATCGGCTTTGCCACCTCGCCAGACCTGATCAGCTGGGAGCTTCAGCCCCCGGTCTTTATCGGCGGCTATGGTCAGCTCGAAGTGCCGCAGGTGTTCGAGAAAAATGGCCGTTGGTATTGCCTGTTCTGCACCTCTGCGGAGCATTTTTCACAGGCGCAGGTGGATGCAACACCGGGCGAGCCGGTATCCGGCACGCATTACCTTCTGGCCGATAGCCCGCGCGGGCCATGGCACATCGCCCCGGGCGGCTTTTTCGATGGCTCACTCCCCTGTCGGCGCTATGCCTCGCGGATCGTTGAGACTGCCGAGGGGTTGCGGATCATGGGGTTTGCCGATCACGACGCAGATGGTGAATTCCTTGGCTACGTGATGGACCCGGAGCCGGTCGAAATCGATGAAAACGGTTTCCTGCACGTCGTGCCGGAACAGCAAGCAGCGGAGTAGCTCATGGCGACAGTGAAACTCACCGATGTCCACAAAAGCTTCGGCGCCACCAAGGTGATCAAAGGTGTGGATATCGACATCGAAGACGGCGAGTTCGTGGTTTTCGTTGGCCCATCGGGTTGCGGCAAATCCACCCTGCTGCGGATGATTTCGGGACTGGAAGACATCACCTCGGGTCAGATCGAGATCGACGGTACGGTTGTGAACGATCTGCCGCCGAAAGATCGCGGCATCGCCATGGTGTTTCAGACCTATGCGATCTTCCCGCATATGACGGTGCGCGAAAACGTTGCCTATGGGCTGACCATCAACAAGGTTCCAAAAGACGAGAAAGAGCAAAAGGTGCAGGAAGCCGCGCGCATCCTGCAAATGGAGCATCTGCTCGACCGGCGGCCCTCTGAGCTGTCCGGCGGCCAGCGCCAGCGTGTTGCCATCGGCCGCGCCATCGTCCGCGATCCGAAAGTGTTCCTGTTCGATGAGCCGCTGTCGAATCTCGACGCCGCACTGCGCATGGATATGCGCCTTGAGATCGGCAAGCTGCATCAGGATCTGGGCGCGACGATGATCTATGTGACCCATGATCAGGTCGAGGCGATGACGCTGGCCGACAAGATCGTGGTGCTGAAAGACGGTCAGGTGATGCAGGTCGGCAGCCCGATGGACCTGTATCACGAGCCCGCCAACCTGTTTGTGGCCGGGTTCCTCGGCGCGCCCTCGATGAACTTCATCAAGGTCAAGGTTGAGGCTGTCGAGGGTGGCGAGGCGCGGGTGTCAAACGCTGCGCTCGACCCGATTTCGGTGCCGACCCGGGGCCGTGCGTTCAGCGCCGGACAGGAAGCAATCCTTGGCGTGCGCCCGCAATACCTCCACCCGGTCGAAGATCAGGCTGGCAAGCTGCATGGCAGTGTCACCGTGACCGAACGCCTTGGGGCCGAGACCGTTGTCGAGGTGCGGCTGAAGAATGGCGAGCCGCTGATCGCGGCCCTGTCGGAAGACGTGATCTATCAGCCCGGCCACGAGATCGGGTTCGATTTCGACCCCAGCCGCACGCAACTCTTCCCGCCGGAGGATTAAGCCCGTCGCGATGCCCAGGCATCGCAGGATGTGGCTGAATGCCCGTTCCCGCGCCGCCTACGGGCTCAGAATCCTACCCTTGCCAGCGGGCGGCGCTGGCGGGGGCGATATGCAGCAGATCCACTGCCCGGGCGGAGATCTGAGCAACCACCTCGTTCAGCCCTTTCGGCTGGTGATAAAAGCCCGGCACCGGCGGCATGATGATGCCGCCCATCTCGGTCACCGCTGTCATGTTGCGCAGATGGGCAAGGGTTAGCGGCGTTTCGCGGGCCAGCAGCACCAGCTTGCGGCGTTCTTTCAACTGAACCCCTGCCGCGCGGATCAGCAGGTTATCGTCAAACCCATGCGCAATCGCGGCCAGCGAGCGCATCGAACAAGGGGCGACGATCATGCCTGCAACCGGCACCGAGCCCGAGGCAATCGCCGCGCCGATATCGTCAACCGGATAGGTTCGGGTCACCAGACCGCGCAGCTCATCTTCGGCATCCGGGCCAATCTCTTCAGCCAGAGTGCGCTGCCCGGCGGGGCTGATCACCAGATCTGTCTCAATCTCAAGCACCGAAAGCTGGCGCGCCACGGCAAGGCCAAGCGCGGCGCCGGAAGCACCGGAAACGCCCAGGATCACCCGCGCGCTCATCCCATCATCTCCGGCAATATCCGCGCCAGAAGATCCTCTGCAAACTCCGCATCCTCGGGTGCGGTCTGCATCACCTCGCCCCAATCCCGCGTGACTTCACTGCCGATCTTCTTGGTCGCATCAATGCCCAGCTTGCCTGCCAGCCCCCGCTCAGGCGAGGCGAAATCGAGGTAATCCATCGGCGTGCGCTCCAGCTGCATCAGATCGCGCGACGGGTCCATGCGGGTGGCAAGAGCCCAGGCGATATCGTCCCAGTCGTGCACATTGATATCATCATCCACGACCACGATCATCTTGGTATAGCTGAATTGCGGCAGCATCCCCCACAGCGCCATCATCACCCGCCGCGCCTGCCCGGGATAGCGCTTGTCGATGCTGATCACTGCCATGCGATAGGAGCAGGCGGCGGGCGGCAGCCAGACATCGCGGATCTCCGGCACCTGATCGCGGATCGTCGGCAGGGCAAGGCGATTGAACACCTCCCCGATGATCGAAGGATCATCCGGCGGACGCCCGGTATAGGTAGACAGATAGATCGGATCGCGGCGATGGGTGATAGCGGAAAGCTGCATCACCGGGAAAGGCTCAGCCGGGTTGTAATAGCCGGTATGATCGCCAAACGGTCCCTCCGGCGCGGTCTCATCGGGCGAGACCCAGCCTTCCAGCACCATCTCGGCCTCGGCAGGCACCATCAGCGGCACCGTGCGAGCGGGCACAAGCCGCGGCTGGTGATTGTTCAGCGCCCCCGCAAATGTCAGCTCCGACACGGTTTCGGGCAAAGGCAGCGCGGCGGAAAGCAGGGTGGCCGGATCGGCCCCCAGCACAATCGCCACCGGCATCGGCTCGCCCTTCTGCGCCCAGCTGCGGTGATGCGCCGCGCCGCCGCGATGCTGCAGCCAGCGCATGATCACCCGGTCCCGCCCGATCACCTGCACCCGGTACACCCCGGCATTATAGCGCGCGACCTCTTCGCGGGTGCTGGCATAGGGGCGGGTCAGCACGACAGGCCAGGTGATCAGCGGCCCGGCATCGCCCGGCCAATGGGTTTGCACCGGCAGCGTACCCAGATCAATCTCAGCGCCCTCCAGCACCTCGTCCTGCACCGGCGCATGGCGCAGGATTTTCGGCCGCGTCGCCAGCGCCGCTTTCAGCATCGGCCAGCGCGACAGCGCATCGCGCAAGCCTTCCGGCGGGGTTGGTGCCCGCAGTGCGGCCAGAAAAGCGCCCAGATCATCAAGCCCGTCCAGTGTCACGCCCAGCCCGGCCGCAACCCGGGCCTGGGTGCCAAAGAGATTGGTGATCACCGGGGTCTTCGCACGATTGCCATTTGCCAGCACCGGCGCTTCAAATCGCAGCACCGGCCCGCCACGTTCCAGCACCGCGCGATGCACCGCCGTCATCTGATGACGCAGCTTCACCGGCTCCGGCACAGACAAAAGCTGTTGGGTTTCCGCGTTCCAGTCGAGAAACGCACGAAGGCTGGGAAAAGACGGCAGGCTGCGCAGGGTAACTCTCCCGGATAGGCGTTATTTTTCCTAGCAAAAAAACTATGTCCGAGAAAGTGACGATCGTCACTTCGCAGGGGATCGTGATCCTCTACTAAGTGCCTGCCCGCCCGGATTTGCCGCACGAGGAGGGGTATTTATTGTCTCACGACATCACAACGATTCCCCGTTTTCCGCCGCCCCTTGCGGCGGGCTTACGTTTTTTGCCGCTGGCCCCTCTCAGCATGGCGCTGACGGCTTCGGCCCGACGCATCACCGAGGCGCATCCGGGGCTGATCCGGCGGCTTGCGCCCTATGACCACACACGTTTCGTGCTCGACCCGACAGACATTCCCTTCGTCGTCTGTTTAGAGCCGAATGGTGGCGCCCCGCGCGTTGAAATAATGCGCGGGCGCGGCACCGGTGCGGCCCGCATTGCAGGGCCGCTTGCCGCTTTGCTCGGCCTCGTTCACGGTGCCTATGATGGCGACGCGCTGTTTTTCTCGCGCGATCTGGTGATCGAAGGCGATACCGCCGCCGCGCTGGCCCTGCGCAATG
>JARRIY010000151.1:0-9430 GCA_037379985.1 Maritimibacter sp.
TCTGTACACTAGACCTAACGGCCTTTACGGGAGCTGTTAGACTCCATATTTAAAATATGTAGCAAATATTCAACAACTCAGCACCTCCAGGGATTAAATTTGCCACAAAAAGTCTTGATTTGTTCAAAACTTAGCCAATTCCCCTGCAAAAGAGGCGATCTTCCAAACAATGAGATGACAAGTAACGCCTAGGAAAAGCCGCTGGACTTGCAGCATTTTCCCCCGACAAGACGCACGCAAACCAGTTCCGGCACGACATGACATGAACAAACTTCGAATCACTCTAATCTCATTTGGATTGTCCCTCGCCGCCCTCGCCGGCTGGTTTGGTCTGGTGGAATATCAGGGCTTCCTGCAACGCAGCAAACCGCCCGAAGCGTTTTTCACCCAAACCGATCCGGCGCAGCTTCACTTTGCCCCGACACGCGCGATCAAATCAAACCAGCAGCAGCTGTTATTCTGTCTCAATCAGCAGAAAAGCTATGGCAACCTTCTGGCACCGGACGCCTTTCAACAGGGGTTTGCGCGGGCTTGCCTGAGCCGTGCAGAGCAGATCCTCGCCAGCTCTCCCAGCCGAGGGCTCGCCCATCTCGAACGCGCCGACGCCCTGCGGCGGTTGGGGCGAGGTGCTGATGCTATGGCGGCGCTGGCTGAGGCGCAATCGACCGCCGCCCGGGAAAACTGGATGGCACTGGCACGCGCCCGTATCGCCCTGCGCATTGCCGCCGGAGATACGCCCGGTGGATTTCCCGGCAATCCCGAAACTGTCGATCCAACGCTGCGCGACCGGGCGTTGGATCTTGCCGGCATTGAGATCGCACAGCTGTCATCATCGGCACTATATGCCGACCGTCTTGCCGCGCTTTACCGCTCAAACCCCCTCTTCAGCGACTGGTTCATCAGCATTGTGGAACAGCAATCAGAGCAAGCCCAGCGGCGGTTCCTGTCAGCGGTTCGGCGCAATACCGGGAGTGGATCATGATTGATTTTGATAAACCCCGATCTGACGCGTCGAGAGCCGTAGCCGACAAAGCCGGAACCACGAGCGCCGAAGTGGCGTTTGAGTTCAGCGAAATCGCGCTGGAAAGCACATCGGGCGAAGCCCGGGCCAACACGCTTGCTGGGCGCAAGATCAACGATGTGACCGCGGCGGTGATCACCCTGATCGTTGCGCTCTCGGTTATCCCTGCCGCCTCGGTATCTCCGATCTTTCAGATGATCTGGGCGCTGGCATTCGGGCTGATCTTTGCCGGGCATTCCATCGCCATGCAGATCGCCGATCCGGCCCGTCGGGTGATGCTTCCCGACCTGCGTCTGATCCTGATGATCGGGCTGGCCTTTCCCCTTGCCGGGGTCGTGCAGGTCGGGCTGGCCTCTGCCGGGTTTGAAACCAGTTTTGCGGGCCACACCGTGCCCCTTGGCAGTATCGCGCCGAGCGCCAGCCTGCTCGGGGTCATCCGGCTGCTGGGTTACGCGGCTTTGTTCATGATCGCATTTGAGGTGTCCACCCGGTCCGGGCGGATTAATGCGATGGCTTGGGGCTTGTTCGCCGCGATTGTGCTGCAAGCCATATGGGCGCTTATCGCCTTGAATTTCCTTGGCGACATCGTCTTCTGGGGTGAAAAGAGCGCCTATACCGGAGCCGCCACAGGCACTTTTGTAAACCGCAATTCGCTGGCGACCTATTTGGGCATGGGGTTGAATCTGGGCATTGCCCTGACCCTGGCGCATAAGCACCGGCCGCATCAGCGTCACCCATCGGGAAAACACCTGCTCAGCGAGCGCAATCTTGAAGTGCTGGCTCTCAGTTTTCTGCTCCTGGTCATCGCCGCCGCTCTGGCCGCCACGCAATCGCGCATGGGTACGCTGGCAGGATTCCTCTCCGGCTTGCTGACCTATGTGCTGATGGAGGTGAAATATCGCGAAAGCCTTCTCGGTCCGCTGACCCGCGGGGCTGTCATCCTGCTGATCGCGATTATTCTTGTCTCCGGGGTCTTCGGTCAGGCGCTGCTGGAACGCGGGCTGTTCATGGTCGGGGATTCCGGATCCCGCACCGATCTCTATCGCGAGATCTTCGACCTGATGATTGGCGTCCGCCCGCTGACCGGAACTGGGCTTGATACCTTCTCCCCGGCATTCGAGCTGGTGCATGTGCCCCCCGTCAGCAGCGATGTGGTCTGGCACCTGTCGCATTCCAGCTATCTGATGCTCTGGTCCGAGATGGGGCTGATCCTGGGCAGCCTGCCAATGATCGCAATCCTGCTGGCCGCGATCCGTCTGATCCGCACCATCCGGCGGCGGCGGACCAGTTACGCCCTGCCCATTGTCGCGCTCAGCGTCATCGTCCAGGTCGCGCTGCATTCCACGATAGATTTCAGCCTCGAAATCCCAGCCAATACGATCCTGTTCCTGGCCTTGGTCGCGATTGGCATCGGGCCGTTGAAGCGCAAGGAAAGACCAGAGTGATGCGCCGGTTTTTCGGAAAAAACCGGAAGGTTCCTCAAGGCGGAAATGCAGCGCCGGAAATGCCCGGATCGCGCGCCCATATCCTGACCTTGGCAGAGATGCCCGAAGCGATCTACGCGGTTGGGGATGTGCACGGGATGCGCGCGCTTTACCGGGAGCTGGAAGCACGCATCGTGGAGGACGCGGCAACAGCAGGGATCAACGGGCCGAAGCTGATTGTGTTGCTTGGCGATCTTGTGGATCGCGGACCTGACAGTGCCGGTGTTATCGACGACCTGATCGCCCCGGCCCCAACCGGATTTCAGCGACTGGTGCTGCGTGGCAACCATGACGACAAGATGCGTGATTTCATCGCCAATCCCGGCCAGCATCGCGAATGGCTGGGATATGGCGGCGATGCGACGCTGGCCTCTTACGGTCTCAAACTAGACCCCGTTCATGGGTTCAACCTATCACCCCGCAAGCTGGAAAACATGGTCAGCTCCGCCATCCCGGAAACCCATGCCCGGTTTCTGGAAAACCTGCCCTATGGCTTGCGGGTTGGCGATTATTTCTTCTGCCATGCCGGGATTGATCCCGAATGTCCCATCACCGCGCAAAATCCCGATGCGCTGCTCTGGGGTGATCCGGCCCGTATCGACAAGGCCTCGGGTAGCTTGCCGGTGATCGTACACGGTCATATCGCAATCGATGAGATTTTGATCACCTCGCGCCGTATCAATATCGATACCGGCGCCTATGCGAGTGGAAAGCTAAGTGCCGTGCGTTTGCAGGCGAATGCCACGCCCTTTGGGCTGTCTGCAGGCGAGAGCACGCGGCGACAGGCGGAGGTGGCGACATGGTAATGTGCTGGACACGACTTGTCAGAAAGCAGGTGCGCAAATGACGATGCAAAACAATTTCGGTAGGAGTTGACCGTTGCCATCATGCTTGGGGCGGCGTTCCAGTATCTCGCCCGCACCACGCCGCTTTACACCGCCACAACGATGATCCTGATCGACCCGGCGCAAAAGGATCTGTTTCAGCCCTCTGACAGCGGCAATCTCAATTCTTCGCTGGCCTCGTCTCTGAACGAGAGAGAAGTCGAGATTTTGAAAACCGACACCGTCATGCTGGCCTTGATCGATAACATGAATCTGACCTCAGACCCGGAATTTGGCCCTTCGCTTTCACTGACAGACAAAGTGAAACAGGTGCTGGGCTTCGATCCCGAGGAAAATGACGGTGCAGCACTGCTAAGAGGCACCCTCACCCGGGTCCGCGATGCAATTTCTGTGCGCCGCAAAGGCCTGACAAATATCATCACCACCTCGTTTACGTCGGCCGATCCTGACCGCGCTGCCGAACTCGCCAATGCGCTGGCCGCCGCCTATGTGCATTTGCAGGTGGAAGCGAAATCCAACAGTTTCCTTGATGCGAAATCGGTGTTGGAACGGCAGCTCGCCAGTGCACAGGCGGCATTGGCATCAAGCGATGCCTCGCTATCTGACTACATTGACAATAATCTCGACCGGCTGGAACGCGAAAGTGGCTCGGCTGCCATTTCCACGCTGCGTCAGCAGCTCGAACGCGCCAATCGCGAACGGGTTTCTGCGAAATTCGTTGCCGATCAGGTGGATAGCGCCCTTGCAAGCCAGGATTGGGATAGCCTCGTTGCGACGCTGCAAAATGATGCGATCAACGCGCTTGATAATCAGCGTCAAGCGCTTGCCAATCGTTTGGAGCAAGCTGAGGCCGGCACCAGCGAAGCTGTTAATCTGCGGGCCGGGCTGGCGCGGATCGAGGCGCAGATAGCCACCGAGGGCGAAGCTGCGCTCGCCGGTCTGCGCAGCAATGTTGCGAACTACACAAGCTCAGCGGATACCCTGCACGAAGACATCCGGCGCGAGCTCTTGGGGGGCAACCTGTCACCCGAAACCCTGTCGGAGCTCTATGTCCTGCAGCAGGAATCGACCATCGCGCAGCGCCAATATGACAACCTGCTCAACCGCATGCATGATCTCGAAGCTCAGGCGCTGGCGCAGATTTCCAATGCGCGGGTGGTGTCGCAGGCGATTGCACCGGGCAGCGCATCCTCGCCCAAATCCAAGCTTGTTCTGGCGATGGCACTTGTGGCCTCACTCGGTCTCGGGCTGGCGCTGGCCTTCCTGTCAGAATTCTATATCGGAGGCATTCACTCTGCCGGGCAGCTCGCCAATATCATCGGGGCCCGGGTCGGTGCCGTTATTCCGCTCACCCCGCAAACCTCTGACCAGCATTCCATCGCAGACACGATTATCGACGCCCCGATGTCGGCCTATGCCGAAAGCCTGCGGCGTCTGCGCTCCAGCATTGATCGGTTTTCGACCCATGAAAAGGATGAGGCGCTGACGATCATGGTCTCGTCCTCAATCCCCGCAGAAGGCAAATCGACCGTGGCGCTCTCGCTGGCGCGCACCTATGCGGCCGCTGGCATGCGCCCGCTGCTGATTGACGCGGATATGCGCAAACCCGCGATCCACACCCAGATGGGGATTTCGCCCGAGGCCGGGCTGCTCGACTACCTGACCAGTTCGTCGGAAGAGGCCGAAAGCTCGGATTGTTTCGATGTCGATCCGCGCGCCCGGGTCGGTACGATATTCGGCCATGGCCGCCCGAATATCCCAACCGATCAGCTGTTTCAGACCGAGCGCTTCCGCAATCTGGTCGCCGATGCCCGCAAAAGCTTCGATGTGGTGATCATCGACACGCCGCCGCTTCTGCCGGTCGTGGATGCCCGCTATATTGCCTCACTGGCAGATTGCGTGCTGCTCTGCGTCCGCGCGAGCGAAGCCACCCAGACGGATGTGCGCTCCTCCTATGAGCAGTTGAAAGATCACATCATCGACGACAGCACCAATCTGATGAGCGTGCTGACCTTCCAGGCGGGCTGGCAGCGCGGGTACAAACCGCATGGCTATTACTATTAGAAATCCCGACTGTTGATCACAGTCCTTCAACACGAGCCCACACCGCGACCGGTCAGCGCGGCGGGCGTTAGGCGGATGACAATCCCAGAGCGATCTGGGATAACAGCCTTATTCCTATTTCCCGATCCCGGCATAGTCTGACCCATGGATATCGAAACCTTCTTTCCCTATCGCCTCGCCATCAGCGCCGAGACCTTTTCGCGCAATCTGTCCGATGTTTACGGCCACGCCTTCGGCCTTTCGCGTGAGGAATGGCGGCTGCTATTTCTGCTCTCAGATGCGGTCAGCGTCACCTCGCTGGAGCTTTCCGCCCGCAGCACACTCGATAAGGTACAGGTTAGCCGGGCGGCGAAACGGCTGGAGGAAAAGGGCTATATCACCCGCTCGATTGTCGAGAGCGACCGGCGCTTGCGCAATTATCAGATCAGCCCAAAGGGCAAGGCGCTGTTCGCCGAAGCCCTGCCGAAAGTACAGGCGCGGGCCGGGGAAATTCTGGCGGCATTTTCCAAGGAGGAACTGACAGATCTTGTCGACAAGCTCGAAACCCTGCAGCGCGCCGCGCAAGCGCGGTTGGAGCGCGACTAGATTTTTGCCCTCCCCCCGCATCTGGAAGCCTTTTCAGAAAAGGCTTCCCGAGGGTTTTCTGAAAACCCTTGGTCTAGCGACTTTAGTGAGGCGTGTTTTCCGGGGCAGCTGCGGCAAAGGCTGGCAGCGCCTCCAGATAGGCACAAGCCCGCTGGATTTTCGGCAGCGGCTCCAGATCGACGCCCCAGCGCCGTGCGTTATAGACCTGCGGCACGAGGCAGATATCAGCGAGCGATAGCCCGGTTTCCAGACAGGTCTCGCCGCCCGTCATCATCGCTTCCACCGCCGCCAGACCATTGGCGATGAAATGCTGCATCCAGCCTTCCATGCTGATCGCACCGCCTGACGCTTCGGCCGCGTGTTTCGCCACGCTCAGATTGCAGATCGGATGGATTTCCATCGCAATCGCATAGGCCAGGGCCCGCACTCGGGCACGCTTCAGCGGCGCGTCGGGCAACAGGCCCAGCCCACGGGTTTCGTCCAGATATTCCACAATCGCCAACGACTGGGTCAGCACCTCGCCATCAATCTCCAGCGCGGGCACGAGCCCTTGCGGATTGCGCGCCAAATGCGCCACCCCGCGCTGATCCCCATCAAGCAGATTGATCGCATCGCTTTGCCAGTCCAGCCCCGCCAAACCCAGCGCAATCCGCACCCGGTAGCTCGCTGAAGATCGCCAGTAATCATATAGCCGGATCATCTGCCCTCTTTCGCATCTGCACGTACTGCCCGGGAACGCTCTGATTTCATTGCATCCTGTAACGGATTTCGTTTCATGTGCAACAATTATCTTGACTTCATTGCGTTTGCAACGATTATTACTCCCATCGAATCCGGTCCCGCCGAGCCACCCCGGCATAGCGGCAAACGGACGGCGCCCAGCGCAGCCAAAGCGATAATCAGGGAGGATTTGGCGATGATCCAGGATCGCTACACACTGGCCTATAAGGTCTATCCATATGAACGCTCCGCCGATCAGGATGCCGCCACACCGGTGCGCCATCCGGTGGTGGTGATGGGCGGCGGGCCGATCGGCATCGCCACCGCGCTTGATCTCGGGCAACAGGGCATTCCGGTTGTCGTGCTCGACGATCACGAAGGCATCGGCATGGGCAGCCGCGCAATCTGCTTTTCCAAACGCTGCCTGGAGGTGGCCGACCGCTACAGCTGCGGCACCCCGATGGTGGATAAGGGCGTGGTCTGGAACCTCGGCAAGGTCTTCCATGAGGATCGGAAAATCTTTGAATTCAACCTGCTGCCGGAAGAGGGCCACCAATACCCGGCCTTCATCAACCTGCAGCAGCCCTATTTCGAGCAATTCCTCATCGACCGTGCACGCGAGCTGCAAGCCGCCGGTGCGCCGATAGACATCCGTGGCCGCAACCGCGTCGATGGCGTTGAGGTGAAAGACGATCATGTGGTGCTGGAGGTGATGACCCCGGAAGGCCCCTATACGCTGGAAGCCGACTGGCTGATCGGCTGCGATGGCGCTTCTTCCCCGCTGCGCGAGATGCTGGGCTATGACTTCACCGGCAAGGTATTTCAGGACAGCTTCCTGATTGCCGATATCAAGATGAAAGCCGATTTCCCGACCGAACGCTGGTTCTGGTTCGACCCCACCCATGGGCAAGGTGCCTCGACCCTGCTGCATAAACAGCCCGATGATGTCTGGCGGGTGGATTTCCAAATCGGCTGGGATGTGGACCGCAAAGAAGAGCTGAAAGAGGAAAACATCCGCCGCAGGCTCGATGCGTTCCTCGGGCCGGATGTGGATTATGAAATGGTCTGGTCGTCGATCTACACCTTCCAGTGCAAGCGGATGGAGAGCTTCCGCCATGGCCATGTGTTCTTTGCCGGGGATGCCGCACATCAGGTTTCGCCCTTCGGCGCGCGTGGGGCAAATTCGGGCTTTCAGGATGTCGACAATCTGGGCTGGAAACTGGGCCTGGTGATCAATGGCAAAGCCGATGAAAGCCTGCTCGACACCTATAATGACGAGCGCATCCATGGCGCTGATGAAAACCTGATGAACTCCCCCCGTTCGACCGATTTCATCACCCCGAAATCCGAGATCAGCAAGATCTTCCGCAATGCGGTGCTGGATCTGGCCGAGCATTATGATTTCGCCCGGCCTTTCGTGAATTCCGGCCGGCTTTCCGTGCCCTGCACCTATGATGGCTCGCCGCTGAATACTGCCGATGCCCTGCCCGGCGCGCCCGAGCGCAGCCGCCCCGGCAGCGTATGCCCCGATGCTCGGATCGCGGATGGCTATCTGCTCACAAAGCTTGCCAATCGCTTCACCCTGCTTACCATCAATGCCGAGGCACCTGAGGCCCTTACGGAAAGCGGGATCGAGGTCACGCGTATGGCGCTGGGCGACGGCGATGACAGCGCCGGAGATATTGCGGCGCGTCTCTTGGGCGAGGCGAAATCGGGTGTCTACCTGATCCGCCCCGACCAACATGTGGCCGCACGTTGGCCGAGCTATGACGAAACCGCCCTGCGCGCCGCGATCCGCCGCGTTATTGGCAAGGAGTAATGCGATGAGCAGCCTGACCCTCACCCGCAACACCGCCCAACCCGACGAGTTTTATGCCAAGCTTCTGGCCGCCCATGACGGGCTTGATAAGGCCGAAAGCGATGCTCTCAATGCCCGGCTCATCCTGGTGCTCGCCAATCAGATCGGCGATCAGAATGTGCTCGAAGAGGCTCTGAAAGCGGCGACACTGAGCGCAAAACAGGAGTAAGCCCATGAAAATCGAACAGATCCACCACGTCGCCTATCGCTGCAAGGACGCCAAGGAAACCGTCGAATGGTATGGCGAAATGCTGAACATGGATTTCATCCTCGCCATCGCCGAGGACCATGTGCCGTCGACCCACGAACCCGATCCCTACATGCATCTGTTCCTTGATGCCGGGAATGGCAATGTGCTGGCGTTCTTCGAGCTGCCGACCAAGCCGGAAATGGGCCGCGACCCGAACACCCCGAACTGGGTGCAGCATATCGCCTTCAAGGTGAAAGACCGGGCCGAGCTTCTGGAGTTCAAAGAACATCTGGAAAGCAAAGGCGTCGACGTGCTCGGCGTGACCGACCACTCGATCTTCCATTCGATCTATTTCTTCGACCCGAACGGCCACCGGATCGAACTGGCCTGCCCCGATCCCGAGGAAGAAGCGCTGCTGGCGCGGCTCGACTCGGTGAAATGGGACATGCTGGAAGACTGGTCGAAGACCAAGAAGGCCCCGAAACACGCCGACTGGCTGCACGCGAAAGAGCTGGGCAAAGACTGAGCCAAGGCTTTGTGCTACGCGTAAGACACGCGGCATCCCCCGGGGGTGCCGCGTTTGTTTTATCAGGTGGCGACGCAGGGCTTTGGTTCACTTTCCCTGAACAAATTCAGCCTAGTGTCTCATCAGGACAGCATCAC
>JARRIY010000152.1:0-8848 GCA_037379985.1 Maritimibacter sp.
GCCCCGGATCACGTTGAGGAAATCGACCATGCCGCAATCGGCAAGACGTTTGGAAATCTCCAGCCCCTCTTCCGGGGTGATCCCGCCCGCCTCGGCCTCGTCGGCCGTATAGCGCAGGCCGAGGATGAATTCGGAGCCCACCCGGGCGCGGATGCCGGTCAGGACATCCATCAACAGCTTCATCCGGCTGTCGAGGCTCTGGCCGCCATAGGGACCGTCGAGATCATTGGTCAGCGGCGACCAGAACTGATCGAGCAGATGGCCATAGACCTGTAGCTCGACCCCATCCATGCCGCCTTCTTTCATCCGCTCGGTGGCATCGGCAAAATCGCTGATGATCCGCTCGATATCCCAGTCTTCTGCAAGCTTGGGGAAAGAGCGGTGGGCCGGTTCGCGATGCTTGGAGGATGACACCGAGGGCAGCCAGTCGCCCTTGTTCCAGCCGGTGCGGCGGCCCAGATGGGTGAGCTGGATCATCACCGCCGTGCCATGCTCATGGCAGGCATCGGTGAGATTGCGGATATAGGGAACAACCTCGTCCTTATAGGCCAGGATGTTGTTGAAGACCGGCGGGCTGTCTTTCGACACCGCTGCGGACCCCGCCGTCATCGCCAGCGCCACGCCCGCTTTCGCCCGCTCGGCATGATAGGCCGTATAGCGCGCTTTCGGCATCCCGTCTTCGGGATAAGCCGGTTCATGGCTGGTGGTCATGATGCGGTTGCGCAGGGTCAGGTGCTTGAGCTGGTAGGGTTGCAGCAGCGGATCATTGGACATCGGAATCTCCGGTTTGGCTGAGACAAGGATGGGACAAAATGTTCACTTGTGTCAAGTTGCAGTTCACATGCGTTTGGCCTATCGTCAGGGCAGAAAAGAAAGGCCCGGAAGATGTCAGACAAAACCAAGGGTTGGCGCGGTTCGCGCGAGGTCTGGCTGGGTGCTGCCCGCGATGCTTTTGTGGAAAGCGGGCTGGATGCGGTGAAAATCCAGCCGCTGGCAAAGCGCTTGGGCCTGTCGCGCACCAGCTTTTACTGGTTTTTCGAAGATCGCGCCGCGCTGCTGGATGCGTTGCTTCAGGATTGGCAGGCCAGCAATACCGATAGCCTGATCGCCGCCACCGAAGCCTATGGCGAGACGATTACCGAGGCGGTGCTGACCCTGATCGGGGTGTTTCTGGATGACGGCCCGTTTCAGTCGCGGCTGGATCTGGCGATGCGGGGCTGGGCGCATCAGGACGATAGCGTGGCCGCAAAGGTGCATGCTGCCGACGAAGCGCGGCTGGATGCGATCCGGCGGATGTTTGAGCGCTTCGGCTATGATGCCAGCGCGGCGGATGTGCGGGCGCGGACGATCTATCTGGTGCAGATCGGCTATATCTCGATGCAGATGCGCGAAGACATGGCCCTGCGCATGGCCCGCATCCCCGATTACGTGCAAACCTTCACCGGCCTTTGCCCGAGCGAGGGTGAACTCGCCCGGTTTCACGCCCAGCACGGGTTTGCGGGGTAGCGAGGCTGCGGCGCGCGGCTCAATACCACGCATCGGGCATCGAGGCCTTTTTCTGCGCCACGAAATCACGCAGGGCTTCGTCGATCCCGGCATCGAGCGGCGGGGCCTCGTAGGTATTGAGGGTCTCTTTCCAGCGCTGATTGGCCCGGGTCGCAGAGTCAATCTCGCCCTGTTCTGACCAGGTTTCGAACGGCTGGTCGTCGTTCAGCCCGCTATCCCAATAAGCGGTTTCGTAGTGGCGCAGGGTGTGGTCGGTGCCGAACAGGTGCTCGCCCGGCCCGTATTGCGCCAGCGCGTCAAAACCCAGCGTATCGTCATTGATCTCGATCCCGCGCATATAGGAATGCAGCGCCCCGGCCATATCGCAATCCATGACGAATTTCTCGTAGGACATCGACAGAAGCCCATCGAGGAAGCCCGCCGTATGCAGGAGGAAATTCGCCCCGCCTTGCACAGCTGACATCATCGACATCATGGCTTGCTGCATAGCTTGCCCGTCGGGCCGTTTCGAGGTGCTGAAATTGCCCGCGCAGCGCAGGGGCAGGTTCATCCGCCGCGCGATTTGCCCCATGACCAGCGAGCCGAGCGCCGGTTCCGGCGTGCCGAAGGTCGGGCTGCCGGAGCGCAGGGACATGGACGACAGGAAGGCCGCCAGAACAGCCGGAGCGCCGGGGCGAACCAGTTGGCTTAGCGCGGCGGAGGCCATGGATTCCGCCAGGCCCTGGGCCACCATCCCGGCCATGGTCAGCGGCGATACCGCGCCGCCCAGAAGGAAGGGCAGGTGGATCGAGCCTTGATTGGCCGCAGCATAGGTGCGGATGCCCGCCGTGGTGACGCCATCGAGCACCATTGGCGAGGTGGTGTTGAAATTGCCCATGATGACGCAGTTCTGATCGACAAAATCGGCCCCGAAAATGATCCGGCACATCTCGATACTGTCGGCGGCGCGATCCTGCGCGGTGATCGAGCCGAGGAAGGCCCGATCGGAATAGCGCGCATGGGCATAGATCATGTCGAGATGCCGCTTGTTCACCGGCACATCGGTGGGCTCGCAAATCGTGCCGCCGGAATGGTGCAGCCAGGGCGAGGATTGCGCGAGTTTCACGAAATTCTCGAAATCTTCGATGGTGCCGTAGCGGCGGCCCTTGTCGAGATCCATCACGAAGGGCGAGCCATAGGCCGGGGCAAAGACCACGGCATCGCCGCCGATCTCGACCGAATTGGCCGGATTGCGGGCGTGCTGGGTGAACTGCGCAGGTGCGGTTTTCAGAATCTCGCGCAACATGCCGGGTTCGAATTTCAGGTTCCAGCTCGTCGCGGTGATCGGGGTGACTTTGGCACCGGCCTCACGATAGAGCCGCAGCGCTTCTGCATCATCGCGCAGCTCGATGCCGATCTCGGCCAGCAGGCGGTCGGCTGTCGCCTCGATCCGGCTCAGCGCCTCATCGCCCAGAATGTCATAGGTGGGAATGCCGCGGGTGATATAGGGCACGCGCAAATGGGTGTTCTGGCCCGGCGCGGCGCTGCGTGTGGCTTTGGAATTACCCCGGCGGGACCGGCGTGCAGGGGCATTGGTGGCGTCACGATCTAGCATGGGAATCTCCTGGAAACAGCAGTGCGGCGCAGGGTTGCGGGCCGCGTTGGGCTGACAGATTGATGCCGGTCGCTATCCGGTCTGGCAACGTCAAAAAAACTAGGCTAGGCTTACTTAAAATAAGCCATGGTTCACATATATGGCCGCCAAGCCCTTAAGGGGCAGGCTCCACCCACATTATAACCGAGGTAGATTTGCCCAAACGCCCCTATGACCTGCCCCCGATGAGCGCGCTGATTGCGTTTGAGGCCGCCGCGCGATGTGAGGGGTTCAAGGCCGCCGCGCAGGAGCTGAATGTTACCCCGGCGGCGATCAGCCATCAGGTGAAAGCGCTGGAGGCGGAGCTGAGCTGCGCGCTGTTTCAGCGCCATCACCGGGGGGTGGATCTGACCGAAACCGGGGCATACCTGCTGGTCGCCCTGCAACGCGGGTTTGAAGGGATCGACGAGGCGGTCGATCAGCTGCGGCGGCGATCAAACCGGGCCTCGGTGACGATCCGGCTGACCACGGCGGTGAGTTCGCTTTGGCTGACCCCGAAACTGGCGCAGTTCTGGAAATCACATGCCGATATCTCGTTGGCGCAGGTGGTCAGCGATATCGAGCCGGATATTCAGGATTGCGATCTGAGCATTCATTACGGCGATATCTCCCGCGATACGGGTGTGCGCAGCGTGTTGTTCCATGATCGGATCATGGCGCTTGGCAGCCCGGATTTTGCCAAGGCAAACCCCATCGCGGACCCGTCCGAGCTTGCGCAGCTACCGCTTATTCACTTCGACGCGAAGGTCACCGGCTGGCCCGAATGGCAGGATTGGTTTCGCTCGGCGGGCTATTCCGGTCCGGTGAAGGCCGGGCATAGCGTGAACAATTATATCATCGCGTTGCAGGCGGCCTGCGATGATATGGGGGCGGTACTGGGATGGGTCGGCTTGACCCAGAGCTATCGCGACCGGGGTCAGCTCGTGCCGCTGCTGCCGCTGGAGGTCGAGGACGCGAAAGATTTCTACGTCAAGCTGCACCCGCATGCCTCGGCCCGGGCGCGGCTGGTTTATGACTGGCTGGTGGAAACATCGGCGCGCGGGTGGTGGGTGCGGGCAGGGCAGGGGCCCCTGCCAGAGTGACGGGGCCCCATTGGTTGGTAAGGCAGGTCAGCCCATGATCTTGGTGCCGAGCGTATCCTCGTCGTCTTCGTCACCCTCTTTCATCGCACCGACCGTTTTGCTGACCTTGCGCAGCTCTTCGACCGTGCGCACATCAAGCCGCGCGGCGCCGGTCCATTCCCGGGTTTCGACCGTGGGGGTTTTCAGCCGCTCGCGCGCCGCCGGGATGGCATCGGCATATTGCGGCAGCCATTCCGCCTGCGCGACCAGCAGCTCGTCGACCATCTGCCAGACCTCATCCGGCGTGCAGATCGCGCCGACAAGCGGGTCGTGCAGCACCGCCTGTTTCAGCAGCTCGACATCGCCGGTCATCGCCGCCTTGACGCTCATCCGCTGAACATTGACCGAAGCCTGACAGGTGGCCGCGCAGGCATCGGGCAGGTCGATCCCTTCGACCATATTGATGCCGAAGCGATCAACAAAGCCCGGGCTTTCGATGATGCAATCCTCGGGCAGGTTGCGGATGATGCCGCCATTCCGCATGTTGAAATGCCCGCGATAGACACGGCCGGTTTCCAGCGCTTCCAGAATATAGGAGGCGTGCTCGTCGGTGCGTTCATGCTCTGCAAGCGGCATAGCGGCCTCTTCCAGGAAACGCGGGAAATCGACTTCGAACCAGTTCCGGTTTTCGGTGCAAAAGCGCAGATAGCCGCCGGTTTCGCCGTGAATCCATTCATCCAGCGAGATCCAGTCGTTGATCTGATCGGGCCGTTTCCGATACCAGGGCAGGTATTCCGACAGGTGGCCGTTTGACTCGGTGGAGTAATAGCCGAAGCGTTTCAGCACATCGATCCGCACTTTTTCCTGACGGGCGTAAACCCGGTGCGCTTCGAAGGCTTGGATCAGTTCGTCGCGCGAGACTTTGCGGCCCCGGACGCGGATATCGAGATACCATGTCTGGTGGTTGATGCCCGAGCAGACGATATCGACATCTTCAAACGGTTCTTTTAGCGCCCGGGCGATCTGACGGTGGCCGTTCTGCACCCCGTGGCACAGACCCACGGTGCGCACGCCGCCATATTCCTGCGCGGCCCATGTCATCATCGCCATCGGGTTGGCATAGTTCAGCAGCAAGGCGTCGGGTTCGGCAACCTCGCGGATATCCTTGCAAAACTCCATCATCGCCGCGATGCCGCGCTGGCCATAGAGGATGCCGCCTGCGCAGAGCGTATCGCCGACACATTGGTCGACGCCGTATTTCAGCGGGATGCGGATATCGTCGGCAAAGGCTTCCAGCCCGCCGATGCGCACCGTGTTCATGACATAGCGCGCGCCCTCCAGCGCCGCCCGCCGATCGGTCGTCGCCGTGACCTTGGTGCTCAGCTTATTGACCGAGACAATCCGCTCGATGATCTGCCGGATCATATCAAGGTTATGCTCGTTGATATCGGTCAGCGCGATCTCGATATTCTCGAACTCCGGCACTTTCAGAATGTCAGAGCACAGTTTTTTGGTGAACCCGACGCTGCCCGCGCCGATGATGCAGATTTTGAAGTCGCTCATGCTACTTTCTCTTTCTGGAGGGATTGCAGGAAGCTCCGGTGCGGCATGCAGCGCAGGGCCGCTTGCCGGTACTCCTTGCAAAGATTGTCATAGGTCTTGCGTAACTGCGCGCGGCGGGCCGGATGGGCGGCAAGCTCGGCCTTGGCCGATGCGCGGTCGAGCAGGCCGTGCCCGTCAAGAACCGGGGTATAAAGCTGCTGCTGCACATGTGGCAGATCGCCGGGAAAGGGCGGGAAATCACTGCGCTGCGGAAGCCGATGCCGCCAGGCCGCGACGCGGCGCCGCTCGCTGATATAATGGGTGCGGATGAAGTCGCGGAAATCATCCACCTGCGCGGCTACGGCACTGTTGTATTTCGCAGGCCCGTCCGGGTCGGGCAGCCACTGGCTCAGCATCAAAAGCTGCACGATGGTGCCGTGGATTGAGGTCGCTTCGAGCGGCTCAAGGAAAGAGGAAGACAGGCCCAAGGCGGCGCAATTGCCGATCCAGCCCTTGTCGAGCCGACCGGCATTGATGCGGATATCGTTGCGCGGCTCGATCCGGTGGCCGAGGGCTGTTTCGATCTCGGCCTTGGCCTCGTCCGGCGAGATATGCGCATCGGAATAGACATAGCCGCAGCCATAGCGCTCCTGCGTCGGAATCTTCCACATCCAGCCGTTTTTCTGTGCCCAGGCCAGGGTCAGCGGGTCGATCTCTTCGCCCTCGGCGAGGTCGATCCAGAAGGGCATGGCGCGGTTGACCGGCAGGGTATCACCATAGCCGACCCATTTTGCCCCAAGCTCGCCGATCAGGGCGCGGGCAAAACCGGTGCAATCGACAAAGAAATCAGCCGCGATCCGCTGCCCGCTTTCCAGCATCAGCGCGGAAATATCGCCCTCCGCCGCCGTTTCGACAGATACGATGCGGTCGTCAATCACGGTGACGCCATCCGCTTTGGAGCGCAGATAGACCGCCGCCCGGGCCTGATCGAAATGGAAGGCGTGATGAAAGGGGCCCGCCGGAACGTGGCGTTCGCCCTTCAGCGCATAGGGGGATTTGCGGCGGTTCATCAGGTGCTGGAACAGATGCGCATCCGATGCCGGTTTGCCTGCTGAGACCGCGTAAAGGTCGAGCCCGGACATGCCCAGTTGCGATGGATCATCTATCGGCCCGTCATAGTGGTGGCCAAGGCGGCGCCAATCGCGGTGACGGATGCCGTATTTGATCGTCGCGCCGGTTTCGCGCAGGAACTCGGCCTCGTCGAGCCCGAGCTTTTGCAGCATCATGCGGAACACTGCCGTGGTGCCTTCGCCAACCCCGACCGAGCCGATGGCGCTGGACTCGATCACGGTCAGATCAAGCTCCGCCCCGCGGTCGCGGGCCGCACCCGCGAGCAGCAGCGCCGCGAGCCAACCCGCGGTGCCGCCCCCTGCCATCACGATTGAGCGCGGAACCCGGGTCATGCTGTTTGTTTCACTCCCGCGCGCGCCCAAGCCGGGTTCCAATCGCCATGTGCTTCCAGCAGGGCCGTGACCATCTGCCAGATCTGGTCAAGGTCAAGCTCTGCCGCCGTATGCGGATCGAGCATCGCGGCGTGGTAGATATGTTCGACATTCTCTTCCATGAGCGCCGCCACGGTCAGCTCCTGCACATTGATATTGGTCCGCATCAGCCCGATCAGCTGCGGCGGGATATCCCGCACCACGGTGGGCTGCAGGCCATTCGCATCGACCAGCACCGGCACTTCGACGGCGCAGCCTTCGGGCAGTTGCGGGATGTAGCCGCGATTGGCGATATTGCCATAGATGACGCTGGGCGTGCCGGTCACCACCGAATTGATGATTTCCGAGGCATATTCGCGGCTCGGCTTCACCGTCACTTCGCGCGCGTCGCGATAGATCTGCGCCTGCCGTTCCCATTGCTCGATCTGCTCGACGCAGCGCTTGGGATATTCGTCCAGCGGGATGCCGAAGCGCTCGATCAGGTCTTCGCGGCCCTTTTTGATGAAATAGGGTGTGTATTCGGCGAAATGCTCTGAGGATTCGGTGACGAAATAGCCCAGCCGCATCATCATCTCGTAGCGCACCTTGTTCGGGCAGCGCGGGTTCCAACTGGAGGGTTTGGGATAGCGCCCGTCCATATAGCCCTGACGCAGCGCCGGATAGAGATCGCGATAGCTGCCATCGGGCTGGCGATGTTCGAACTTCGTGTAGAAGGCCATATGGTTGATGCCCGCGCAGTGATAGCGGATTTCTTCCAGCGGAATTTCCAGATCGCGGGCCAGTTCCTCGGCGGTGCCCTGCACCGAATGGCACAGGCCAACCTGACGGATCTGCGGGTATTTCGCCGCAATCGCCCAGGTGTTGATCGCCATCGGGTTCACATATTGCAGCATGATCGCTTCGGGGCAGAGCTCCAGCATATCCTCGCAGATCGCCCAGAGATGCGGCACCGTGCGGATGCCGCGACGATGACGAAATCGGCCCCATCCAGCGCGCGGCGCTGATCGGTATAGGTCTCGATGCTTGCGGTACCGCCCAGCGTTGCCGCCATTTTTGAGACGACGATTTCGCTTTCTTCCAGCCGCTTGCTGTCGATATCCATCAGCCGGATCGTGGCATCTTTCAACGCATCACGCTGCAGGATGTCACCGGCCAGGTTTTTGGTGAAAACGGTGCTGCCCGCACCGATGAAGGTTATTGTGGTCATGTTGCTATCTCGAATGCTGCGCGGACGAGCCGCTTGGTATAGTCGGTTGCCGGATTGACCAGCACGTCTGAAACGGGGCCTTGTTCGACGATCTTGCCGTGCTGCATGACCATCACCCTATGACACAGGGCACGCACGACCTTCAGGTCGTGAGAGATGAACAGGTAGCTAAGGCCGCGTTCCGCCTGCAATTTGCGCAAAAGCGCGATGATTTGGGCCTGTACCGAGAGGTCAAGCGCCGAGGTCGGCTCATCCAGCAGGATAAACTCCGGCTCCAGCGCAATCGCCCAGGTGTTGATCGCCATCGGGTTCACATATTGCAGCATGATCGCTTCGGGGCAGAGCTCCAGCATATCCTCGCAGATCGCCCAGAGATGCGGCACCGTGCGGATGCCGC
>JARRIY010000153.1:0-5971 GCA_037379985.1 Maritimibacter sp.
CCGGCATCAAAAATCCAGTCAAAGGCGGTTTGATCTTCCTGAGTAACGCTCGGATACAATATTCCGGCGCGCAGCGCAGCGGGGGCATGGCGGGCAAGATGGGCCTGTAACGCCGTAGACCCGGTCTTGTGATGGCCGATAAACACAATGACCCGCATATGTCTTCGAGGTCTGAGCTTGCTGACCCAGTTTCGCAAATTCATCGCGCTCTCCACGCTGACGGTTTCTCCTGTCAGCCTGATTTCAGGGTAGCTGGGATAATCTTAACAAATGGTTTAGGTCACTCAACGATCCGGAAGCTTTCACCGAATTTGCCATCCCGAAACTCGCAAATCGCGCTGGCCCTCGCCGTGGATCGCTTGCTAATGAAGAGCAGGGGCAGATGTCCCGCTATCAAGGAGCCCCAATGCATCCGGCCCCCGCAGCCTGCGAATACATTGTCTTGCAAACGCTCGCCCTGCCCGATCCGGAGATCACCTCGGAAACCGGGATGTTTCTACGTGGCGATGCCGGGGTGGTGGCCGATCCGGAAGACGGCAGCATCACCCTGCAAGCTGGCAGCGCTGCTGATTTCGGCACCTATTTCAATCTGTTCAACCTCGGCACCTGGTCGCGCAATGCGCGGCTGGACGGGCTGCGGTTGGTGCTGAAAGGCACGGGCCGGGTGCGGGCAGAATGTATGGGTGGTCGTCTGGAGCATGATCGCAGCCGGTTTGACCCGGAGGCAGAGCGCCCGGAGACGCTGACCGCCGATGCCGGACTGCTGCTGGCTGAAGAGCTGAGCTTGTCAGAGGCGGGCGCGCTGCTTGAGATCGGGCCAAAGCTCGGCGCGGCAGATGCCGATGCCCGCATTCCGATGCAGGAGGGGCTGCTGTGGTTGCGGCTTGTCGCGCTAGAGGACGAGGCGGTGCTCATCCACGGCTCTTGGCAAAGCGGGGCAGCGCGGGCGCGCGATGATCTGAGCCTGGCGATCTGCGTGACCAGCTATCGGCGCGAGGCTGAAACCACGCGGATGGCCGAACGGGTGACAGAGTTTCTGGATCGTGAGAGCGCCAGCCTGGGCGCAGAGATCACGCTGATCATCAGCGATAACGGCCAAACCCTCGCCCTGCCCCCGCATCCGCGCCTGACGGTGCTCCCGAATGCCAATCTGGGCGGCTCCGGCGGTTTTGCCCGGGGGCTGGCCGAGGCGCGCACGCGCGATGCCAGCCATGTGCTTTTCATGGATGACGACGCGGCATTCATGATGGAAAACCTGCGCCGAACCGTGGCCTTTCTGCGCCTTGCCCGCAGCGCGCGCGCCGCCGTAGCAGGTGCGATGATTTCCGCCGGGCAGCCCACCGCGATCTGGGAAAATGGCGCGGTGTTTTACCGGCGCTGTCACCCGCTTTTCATCGGGGCCAATCTGCTCGATCCGGTCGATACCGGGCTAATGGAGCTGCGCGCCGCACGGCCAAAACCCGCAAATTTCTACGGCGGCTGGTGGTTTTTCGCCTTTCCAGTGGAGGCCACGCGCCACGACCCGTTTCCGTTTTTCGTGCGCGGCGACGATATTTCCTTTTCGCTCGCCAATCGGTTCGACACGGTCACGCTGCCCGGCGTTGTCTCGTTTCAGGAAGATTTTGCCGCCAAGCAAAGCCCCCAGACGTTCTATCTCGACCTGCGCAATCACCTGCACCACCACCTCGTGCATGACAGTCTGGATATTGGCGCCTATGGCAGCGGCTTTGTGGCGTTGCGCTTTATCGCCCGGGCGCTGGTCCGAATGCATTACGACAGTGCCGATGCCATGCTGATGGCCTGGGAAGACGTGATGAGCGGCCCGGTGTTTTTCAAACGCAATATCGACATGAGCGCGCGGCGGGCCGTGCTTGCCAAGATAAGCCGCGCCGAGAGCTGGCGCGATGTGACCCCGCCGAAGCGGCAGAGCGACCCGAAACCGCCGCCGGTGCTGTTCGGGCGGGTGATGAAATACACAGCCAACGGGCTCTTGATTCCGCTGTTTCGCCTGTTTGGCCGCCAGGCGATGGTGCCGATCGGGCTGCGCGGGCAGATATGGCCGGTCTGGGGCGCAAGACGGGCTAGTTTCTATGACGCCAGCTTCACCCGGGGCTATTCGGTGCGCCATAGCAAGCGGCGGGGCTGGCGGATCATCTGGCGGGCCGCGAAGCTCATGTCGCGCTGGGTGCAGACCTATGAGGGCACCCGCGTGGCGCATCGGATCGGCTATGACGAGCTGACCACGCCGGAGTTTTGGCAAGAGCAATTTGCCAAGGGGCCAGAGCCGAGCGAGGCCCCTGCCCACACGCCAGAGCCGGTTGCGAGCGGCGCGGCGGACTAACCAACATGTTCGAGAGCGGCCCAAGCCCCCGTGACAAGGCGAATGCGCCTGCGTATAAGGCCCGCGACGATTACCCCGACGATTGGACAGATCATGACCACGCTTGTTTTTGGCCATAAGGCCCCCGACACCGATTCCACCGGCTCGCCGCTTATCTGGGCCTGGTACCTGAACGAAGTGAAAGGCGTTGACGCCAAAGCCGTACTGCTGGGCGAGCCCAACACCGAGGCCGCCTTCATGCTGGAGCGCTGGGGCTTTGAAACGCCGGAAATCATCGCCGATGTTGAGGCCGATCAGGCCTGCGTGATCGTCGACACCAACAACCCGGCCGAGCTGCCCGCTTCGATCAACTCCGCCGATGTGCGTCAGGTCATCGACCACCACAAGCTGGCGGGCGGTCTGATCACCAAAGGCCCGATTGATTTCACCATCCGTCCGGTCGCCTGCACCGCCACCGTGCTCTACGATCTGATGGGCGACGACACCGCCAAGATGCCGGAAGAGATCCGCGCGCTGGCGCTCTCCTGCATCCTGTCCGACACGCTGGAATTCCGCTCGCCGACCACCACCCCGCATGACCGCGAAGTGGCCGAAGATCTGGCCCATGAGCTGGGGATTTCGATCCCGGATTACGCCGCCGAGCTGTTTGCCGCGAAATCCGACGTGTCGCGTTTCTCGGATGCCGAGCTGCTGCGGATGGATTCGAAAGAATACACCATCGAAGGCACCAAATTCCGCGTTTCGGTGCTGGAAACCACCACGCCCGCCATCGTGCTTGATCGTCAGGCCAGCCTGATGGAGACGATGAAAACCGTCGCCACCGAAGATGGCGTCGATCAGGTGCTGCTCTTCGTGGTCGATATCCTGAACGAAGAATCCACCCTGCTGGTGCCCAACGATCTGGTGAAAACCGTCGCCGAGAAAAGCTTTGCCGCCACCGTGACCGGCGACAGCGTGGTGCTGCCGGGCGTTGTGAGCCGGAAAAAACAGATCATCCCGAACCTGACCCTCTGATCCGGGTGAATGTTTGAAAAGTTCAAAAGGGCGTCCATTCGGGCGCCCTTTTCAATTGGAAAATGTGCGAATTCTGTAAGGGCTTTACTTCCCGCCATCTGGCGCTAGGTGTAGTCTGATAGACACGGAGACGCGCATGACCTTCCGCCACCTGACCCTGATTTCATTTCTGCTATCGGCCTTGCTCTGCCTTGGCATGCTGATCCTGCCATCGGTGTTTTTCTGGCTGTTCGGGTTGGATCAGGATGTCGCCGCCACAGTGATGCTGCGCCGCGCAGGGATGCTCTTTGCCGGGATTTCGATCCTGCTCTGGGGCGCCAGACGCGCGAAAGGCGCCACTCAGGTGGTGTTTGCCCGTGGCATGGTGGTGATGATGGGCGGGCTGGCCGTGCTTGGCCTGATCGAGTTTCTCGTCGGCCGCACCGGGCTTGGCAGTTTCGTGGCCATCGCCATCGAAACCGCGCTCGCCATCGGCTACCTGCCCTATATTCGCAAACGCTACTGAGGGCAGCAAAAGCGCCAGTCCGTCACGCTGGAAACACGCCTCTGGCGTGACACGGACCGGCGCTTGCCCGGCGCCCTGAAGGGCGCCATTCGGGCGCGATGCTTATTTCGGCGCAACCGTTTGATAGCCCTCGGTAATTTCACGTTTCATCCCACCATCAACCGAGATGATGTGGTTGGGGATTTTACCGTCGAGGATTTTCGCCGCAGCGCCACTGCGATTGCCCGAGCGGCAAATCAGGATCAGATCCTGATCATCGCTCAGATCCGGGCCGATCTGGGCCAGAAAGCTTTGCGGGTCCTGGAATGTCACCAGTTTGGCGCCATCGATCACGCCGGTATCCACCCATTCCTGCGGGGTGCGGATATCGACGATCAGCCCGCCATTTTCCTGCATCTCGGCGACGCTCATATATTTGAATTCAACGCTACTGCTGCTGCCGCTTGCGCTGATTTTAAAGCCGATGCCAGCCAGCACCAGCGCCGCCCCGCCTGCGATCAGCAGGTTCCGTTTGCTCAGATTTGCCATGGTGTCCCTCATAATTCGTATTCGATTTTTGATATATGTGTGATCCACCCATATGCAAAGCCCGCTTTTCTTTTTTCTCCCGCTCAGGCAAAAAACCCGCAAAGGAGAGCCCATGACCCGCATCACCAAAGCCACCGACCTTGAGGCAACCCGCGAAAAACTGACGGAGCTGCTGGATGAGCACGCCGCCAGAAAGGGCCATCGTTTTGAGCTGGAAGAGCTCTGCCTCAACGCCCATGACGGCGAGGAGTTTCTGGGCGGGATCAGCGCCAAGCTGGGCACGGAATGGGTCTATGTCGACCTCTTGGCGCTCAGCGAAGCGGCGCGCGGCAAGGGCATCGGTGGGCAGCTCATCGCCGAGCTGGAAGAGATCGCCCGCGCCAAGGGCAAGCGCGGCATCTTTCTGGATACCTATTCCTTTCAAGCCCCGGATTTCTATCGCAAAATGGGCTTTACCGAGGTCGGGCATATCGACGACTACCCGCAAGGTGAGGCGCGATATTTCTTTGCAAAACGGCTCTGACCGGGCGTTTTCGCTGGCGCTCGCAGATAGCGGCGTTATCAAGTCGCGGCAAATCTGAGGAGCCGCCATGACCCGCATTATCGAAACCCTGTCAGAGATTTCCGACCGCTATGATGCGCTGTTCTGCGATCTCTGGGGCTGCGTGCATGATGGCATTGCCCCCTTCCCCGAAGCGGTGGCCGCGCTGCAAGCCTATCGCGCGGGCGGTGGCCGGGTGATCCTGATCACCAACGCGCCCCGGCAAAAGGCTTCGGTTGAGGCGCAGATCGACGCGATGGGCCTGCCCCGCGATTGCTGGGACGACATCGCCACCTCGGGCGACGCGGCGCGGGCAGCGATGTATCGCGGCGCGGTGGGGCAAAAGGTCTGGCATATGGGCGAGGCGAAAGACGACGTGTTTTTCGAGCCGATGCCAGAGGTTACGGATGCGGTCGAGATCACCAAAGTGATGCTGGACAATGCCGAAGGCATTGTCTGCTCCGGCCCGTTTGATCCGATGGCACCGCCTGAATCCCTTCGGCCCGAGCTGCTTTATGCCAAGACAAAGGGGATGAAACTGCTCTGCGCCAATCCCGATATTATCGTCGATTTCGGCGATGAGCGGCAGTTTTGTGCGGGCGCTGTCGCGGCGCTTTATACCGAAATGGGTGGCGAAAGCCTGTATTTCGGCAAGCCGCATCCGGCGATCTATGATCTGGCCCGCACCCGGTTGTCGGCCTTCATCCCGCTGCCCGAGCCCGCCCGCATTCTGGCCGTGGGCGATGGCATCCAGACCGATATTGCCGGGGCGATGGGCGAGGATTTCGACAGCCTGTTCATCACCGGTGGGCTGGCGGCCGAAGATACCGGCACCGAGCGGCAACCCGACCCTGCGAAGCTGGAAAGCTATCTGGCAGGCGAAGGCCAAAGCCCGAGCTACGCGATGGGATTTTTGCGGTAGGGGTTTGGCCGGAGTGGCTTCGCTCTCTGCGATTGCCTGTAATCTTTCACCCGAACAATAGCATTGGTCGGCGCGGGGCAGAGCTTACATGCCCCCGCCCGGCGGAACGACAGGCGACGC
>JARRIY010000154.1:0-10616 GCA_037379985.1 Maritimibacter sp.
GAAAGCTTGCCCGCCTGCACCAGCTCGGCCTGTGCCTGTTTCAGCGCGGCTTCGGCTTCTTCGCGCTCGGCCACCTCGCGGCGCAGGCTGGTATTGGCCTCCGACAGCTCGCTGGTGCGTTCGGTCACCCGGGCTTCCAGCCGTTGATTTTCCCCCGCAAGCGCCCGGCGATTTTCGGAGATCACCAGAAGCACGCCGCCAAAGACCAGAAGGAAGCCAGCCGCAACTGCCGCCTGCAACAGGGCGCTGCGCTCGGCACTGGCGGTATCGACGAGCAATTCCGCCTGCATCCCGATCACCGGCAGGGCCCGCGCGAGATGCAGAGCGCGGCGGGGCAGGTAGGGGCCACCATTGAGGGTCCAGATCTGATGCGGGCCGGTCTGCGCCTCGGTATAGGGCGGGAAACCCGCCCCGGTGCTGCGATTGGTCATGACCAGATCGGAGCGGTTGGAAACGAAGACCATGCCGGTGTCGTCGGAAAAGATCACCGCCGGGGCGGCGCCGGGCCAGTTTTCCTCGATCCCGCTTACGTCGATCTCGACCATCACCGCGCCCAGCACCCGGCTGGCCTCGTCAAAAACCGGGGCGGCGAAGGCAAAGACCCGGCGCGGCGTGCCATCGCTGGCGGTGCCAATGGCATGGGCGGTGCCCAGACTGCCGGTGAGCGCGCGCGACAGGGGCAGGGCTGCGGGATTGGGGCGGAAGGTGGCGCCGCGCAGGGCAACCACGATGGCCCCCGAGGGCGCGACCACTTCGATTGAATCCGCGCCGGTCATATCCGCCATGGAGAGCACATAGCTGCGCACATCGCGCCAATAGGCGCTGCCATCCAGCGCGCCTTCCATCAGCGGGTGGCGGGCCAGCACCACGGCCAGCTCGCGATAACGGAAAAGCTGCGCGGTCAGCCGGTCAGAGGCCAGCGACAGGTCGGCCCGGCCGCGTTCGGCCAGCCCATCCAGCGCCGCGCGATAGGACCAATGCCAGACCCCGGCACCGGTGGTGATGGTCAGGGCAAGCCAGACAAGGATCCAGAGCGGGCGGATATAGCGCTGCATAGGGTTTCTTAGAAGCCGCACCGCGATGCGACAAGCCCCGCTGTGGCTGGGGTTTCACCCGCAGGGCGGTTTCGTTTGAAATATCGCTGACGGAAACTTCAGTTGATTTTCAGCCCGTTTCTTCTGAAAGGTGCTGGAAAAGGTGAGGGACAGTATGACGCCGGGCATGATCGATGAAGAGGTTCTGGTCAGCCAGCTTGCCGCAGGGGACCGCGCCGCCTTTGAATATGTCTATCGCAAGCATAACCCGTCGATGATCCGCATCTGCACCGGGCTGGTGCGCAACCGGGCGACGGCTGAAGAGGTTGTGCAGGATAGCTGGGTGGCGGTGCTGAAAGGGATTGAAGGGTTTGAGGGGCGGTCATCCCTGGCCGGATGGATCTACGCGATCATGATGAACAAGGCGCGGACGCGGGCGAAACGCGACGGGCGCGCGATCTCGTTTGAAGGCGAGGGCGAGGATGACGGGCTTGCCGCCGCCTTTGACGGGCGGGGCCGGTGGAAGGACATGCCGGAGCTGTGGGAAACAGTGACGCCGGAGCGGATCATCGAGGGCAAAAGCCTGCTCGCCCATGCGACGGCGGCGATTGAAAATCTGCCGCCGGTGCAACGTTCGGTGATGATCCTGCGAGGGCAGCAGGAGCTGGACGCCGCCGAGGTTTGCCGCATCCTTGAGATCAGCGAAGGCAATATGCGTGTGCTCTTGCATCGGGCCCGGCTTTCGGTGCGCAAAGCGCTGGATGAGGTGTTGGCCGAGAAACCCCGCAACCGATGATGCAGAATTTATTTTGCCGGGATGTGTAACAAATCGCCGCTTCGCTGGTCTTTCCGATGTGAAGCTTGAAAAGGAGTGTCACGATGTTGAACTGCAAAGAGGTATCGGAACGTGCCAGCGCCCTGATCGACGGGGAACTGGGTATGTTCGATCAGCTTCAGATGCGTCTTCATCTGGCGATGTGTAAAGGCTGCGACGCTTTCGTCCGGCAAATGCGCACGACACGTGACCTGACACATTCCGCATTGGACGCAGTGCCTGCGGATCGCGACGGTGACGATCAGCGCATCACAGATATCCTTTCTCAGCTTGGCGATGAGAAGAAATCGGGGTCGTAACCCCTCGGAAAGGATCAGAAAAATGAACAATATCAAAGCCGGCCTCGTGGCCGGGTTCTCTGCGACTGTGGTTTTGTCAGCCCTGATGGTTGCCAAAGCGATGATGGGCGTGATGCCCAAACTTGACGTCATCCATATGCTGAGCGGGATGATGGGCGCCCCGGCGGCGATGGGATGGATCGCCCATTTCATGATCGGCACGCTGGCCTGGGGCGGTGGGTTCGCCCTGCTTTATGGCAAGATCCCCGGCTCCGGCGCGGTGATGAAGGGCATTGCTTTCGGCGTCGCGGCCTGGCTTGCCATGATGATCATGGTGATGCCGATGGCAGGGGCCGGAGTGTTTGGCATGGCCTTCGGGATCATGGCGCCGATGATGACGCTGGTGCTGCATATCATCTTTGGGGCGGTGCTGGGCGTGGTCTATCAGGTGCAGCCGCAACCCGCTTTGGCCTGAGATTTTGGCCTAAAATTCTGGCCGAAGAGTCTGGCCTGAGATCATGACGGGCATGGCAGGGAGCCATGCCCGCATTTTTTCTGTCAGCTGTCAGACAGAGGCGACTTTTCTGTCAGGTCGTTGCCCCAGATCGCCTATGCCAAGGAGAAGCTGCCGTTGGTGCGCATTGCGGCGAAGGTCTGGAGCGGGGCCAAGGTGACGGATGCTGCACAACTCGTGAAGGGCGGCTTTAATAGCAATCTCCCCTGATCTCCCATGAGTCGGCAGTCTTGAAGATATAGAACGAGCCCGCGTCGCCAAGAAGTAGCTTTCCTTTGTCCGTCGAGTCGATTTGAAAGAAGAATTGAGCACCTTCAGGCCAATCTGCCCCCTGTATCCATGATGGCCAACCACCTATTTTGACGGGGTATTTGTCGCGCAACTCATGATATCGATCCGACAAATACTCGCTTTTGAAAAACCAATCATCTGCGGAGGCTCGCGCAACGTTTGTCGACACCTCTCCCACCATGTCTTCCCAGCTTGGTTGTTCGAGTATCGTTTCACGCCAGAAAATGGGAAAGGTTGGCAGCTCAGAGCTTTCCCGGTACCCAAAACCTAAAGGGACGAGATCTCCCAGGTCAGTGTATGTCCGAACAAGAAAACCATTGCCATTCTCTGCGCCCCAAAAGGTGGAGGCCTGTAGATCCATCCAAATATTAATAAGCGCCAGCCCCTCGAAAGCCTTTGGAATTTCTGGCAGCTCATCTACACGAATTTGCAGGACGGGATGCATTACTCGTCCCGACTGATTGCACACAGGCACATCTTCGCCTTTGGCGCCCAGAAAGTTCCCGCCCCACCAGCTTGCAGCCCTAACTTCTTTTTGCGGCACGCTACCTCCGATCTCTCCAAGAATTGCTGTCGCCGCCATCTCTTTTAGTCGACTGTGTGCTGCTTGCATCTCCTGCGGAGTTGGTTCCACTGTCTGTTCCACAACGGATTTTGGCGGGGGACTTGGCTGGGACAAAACTGATTTGATCCAATCTAAAATCGGCATGCTGCAATCGCCTTCAAGTTGTTGCTGCGAAAATATTCGGAAATGCTATGAGGCGAAAGAAGTCATTCGAGCTACGGCTGCCAACGGCAGCTTCGTCCCGACTGCCGACCTTGACCTCCGGTTTCAGTGCCGGTTTGGAGTGTCGGCGCGGCGAAGGTCGGGAGCGAGCTCATCTTGACCCATGCTGCACACTGCACAGATGTCAGGTATTGTGGGTTGCAGCCAATCCAAAGCCACTTGCAACAAAAAGACCACCGGTCGTCTTGTATACTCTGGTCATCAGCGAGCGAGACAGTTCCAGTCCGCGCACATAAGCACCGAGGCACCCATAAAAGGCTGCAACTGTGAATGCACTTAGACAAACAACAAACACCATTCCCGCCAATTGACCGATGCTGTTGCCATCAGGAGACAGAAATTGCGGAAATAATGCCGTGAAGAACGCAATTGCTTTTGGATTGCTAACGGCAACGCTGAATCCACCGGAAAAGAGTTTGAATGTAGGCGCTGCCGCTCCGGTTCCTGCCGTTCCTAACGACACACGCTGTGCGGCGGACCGCCAGAGCTGAATGCCAACGTAGATTAGGTAAGCGGCTCCCGCGTACTTAATAGTCGCAAAAAGAAACGCCGAGCTGGTGATGATCAAGCCAAGGCCAGCAGATGCTGCAGTTGCCTGAAGGGTCGAGGCGGAAGCGTTTCCGCATGCCGTGACCAGGCTTCGCAGCCATCCATAGGTGGCACCGTGAGCAAATGCGATGAAGGTACTGGGACCAGGTATTAGTGAAACGCCGATGACGGTTCCTGCGAAAATCAACCAGTAAGTAATGTCCATGTCGGTCCTTCTAAATTGTCTAAGACGAGAAGACTGCACCGATACCTTCTTGTGTGCAAGTGAAGTCTGAGTTGAGGACGAGCGGACAATCTATTGGGTCCAATGGCAGATTGGAAACGGACCTTCGCGCGGCCGCAGCGAATTGGCGCTCCGTCCCGCGCTGCCGACCTTGACCTCCGGTTTCAGTGCCGGCTTGGAGTGTCGGCGCGGCGAAGGTCTGGATCGAGCCCTAAGTGCAAATATTTGGCATCGCAGCGAATTCTGTGTCATGGAAAAGAAACCGCTCCATCCTGAAGTTGAAGACTTCGTCCGCAGCCTGCGAAATCTCGAAGCAATTCTTTCGACACACCAGAGCGAATTCTGGAGCGCCAGGGTGTGTAAGGTCCGGCAGATTGCCGAAAAATCAGATGGTTACAGTGTCGAAATGTTCTTGGGTTTTTTCGGAGGAATGGGAAGCTTTAGCGACGTCGTCTTGGACGCACCAAAACCTGTAAATGATGCATTTGATGCGGAGAGACGGCGTGCTTACAGACTTGCTCAGACGTTGAAGTAGCATTTCGCCGAATTGGAGCAAAGTCCCGACTGCCGACCTTGACCTCCGGTTTCAGTGCCGGTTTGGAGTGTCGGCGCGGCGAAGGTCTGGATCGAGCCCTAACCAACAAGAATAGCCGACAAGCACTGCCCTATTACCGAAGCCTTTGTCTTGCTATCGCTGTCTGAGGAGGAACGAAATGAAGTTCATGAGCAGCGCATATAGACAATCGATGCAAAGCCAACTTCGGGCGGCCGTAAAGGGCACCGGCTGGAAACAGGCAAAGGGCATTGTGTTCCGCCAGAGTGGTGACTGGTTCGTAGCCGGTCATTGGAGAAACGTCAGCGCGAGCCCCGATGACGGACTCCGTATCGAGATCATGGCAAAACCGATGGCGATCGATCCAATGCTGTGGGAGGTCATGGGGCTCCAAGACAACAACGCGCAGCCTTTGAGTTTCCGCTATTGGGGAGCATTCATCTGCGGCACACCTGTGTTGAAATATGAAATAATTGGTGAGATCGATCCTGCAAAAGCGATGACATCAATGGTGGAGTTATTGGACGGGCTGTTACCTGTCGTGTTGGAGCTCCTTGAAACAACAAAATTTTCTGATTTGGCGAAGAATCCTGCCGGGATCCATGACAACTGGCGTATGGGCGAGACGATCATTCATTCTCTCAGGCTCGAAAGTGATCCCGACCTTGCGTTGAGAGTTGCACAAAAAAACCAAGGCGCCTTTTCAATCCACCAGTCAGTGAAGGATCCAAGACGCGCCGGAAAACGCCATAATGAACTTGTCGCTTCGGCGATCAGTGGTGAAGCGAAGCGCTCATATCTCAAACGCATGATTGATCGGATATTGAAGACGTGAGGCTTTGATAGGAACGGCAGCATTGTCCCGCTGAGCAGACACCCGCGCGGGCCGGTTTGAGTCGACTTCGCATGGCATTCGACACTACCCTGAGTGTTCAGCGCCCGAAACGGGCGATGAGGATCGACGCGAGGAGGGCGAAGAGGCAGGCCGAGATCGCGATCCAGCCGAAGAACCAGAAGCGTCCGGCCAAAGCATTCTCGGCATATGAGGCCGCAAATTCCTGTTTGCCCAGCACCGCCGAAAACCCGGCGGCGATCAGACCGGCCAGGGCGATCCATGTGATCCCCCGGGCATTTTTGAACAGCAGCCGCCATCCGATGACAGCGGCCGCGCCGATCACGCTGCCGATCACGCCGGATTTCACCGCCCACCAGGGATGCGCGCCCAGGGCTTCCGGGAGCCCGAGGAAGGATGTCAGCCAGAAGGCCACCAGCAGGGCGGCGGTCAGAAGGATCGTGCGGGAAGTCATGGCGTTGTCTCCAGTTGGATAAGGGGACCGGTTGCCGCGTCGGCATCCAGCGGATCGTGGGTGACCATCAGCGCGGGGATGGCGCGCTCTTGCAGATGGGAAAAGGTAAAGGCGCGCATCTCGGCGCGAAGGCCTGCATCGAGTTTGGAAAAAGGCTCGTCGAGCAAGATCGCCAGCGGCTCGGCCAGAAGCGAGCGCATCAGAGCCACCCGCGCGCGTTGTCCGCCCGAGAGGGTTGCAGGATCACGGCGCTCCATTCCCGCCAGCCCGGCTTGCTCCAGTGCTTGCGCTACGGCCTGTTGCCGGGCCTGACGCCCACGAATTCGCGGGCCCAGGCCAAAGGCGAGATTATCGCCGACGCTCAGATGCGGAAACAGGACGGCATCCTGAAACAGGAAACCGATCTTGCGATCCTCGGGCGGGACGCAATCCAGATCGCGGCCATTCAGCAGCACCTGCCCGGAGGCGGAAAACCCATGCGCCAGATGGCCGCCGACCGCGTCGAGCAGCGTCGATTTGCCGATGCCGGATCGGCCCATGATGGTGCCGACCTGACCGGGCTGCACAGTCAGTGAGATCGGCGGGAACAGGGGGGGATCGCCCCGAAATCGTACGGAGAGAGATTTGAGGTCCAGAGTCATGAGCGAGGCTCGCCTTGTAGATCGCGGCGGTGGCGATGGAGGAGGGCAGGGGTCAGGAAGGCCAGCGCATAGGCGATGAAGGGGATCGCCGCTTGCAGGCTGGCATAGACGCCGACCACCCGGCGGTCGGAGGAGGATGAAAGGGTCACGGCCTCGGTTGTGAGCGTGGCGACGCGCCCGGCCCCAAGGAACAGGGTGGGCAGATATTGCGCCACGGAAACGGCGATGCCGATGGCGAAGGCGGTGCTGATCGGGGCCAGAAGCACCGGCAGCTTGACCCGAAACAGCCGCCGCCATGGTCCGGCGCCAAGGGCCGCCGCCGTCCGGTCGAGCCGCGCATCGCGGGCGCGCCACGGATCGCTGAGCGCGATCATCACATAGGGGAAAACGAAGAGGCTCTGCGCCCAGATCGTGGCGGCAAGACTGCCGGACAGGCCGATGCGGATCGACAGCACATTCATGCCGAAGAGGAACGAGATTTGCGGCAGCAGCAGGGGCAGATAGATGATCGCCTCGCCCCAACGGGCGCGCGGCATCCGGGCGCGATCCTCGCCCTCAAGCCAGGCAATGGCGAGGATGAGGCAGAGCGTGGTCGAGTAGAGTGCGATGATGATGGTGTTCCACGCTGCGGTTGCGAGGCCTGAGGTGGAGCCGCTCCACGCCTTGAGCGACCAGCTTTCCGGCAGCAGCAGCGGCCATGACCAGCGCCAGGCCAGCGACCAGATCAGGATCGACAGGATGGCGAGAGCGCCTGTGAAAAACAGCGCTGTTGTTGCGGTTGCTGCCAGTTGCAGCAGCGGCTCTGACGCGGTGCCGCGCCCGCCGCGGCGCAGCCAGATCAGGCCCAACAGGCGCGCGGCGCGCTCGGCCAGCCACAGGATCAGGAAGGCAAGGCCGACCAGTGCCAGCTGCACCAGCCCGCCCGCCGATCCGGGCAGAATGCGGGTCAGGTCCGGGTCGGAAAACAGCCGGGTCAGCAGCACCGCGAGGGTTGGCGGGTTTGACGGGCCAAGGATCACCGCCATGTCGACCACCGAGGCCGAATAGGCCAGCACCACCAGCACCGGCAGGCGGATCAGCGGCCAGACCTGTGGCAGGATGATTTTCACCCAGACCCAGCCGCGCCCATATCCAAGCGAGCGCCCCGTCGCCATATGGCTGCGCACCGGGATTTGTGTGAGGGCCGAGAGGATCACCAGAAGCAGGAAGGGCACTTCTTTCACCATCAGGCCGAGGATCAGCGCGAGGCCCAAGGGGTCGTGTACGCTCGCAATGTCGGGTGGCCGGTCCCAGCCGAATGGCAGGGCCAGGGCCCGGGCGATCCAGCCGGAGGGGGATAAGACGAAGGCAAGGCCAATGGCGATGGCCGCATGTGGGGCGGCAAGGAAGGGCGTCAGCAGCCGCGCGCCGGTGCCGCGAGACATCTTGCCATGGACGGCGGCGCTGAAGCCGACCGCCAGCACGAGTGATAGAAAGGTCGCCGTCAGACCCGTTGTCAGGCTCAGGCGGGTCGCCGTTGCGAAACCCGGTATCTCCAGCAGCGTGGCCCAGGGGGCAAGGCTGAGATCGGCAGCGCCAATGGCAGGGAGCACGCCAAAGGCGGCGCGCCCGGTCTGCCACAGGCCCGCGCCAATCGGCAGCAGCAGGCCTGCGATGACGGTAATAAGCACCGCTGCGCGCAGGCCTGCGCCGGGTTTCAAATGCCCGATCACCGGGTGTAGCGCTGTGCCCATTCCTCGGTCAGGCGGGTCATCCAGCTGGCATGAGGTTCGAGCAGGGTCGGCCCAAGATCAGCGACCGAGGGCAGGGCAGGGGCTGTCGGCAGCGCGGCGAAAGCAGATTGCGCGGCCTCGTCCAGCTTGGCCGGGTCCAGCACCGAGAACGACCCCAGCACTTCGATATTCTGCATATGGGTCTGGGTGGCCGGATCGAGCAGGAAGTTCGCCACCACCTCGGCCCCTTCGGCATTGGCCGCGTTATAGGGGATGGCGACGAAGCTGACATTGCCGATGCTGCCGCCTTCGGGAACGAAAATCCGGACGGTTTCCGGCAAAAGCCCCTGCGTGATCGCGGCGGCGGTTGAGGCCGGATCGAAGGACATCGACATGTCGATCTCGCCATCATTCAGCAATTGCTGCTGCACCGACTGGTTTTCCGGGAAGGCCTCGCCGCTGCGCCACAGGTTCGGGCGAAGGGCGTCATACCAGCTCCACAGGGGAGCGGTGGCGCTGGCGAATGTCTCGTCTGTCACCGGCTCTTGCAGCACGGCAGGATCGGGGGCCAGCTCGATCAGAGCCTGTTTCAGGAAGGTGGCCCCCATGAAATTCGACGGATCGGGATGGGTGAAGCGGCCGGGATGGGCCGCTGCCCAGTCAACGAATGCCGCCATGGTGGCGGGCGGCGTATCGACGCGGGCGGTATCATAGTTGAAAATGAATTTCGCCAGCCGCCACGGGCTTTCCATCCCATCAACGGGCACGGTGAAATCCACCGAATTGGGCGAGCTTGGTGACAGGTCAAGATAGCGGGCGTTCGGCAGATCGGCCACGAAAGGCCCATGCAAAAGCCCTTGCTCTTTCATCGCCAGAAAATTCGGCCCGTTGATCCAGATGAGATCGACGGTGCCCTCATCATCCTGCCCGGCGGCCTTTTCCGAGACCACGCGGGTCACGGCTTCAGCGGTACTGTTGAGTTTGACCTGCTTCACCTCGACGCCATAAAGCCGCTCGGTCTCGGAGCCGACCCAGGAGATGAAAGCATTGGTGCGCTCATCGCCGCCCCAGGCATTCCAATAGACCGTCTGGCCACGGGCGGCCTCAAGCGTGGTTTGCCAATCATCGGCAAGGGCAGGGGAGGCGAGCAGCAAAGCGGCCAGGGTGGCAGTGAGTTTCAGGGACATTGTGACTCCGGATTTTCATTGTTCAAACTACCGGTCTCGCGGGCGAGCCATTCGTTACAAATTATTTTCGGGTTGTTAGCAGAAAATCAGTCGGCCCCGCCACCAGCGTAGCGGGGGGGTATGGGGTAAGCTGTGTTGAAGTTGCCCGGGCAGGTCGGCGAGGCCGACCCAAACCAGTGTCAGCGCATAGGCCGGGGGCTTGCCGCACGCGCGGACAAGGCACCGGAAGCTGGTTCTAAATCGGTAGCGGTTACAGGCTCAGCCCGATCATCCGTCCGTCATAGATCGCGGCGGCGGCCAGGCGCGGGGCGGCGGCGTCGCCTATGGGGCGGGTATCGACTCCGGCTGCACGCAGGGCGTCCAGCAGGGAGGTATCGCAGCGATTGCCGGTGGCCAGAACCAGCGAGTCGGCTTCAATCGTGCTCTCCTGCCCGGTCAAGAAGCTGACGCAGCGCGCGCCTTGCTGTGACCAGCCGGTGATGGCGCTTTCGGTGACGAATTGCACACCAAGCCCGGTCAGGGTCTGGCGGGCGCCGAAATCTGTGGCGCTGCGTTCCAGCTCGCGGGCGATCATCGCGTCGGGGGTGACGATGGTGACATCGTGACCAGCCTCGGCCAGGTGCCAGGCGGTGCCAATGCCTTTCCAATGCCCGCCCTCATCCAGAAGCACGACGCGCTGGCCCAACCGGGCGGCGCGGCCCATGA
>JARRIY010000155.1:0-5915 GCA_037379985.1 Maritimibacter sp.
CTCATCGAGAATGGCGCAGAGGGTGTTCACCAGCTCCAGATTGCTGCGCTCATTCTCGCCACCGATATTGTAGCTGCGCCCAACGGTTCCTTTTTCGACCACCAGAAGCAGCGCATCGGCGTGATCTTCGACATACAGCCAGTCGCGGATATTCGAGCCATCGCCATAGATTGGCAGGTCTTTGCCCGCCAGCGCGTTGAGGATGACCACCGGGATCAGTTTTTCCGGGAAATGATAGGGCCCGTAATTGTTCGAGCAATTCGTCAGCACCACCGGCAACCCGTAGGTCTCGTGCCAGGCCCGCACCAGATGATCAGAGCTGGCCTTCGACGCCGAATAGGGCGAGCGCGGATCATAAGGCGTGTCTTCGGTAAACTGCCCCTCGGCGCCAAGCGAGCCGAACACTTCATCAGTCGAGATGTGATGGAAGCGGAAGCTGGCAGGTTTGCCCGCTTCCACCCAATATTTGCGCGCCGCTTCCAGCATGTTGAAGGTGCCGGTGATATTGGTCTCGATGAAATCGCCCGGCCCGTCGATCGAGCGGTCCACATGACTTTCGGCGGCCAGATGCATTACCGCATCGGGCTGATGCTTGGCGAACACCACATCGAGCGCCGCGCGGTCGCGAATATCGGCCTGTTCAAAGGCGTAGAGCGGGCTGTCGGCAACGGGGGCGACATTGTCGAGGCAAGCCGCATAAGTCAGCGCATCGACATTCACCACCTGATGCCCGCGCGACACCGCCAGCCGCACCACGGCCGATCCGATAAATCCGGCACCGCCGGTGACGAGGAGTTTCATGGGGCCTCCCAGGTGAAGGGGCTGTCAAAATCGGCGAGCGCCTGTGCGGCCTCATCCTTGGGCGACAGGATCGGGGTGACCTCTGTTAGGGGCCAATCGATCCCGGCGCTATCCCAGCGCACCGCGCCATCGCAGTCGGGTGCATAGATATCTGTCACCTTGTAGACGATTTCGGTATCGGGCTCGAGGGTCATGAACCCATGCAGGAACCCAGCGGGGATCCAGAGTTGATGGCCGTTTTCAAAGCTCAGCTCTTCGCCATACCACTGACCATAGGTCGGACTCCCGCGCCGCACATCCACAGCCACGTCAAACAACCGCCCGCGCCCGCAGCGCACCAGCTTGCCCTGAGCATGCGGCGGTGATTGGAAATGCAGCCCCCGAACCGTGCCGATATCACGCGACAGCGAATGATTGTCTTGCACGAAATCGGGAAGGACCAGCCCTGCTTCGGCCAATGCGGCGGCATTCCAGCTTTCGGAAAAGAACCCCCGCTCATCGCCAAACCGACGCGGCACAATGCGGAACACGCCTGCCAGCGAAGTTGAGTCAATCGTCGGTAATATCATTCTAACTGCGTCCCGTAATTCACGGGTCCTGAATACCTGAAATGCGCGTTAGTTCAAAGGCAAAGCAACCGCGCCCACGCATGCAAAGGGGGGCTGGAATGTCGTGGTGCCAGTCAGCTCGCCCTGACAATGGCCATGTAAATCCGAATGAGGATCACGCTCTGAAACATAGTCCACGATTGGCCAGCACAAGCTTCGTAAGATAAGGATGTTGTTGGAAAAGTGGTAGCCCGTAGGGGAATCGAACCCCTCTTTCCAGGTTGAAAACCTGGCGTCCTAACCGATAGACGAACGGGCCACGTTTGGCGTGAGGCGGTGTTTAAGAAAACGGCGCGGGGGGCGCAAGTGGATTTTACGCAGAAACCGAAAAAACTTTTGGCGGGATGCGATAACCCCTTAAAATCAAGCTTTCGCGGCGTCTTCTAGACGCAGCTGCGGGGTCACGCGGCCGTTCCAATGATTGAGTTCCAGCCGTCCGGCGAGGTGAAAGCGCGCGCCGCCGTGATTCATCAGGGTCGGGCCGAGGGCGGTATCGAAGGCGCCGAAGGCAATTGCCTCCAATCGCGCGCCCAGACCATCGCCAAATCCGATTTTCAGATGGCTTTGCCCCACGGGTTTGGTGAAGCTGATCTGCTGGTCGGGAAAGGCAAAACGCGGGCCGGGGGCCCCAGCGCCAAAGGGGCCAGCGGTTTCGATCTGTTCGATCAGCTCGGGGGTGGCTGCGCCGGGCATCAGAAGCCCGTCGAGCTTCAGATCACGCGGACCCAGCGCGGCGGCGCCTTGCTTCTCCAGCAGCTCTGACAGGCGCTCCATGGCGGGCTCCAGCTGGGCGCGGCTGAGGCTTAGCCCGGCGGCCATCTTATGCCCGCCACCGCGCTCGATCAGCCCTTCGGTGGCCAGACGCTGGATCGCCGCGCCAAGGTCGATGCCGGAGACGGAGCGGCCGGAGCCTTTGCCCTCGTCACCGTCAAAGCCGATCACCACGGCGGGGCGGTTGGCGGCTTCTTTCAGGCGCGAGGCGACGATGCCGACAACGCCGGGATGCCAGCCATCTTTTGCGGCCCAAACCAGCGGGGCCTCAAGCCCACGCTCCTCAGCCTGCATGGTGGCGCCTGCCAGCACATCGGCCTCGATCTCGCGCCGTTCGGTATTGAGCTGGTCGAGTTTCTGGGCCATCGCGACGGCTTCATGCGGATCGGTGGTGGCCAGCAGGCGTGCGCCCAGATCGGCGGCCCCGATACGGCCCCCGGCATTGACCCTCGGCCCCAGCAGAAAGCCGAGGTGATAGGGGGCGGGGGCGGTGTTCATCCGTGCCACATCCGACAGGGCGACCAGACCGGGGCGGGCCCGGCGGGCCATGATTTTCAGCCCCTGCACAACCCGCGCGCGGTTGGCCTCGATCACCGGGGCCACATCGGCAACGGTCGCCAGCGCCACAAGATCGAGCAGCGCCATCAGGTCGGGGCCTTTTTGCCCCGCCTCGCGCAGCTGCCTCCCGGCCTCGACCAGCATCAGAAATACCACGCCAGCGGCGCAGAGATAGCCCGGGGCGCCCATTTCATCCTGCCGGTTCGGGTTCACCACCGCCAGCGCCGGGGGCAGGGTCTCGCCGCCCAGATGGTGGTCGAGCACCACAACATCGGCCCCTTTGGCCACAGCGGCGGCGATGGGCTCGTGGCTGAGCGTGCCGCAATCGACGCAGATGATCAGAGGATTATCCGCCGCCAGCATCTCCATCGCGGGCACGTTGGGGCCATACCCTTCTTCAATGCGATCAGGGATATAGAGGGTCGGGCTTTGCCCGAAGCCGCGCATCCAATCGATGATCAGCGCAGCAGAGGAGCCGCCATCGACATCGTAATCGGCAAACACCGCCACGCGCTCACCTGCCTTGATCGCGGTGAGCAGCCTAGTGGCGGCGGTTTCCATGTCTTTCATGCTGCGCGGATCGGGCAGGGTGTCGCGCAGGGTTGGGGCGAGAAAAGCCTCGGCCTCTTCGGCGGGCACACCGCGCCGGGCCAGAACCGAGGCCACGGCAGCAGGCAGGCCGGTGGCCTGTTCCAGCGCCTCGGCCGCTCGGGCCAGCTCCACATCCGGGCCAAGCCAACGCCGCCCGGTCAGGCTTTCTTCAACTTGCAGAAATGCGCTCATGCGGTTGGTTTAGGGGCAGGGCGGGGCGAGGTCCAGCGGGTTTGGGGCTTTCGGTCGGTTCCGGGAGATGGGCTTTGCGCCGTTGCTGATGCTTGGAATACGGACAAGACCTTTCCGAAAACACTTGGGGGTCCTTAGGTCAGGTGGGATATATGCCATCCTGAATCTCGCCAGTGGTCCGCGCCGTCGCGACAAGAGGCGGGTGAAAACCCGCCAAAATCGCTGTCTGCAAATGGTCGGCGTTGCGTATGCCTTGCGTATGGCGACTTGTATGGCAGCAGGGGGGAGGCTAGCCCGCCAGCACATCCTCTACCGACACCACCTCAGCGAATTCGCCATGCAGGTGATCGAGCGCAGCCTGGTGGATGAACTTCGCATCGCTCTTGCCGCCATCGCGCCAGCTGGTATCGGCATTCGCGGCCACGGCGGCGCAGGCGTCATGGGCGAGCTCGACGGAAAAGCCCAGATTGGCGGCCATGCGGGTGGTGGTCGAGACGCAATGCGGGGTGGTGAGGCCGCAGATCACCAGTGCAGTGATTTCGCCCGCGCGCAAGCGGTCTTCCAGATCGGTGCCGATGAAGGCGGAGTTGACCTGCTTTTCCAGCACCGGCTCGCCTTCCAGCGGGGCAACCTCGGGTTTGAACGCCACCTGACCATTGGCCGGGTTGAGCGGGCTGCCCGGTTCGGTCGACAGGTGGCGGACGTGAAAGATCGGCCAGCCCTTTTCGCGCCAATGGGCGAGCAGGCGGGCGGCATTGGCTTCGGCCCCGGGATTGTTGCGTCCGCCCCATGCCGGATCGTCGAACCCGATCTGAAAATCAATCAGGATGAGCGCGCGGGGGGATTGGGCCATGAGAAACACCTTTGCAAACGCCCGGGGATCGGGCTTTGCGCCGAGCTATAGGCCTGCGGGGCGGGATGGACAACAGGGGTGTGGCTGACGCGGGAACCGGAGCGGTGTCAAATCGGGGCAGGGCCGCTCGACGAGAAAAATCACACCGTTTTCAGGCGAAAACTCTTTGGCAATCGCAAACCGGCCTTCTTGATCTCCGCCATCAATTCGTCGGAAAAATACAGGTTAGGCTTGTAAAGTTTCGCTTCTCTCCAAAGATGAGCCTTCCCTATCTTCTCAGCAGATAGGGCCAACCCCTCGTAATACTTTTTTCTGGGTAGGTAGACGCGATATATGCCTCCTCTGCTCACATCCCATACCCCCTCATCCGAGGCATCCGGATCGAAACTATCCAGCCTCTGCCCGATCCGTAGCCCATAATAGGTCTCCGGATAGATATCCCCGTTCGGCATGATAATCCTGATCGGCCAGAATTGATGCAGGTCTGGTTCCAACCTCTCGATGATCGTCTTCAAAGCTTCATCAACGGCTACGAGCCGATTTGGAAGATGGATGAGCGACCCAAATGATTTGACGCGGGTATACTCGACCCTGAATTCTCGAGGGCATTCATGCGGTCGCAATGGTTCAGGCGTTGTATGGAATTTATTGGACGTCTTCAAAGCGTAGTCGGCCAAGCCACTATAACTCGCCCTCTCCTCTTTGGACATCTCATTGAGAAAGAACTGCTCCAATGTCTCTTTGAAGCCGATGTAGTCGCCGTTCGGAAAGAAAAGGCCAAATTCGGTTGGCAACTCCATACTCCAAGTCATGTCACGTCGTCCTCTTTGCAAATTCCATACATATGCTGCTGCTTGCCCATCCGGCTCACCCAAGACATATTTCAGTTGACTCGCGAAGGCGGCGTGGGCGCGCCACGCGAACCCTGCTGTGCACCAAGCTTCTCCAGCACGTCCTTATCAACCAGCCGTCCGATCAGCGGGTGCATGCGCAGCTCGCCGTCTTTCACAACCTGCTTGAAATTGCCGATCACGCTGGCGGTGGTTTTCCGGTCGGGGGCAATCACGTCGATCAGCCAGTTGATCTCGCCCGAGGTCCAGTCTTCCGATTTCAGCCGCACCGGCCACGCCCCGGCCTTGATCTGCTCGCGGATCTTCGCATCGACCTCTTCCGACACCGAGGCCCAGATCGCCAGGCCCGAGATATCGGTCAGCTCCGACTTCTCTTTCTCGGCCGGATAGGCAATCGCCACCCGGTCACGGATCAGTGGGTCCAGAACCAGATGCTGCAAATCGGCAAGCGTCTGGTGCCGATAGCGTGGCAGGCCCATCATCGCCATGACCACCTTGCCAAAGCTCTCGCGCACCTGCGACCGCAGTTGCGCTATTTTCTTGACGATTTCCGGATCGATTTGCCGCTCCGCGCCGGAATCCTCCGGCGCGTTCCCAACCTTGTCAGACATGTATCCCCACCCAAAAGGTAATTAAAAATTAACCACACACGACCATTTTTCCCCAAGCATTTCAATACCCCATTCGGAT
>JARRIY010000156.1:0-7323 GCA_037379985.1 Maritimibacter sp.
GCCTGCCCTCAGCAGCGATCCGTAGCGAAAGCAACAAACGTCTGTATTCCGCCTGGTCTGCTGCAACGCAGCTCATTGAAAGCTCGTTCTGAATGTCTTGTTTGGGACCGGTCATTGGAAATACTGACCTAGCAACCGCTTCGTCCCTCTGTCCTGACGTTCATCTTCCGGGCAGGCCGCAGCTTAATCGCGGCTGGCCCGGTCGAGGTGGCACTCGGCCAAACGCTTTGCGGTTTGGGCGAAGCTCGGATCGCGGGAATGCTGCGCGGCGACGATTGCGCCGTCTATCAACACCGCAAGGCTGCGGGCGGTTTCATCTACATCGTCCGTTTGCAGCTCTATCGCATTGGCTTTTAGCCAGGTCAGCAGATGCTGCTTATGTATGTCAGCCGCACGGCGCACCGCCTCGTTGCCGGTGTCAAATTCCGCCACGGCGTTGATAAAGGGACAGCCGTAAAAGCCGGGATCGGCAAACCAATCTTCAAGAACATCGAAAACCGCCAGAATGCGCGTGCGGGCCGGACCTTTCACCTCGGCCAGCCGTCCAAAAAACCACGCCCGCCAGGTTTTGCCCTCGGCCTCAAGCACAGCGGCGATCAATTCTTCTTTCGATGCGAAGTGATGGTAGAGCGTGGCTTTGGCCGTGCCCGCGCGGGCGATGACCGCATCGACCCCGGTTGCAGCAAAGCCGTGATTGCAGAACAGGAACGACGCCGCCGACATGATTTTGTCGCGCGCATTCTCAGGCGGACGGGCCGCAAAGCTCCAGCTTGAGACTTCCTGAGGGCAATACCCCATCACCACATCTTCCATAACGACCTCTTCTGCACAGCGCCGCCCGCGGGGGCGACGGGTTATGACTCCCATATCCCACCAGAGAAAGCAAGACAGATCGGTTCAGTTATATTGGGTGTGATTCTATGCTTACATCGCGATGTTTGAAGTCATTTTCGAGGCAGACAAGCCTCAATACGGGCAGTCTACCTGATATTTCGCGCATTTTTAGGGCAGATTCCGGATTCGACCATCCCGCCTTAACACTCTCTTGACGATTCGAAGTATGGCCCTCCAACCTCAGACAGAACAGTCCGTCTACTTCGGAGCCTACCCGTGATGAATGCCACAAGCCCGATCCCCCTGAAGACGCCCCGGGTGCAGCCCGTAGAGCGCCCTGCCCCAAAGCCGAAACCCGTTCCGGTGGGGGCACATCTTGCCGTGATGGGGCTCAGCCACACCTATCGCAAGGTCGACGGGCCGGTACTGGCCGATATCAATTTCGAGATTCAGCCGGGCGAGATCGTGGCCCTGTTGGGGCGGTCCGGCTGCGGCAAGTCCACCTTGCTGCACATGCTGTCGGGGCTTTCGATGCCCAGCGCTGGCGAAGTTGTAATCAACGGCAATGTCGTGCTCGGCCCGTCTCCGAAATGGGTGATGATGTTTCAGGCGCCGTCGCTCTATCCCTGGATGAGCGTGGCGCAGAATGCGGCGCTCGGCCTGCGGTTCACCCGGCGCACGAATGACATTGCCGCGCGGGTGCCGGAAGTGCTCGATCTGGTCGAGCTAGCTACTATTAGTACAAGAAGCAACATATTAAAACTTCAGAAACAGAGAAAACATTTGGTGGAGTACTGGCAATCTATCTAACAGTGCTGCTGCTCGACGAGCCGTTTTCGGCGCTCGACGCCTTCACCCGCCAGAGCTTGCAGAGAGACGTGCGCAGCATTGCCCGTTCGCTCGGCCTGACCCTGATCATCGTGACCCATGACGTACCGGAAGCGGTGCGCATGGCCGACCGGGTGCTGGTGCTTGATGCCAATCCTGGTCGCATTGCCCGCGACCTTACCATTGAGTTGAGCGATCAGGAGCGCGCCGCCGGTGGGGCCGCGTTTGAGGCCACACAGGCCCGCCTGATGGCCACCTATACCGATGTGGCGCAGAGCGCTGCAGATCCCCTTGCTTCCCAATCCCTGATTTGACCCAGCCCGAAAGGATCACGACCATGGCGAAGAAGCCGTTCGACCGACACGCGCCCGACACCTGGGACGACAGCGAATATTTCTCTGGCGATTTCACCCGCCGTCAGACGCTCGACATGATGGCCAAAGGCGGGTTGTTCGCCGGGCTGTCTGGTCTGTTGGCCAGCCTGCCCTCGATGTCCTACGCGCAGGAAGACGAGGTGGTGCGCATCGGCTACCTGCCGATCACCGACGCCACCGCGCTGCTGGTGGCCCATGGCCTGGGGTTCTTCGAAGATGAAGGGCTGGAAGCCGCCGAGCCGACGCTGATCCGGGGCTGGTCGCCGCTGATCGAAGGCTTCGCCGCCAACAAGTTCAACCTTGTACACTTCCTCAAGCCGATCCCGGTCTGGATGCGCTACAACAACAACTTCCCGGTCAAAATCATGTCCTGGGCGCACACCAATGGCTCTGGTCTGGTGGTCGGCGGACATACCGACATTACCGATTTCAGCCAGTTGGGCGGCAAGCAGGTGGCGGTGCCGTTCTGGTATTCAATGCACAATATCGTGCTGCAATATGCCCTTCGCGAAAGCGGCGTCACGCCGGTGATCAAGGCTCAGGGCGAACCGCTGGCCGCCAATGAATGCAACCTTCAGGTTCTGGCGCCGCCGGAAATGCCCGCTGCCCTCGCGGCCCGCAAGATCGACGCCTATATCGTCGCCGAGCCGTTCAACGCGCTGGGTGAGCTGAAGGCCGGGGCGCGGATGCTGCGCTTTACCGGCGACATCTGGAAAAACCACCCCTGCTGCGTGGTCTGCATGCATGAAGAGGCGACCGAGAAAAAGGCCGCCTGGACCCAGAAGGTGATGAACGCCGTGGTGCGCGGCGCGATCTATGCCAGCGAGAACAAAGAGGAAGTCGCTCTGATGCTGTCGAAAGACGGCAAGGGGTATCTGCCTGCCCCCGGCCCGGTAGTGAAGCGCGCGATGACCTATTACGACGACCCCGCCTATACCGAGATCGGCGCCAACCAGCACGCAGAAGAGTGGAAAAACGGCCGGATCGACTTCCAGCCCTGGCCCTATCCTTCGGCGACCCGGCTGATTGTCGAAGAGATGAACAAGACCGTAGTCTCTGGCGATACCACCTTCCTCGCCGGACTCGATCCCGAATTCGTGGCCAACGATCTGGTGAATTACGACTTCGTCAGAACCGCGCTCGACGCCAATCCGAGCTGGAAGAACGACCCCTCGGTCAATCCCGGCGATCCGTTCAACCGTGAAGAGGTTCTGAAGCTGTGACCAGCCTCGCTGATATCCCCGGCGGTTTTTCCCTGCCCAAGCTGGGCCGCTTGCGCGGCCTGGCCAATGCGGGGCTTGGCATCGCGCTACTGCTCGGCCTGTGGTGGCTGGGCGGGCGTGCCATAGCCGGGAACCCACGCATGTTCGCCTTTGCCGATTTCGCCCCGGGGCCCACATTTGCAGCCCTCTGGCGGCTGCTCTCTTCGGGGCAGGTCTTCGGTATGGCGGGGCCGTCGCTGTATCGGGTCGGGCTGGGCATGGGCTTTGCCGCTGCCATCGGGGTGCCGGTGGGGATCGCGGTCGGGCGTGTGGCATGGCTCCGCGAGATTACCAATCTGCCCTTTCAGTTTCTCCGGATGATCTCGCCGCTTTCATGGATGCCGGTGGCGGTGATGGTCTACCAGACCTGGGATGGGGCGATCGTCTTTCTGATCGCGGTGGCGGCGATCTGGCCGATCCTGTTTTCCACTGCGGCGGGGATCCGGCGCATCGACCCCGCCTGGCTGAAAGTGGCGCGCAATTTGGGCGCCAGCCCACTGCACATGCTGTTCGTGGTGATCCTGCCCGCCATTGCCGTCGACATTCTGACCGGCGTGCGGCTGGCGCTGGGGGTGGCCTGGGTGGTGCTGGTGCCTGCCGAATATCTCGGCGTCACCTCGGGCCTTGGTTACGCGATCAACGATGCCCGCGACACGCTGGAATACGACACGCTCGCGGCAACCGTGGTGGTGATCGGCCTGATCGGCTTCGCCCTCGACAGCACTGCCAATCTGGCAATCCGAAAATTCAACTGGGTGCGCGCTGCGCACTGACAATCAACCCACGGACGAAGGAGGAAACATCCATGTCTGAACCCGCAACCGCCCTGACCGGCTGCCTTGTGCCCGATCCCGAAGGACTGGCCCCGATCTCGAAGGAAGGTCTTGAAGATCTCATTGCCAAGGGCAAGGCCGATCCCAGAGCGATCAAAACGCTGAAATGCAAAACCGTTGCCGAGGGCCGCTTCCGCCACGCCAACTATATCCGCGATCTGCAACCCTACATCGTGGACGAGCCGCCGGGGCTTCTGGGCGATGACACCGCGCCGAACCCGTCGGAAGCCTCGCTGGCGGCGCTGGGGTCTTGCATCGCCGTTGGCCTGCACGCCAATGCCGTGGCCCGGGGCATTAAGGTCAACAAGCTGGAATTGGCGCTTGAAGGCGATCTCAACATCACCGCGGTCTGGGGCACCGGCGATGTCAGTGAAAAGCCGGTCGGCTTCACCGATGTGCGCATCAAGGTCGATATGGAAGCCGATTGCCCGCAGGCCGAGATCGACGAGCTGATCAAGCATGTCACCCAATGGTCGCCGGTGTTCAACACCTTCTCGCGTCCGGTGAACATGGTCGCCGAAAGCGTCTGATCCCGGTTCCCGCCCGTGATGCGCGACACGGGCGGGACAAACTCTCATCCCGAAATGGAGCAAGATATGAATATCGCTGCCACCATCACCGCCCTCGATATGGACGAGGTCACACGGATCACCACCGAAGAGCTGACGCCGATTGTGCGCAAAATCGACGATGAGCGGATCTACCCAGAAGAAATCGTGCGCGCCTATGGTCAGGCGGGCGCCTATGGCACCCATATCGGGGGCGTGGACGGCAACACCGATCTGACCCAGGCCATTCTGACCATGGCCACGGCTTCGGAAAGCTGCCTGTCGACCGGGTTCTGCATGTGGTGCCAGGATACGCTGGCCTGGTATATCGCCTCCTCCGACAATGATTTCCTGAAAACCGAAATCCTGCCCAAGGTTGCCAGAGGCGAAGCTCTGGGCGGCACCGGCATGTCGAACCCGATGAAGGCCATGGCTGAGATCGAACCGATGCGCCTGAAAGGCGTGCGGGTCGAGGGTGGCTACACCGTCAAAGGGCTGCTGCCCTGGGTGTCAAATCTGGTGGTCGATGGCTATTTCGGCATGATGTTCCATGTCGATGTGGAAGGCTCCGACACCCCGAAACGGGTGATGGCGATTGCCCATGCCAGCGAAGAAAAAGGCATCAAGCTGAAGCTTGATCACGAATTTGTCGCCATGGGCGGCACCGCGACCTGCAATGTGCAGATGCGCGACGTGTTCATCTCTGACGATTACATCCTTGGCGATCCCGCCGAAGACTTCGTGAAACGCATCCGCCCGGGCTTTACCCTGCTGCAATGCGGGATGGCTGCGGGCATGATCAAAAGCTGCATCGATCTGATGAAGCAGGTCGAAGGCCCGCTCGGCCATGTGAACCAGTATCTTGAGAAACAGCCCGCCGATATCGAAGCCGAATACACTGCGCTGGTGGGCGACGTGCTGGAGATGGCCAAGACGCCCTATGATCTGTCTGATGCGTTTTACCTGAGAGTGCTGAAAGCGCGTCTGCGCGGCGGCGAGCTGGCGGTCGAGGCGGCGCATTGGGCGCAGCTTCATATGGGCGCCCGTGGCTATGTCACCCAAGGCGCAGCCCAGCGACGCCTGCGCGAGGCCTACTTCATCGCCATCGTCACCCCGGCCACCAAGCATCTGCGCAAGATGATCGCCGAGCTGGAAGCGCGCCTCGGTGCCTGAAATCCTGCCCGGTTCAACGGGCAACTCTCCCTATCCAACAGAAGGAAATGACATGACGACCCGTGCCGAACTCACCGAAAAAATCGTGGCCCACAAAACCTATCATGGGGTGAAATGGGCCGATGTGGCCGCCGCTGTGGGCCAGTCGAAAGAATGGACCACCGCCGCGCTTCTGGGCCAGCTTTCGCTGTCGAAAGAGCAGATTGCTGCCGCCAGCGGCGCGCTGGGGCTGACTTTCAGCGAAGAAGAAATCGCGCTGCTGATGACCACGCCCTATCGCGGCTCGCTGCCCACCGCGATCCCCACCGATCCGCTGATCTATCGCTTCTATGAGATCACCAATGTCTTTGGCACCACCATCAAGGCGCTGATCGAAGAGGAATTTGGCGACGGCATCATGTCGGCCATCGACTTCACCCTCGATATCGAACGCACCGAAGATCCGAAGGGCGACCGGGTGAAGGTCACGCTCGACGGCAAATTCCTGCCCTACAAAATGTACTGATCGGATGAGGCGCCCCGCGTGGGCGCCTTATTCTCTGCTAAAGGCTCCCCAAATGTCTCATATTGCCGTGATCGGCGCCGGTCAGGCCGGTGCCGCCCTCTGCGCAAAACTGCGCAATTCGGGCTATGACGGGCGCATCACGCTTGTTGGCGCCGAATCTGTCCCGCCTTATCAACGCCCACCTTTGTCCAAGAAATACATGTCTGGCGAGATGGAGCTGGAGCGTCTGTTTCTGCGCCCGGAGCGGTTTTACGCCGAGCAGAACATCGATCTGCGGACCGGGACGCGGGTGGCTGCGATTGACCCGGACAGCAAACAGTTGCGCTTTGCCGATGGCGAGAGCCTGAGCTGGGACAAGCTGGCGCTGACCACCGGGGCCGATCCGATCCGTCTGCCCGCCGCCATTGGCGGAACGCTGGACGGTGTCTATGTGATGCGCTCGCTCGCCGATGCCGATGCCATGGCCGCTGAGTTTGTCGCCGGGCGGCGCCTTCTCGTGGTCGGCGGCGGCTATATCGGGCTGGAAGCGGCAGCGGTCGCGGCCTCGAAGGGGCTGAAGGTTGTGCTGATCGAAAAAGCCCCGCGCATTCTTGCGCGGGTTGCGGCACCCGAAACGGCAAACTGGATCCGCACGCTTCACCAAGGCCACGGGGTGGAGATCCGCGAGCAGGTCGGGCTTGAGCGGCTCGAAGGCGAAGCCGGGCGTGTGACCCGGGCCTGGCTCGACGATGGCACCGCTATTGAGATTGATTTCGTCATCGCCGGGATCGGCGTGCGCCCCGCCACCGACCTTGCCGAGGCGGCTGGGATTGCCACCGATAACGGCATTCTGGTGAACGCTTTCGGCGAAACCTCGCAGCCCGGCATCTATGCGGCAGGCGATTGCGCGTCCTTCCCCTATCAGGGCGGGCGGTTGCGGCTGGAAAGCGTGCCCAACGCCATCGACCACGCGGAAGCGACAGCCGC
>JARRIY010000157.1:0-5747 GCA_037379985.1 Maritimibacter sp.
CCGGGAACCCCCGGGCCTTTTCAGGTGAAATGAAATGGCCCGAGCATCGGCATCTGGCGGTGTAATATCAGTGACCCATGCGAGAATTGGGCCTCTGATCCGAGTGGCCTATCCGAACAGCGCTTTGGTGCTGCCATAAGCGTTATGGGCAGCCCGCGTTGCGGTGGTCGCTTGTTGTTGTTGGCTCGTTCTGAGCGTCTCACTTTGCGCGGCGTCCAGCTCTGATTGGGCAAGAGCAGTCGCATCGGCTTTCGGCGGACCGGCAAATTGGCCTACCGCCGCAGTTTCCGACTTTTGCTCTGTGGGCTTGCGGTCCGGCGATGACTGGGTGCGGGACGTGTTTTGCACCTCTTTGTCGCCATTGCCATCATCGCGAGGGGGAGTTGGATGCGGACGCGCTGTCGCCGCTGTTGCTGCTGGCGACATATTCGAAATTTCCATCACCGCTCCTTTCAGGTCAGGAGCCCCCTGCGCGCTAGTTTAGGCGCAATCCCTGCAAAGTCATTTATAGAATAGATTGGATTTTAATGATTGCCGTGGAAACGATCCACGATTTTGCCCGGCAGGGTAGGGATGCCACCCCGCCGAGAAGCCTGCCAAGCAATGCCCTAATCGACCGGCGACAGGGCCGCCCTGGCGCTGTGATAGCCGCTCTGCGCCTCGCCCTGCAGCGGTCCGAGTTTCGACGGATCGACCAGTTGCGATTGCAGCAACGCCCCGGAATTGGGATGGGCCGCAGGCATGGCGCGCGGCGCATCGGGGGCGCGGGCAGAGACCCGACCAGCTGCGCCCGCATCGGCAATGCGTTGAAAGCCATTCCCCTGAGCCTGCCGTACAGGCGACACCGACATCACAGGCTGGCTTTGCGCCTGCGAGACTAGGTCTGATATTTCCATTCCCCACCCTTTCCCCAGAAAGAACAGGTCAAATCTGCCTGAGGAACCTATCCAATTCCTTGATGGAAAACAGAGGATTGAGCGTAATCTGGGTGTTGTTGGTGACAATCTGAATGATTCTGCATTTCGGGGCCATTGGGGCAGGCGCGCGCCTTAGCTCTGGACAGATCGCCCCTATGCCCCGCACCCTGCAAATCTACCTCGCAATGCCCAAGGATTCGAATGCCCCGCGCCCTATTCCCAAGTCCCGTTGGCCCGCTTTGCCTCACCGAAGAAGCCGGAGAGATCACCCGGCTTGGCTGGGGCGGCACAGCTGAGGGTGAGCAAACCGAGTTGTTGGCCGAGGCCGGGCGACAACTTGCGGAATATTTCGCTGGCACGCGCCAAGAGTTTGATCTGCCCTTGCGAGTCGAGGGCTCGGATTTTCAGCGCGCCGTCTGCGATGAGATGCTCGCCATCCCCTTTGGCGAGACCCGCACTTATGGCCAGATCGCTCACAAGCTGGGGGCCTCGGCACAAGCGGTGGGCAATGCCTGTGGCGGCAATCCGATTGCCATCATCATCCCCTGCCACCGGGTGCTGGGGGCAAACGGGCTGGGCGGCTATTCCGGCCAGGGCGGGGTGGAAACGAAAGTGACCCTCCTGCGCCATGAAGGCGCGGCGGGACTGCTGATCTGAGGCAACACTTTGCTCTCAGCAGAGCAACGCCCCCCGGAAAGCGTTGAAATCATCTGGGCGATCCCGGAAACAGAGGGGACCAAGGTGAGGGATGGTTATGATGCAAAACCGGGTTGGAAGGTCACTGGGCGCCATGGCGCTGCTGGCGGCGATGGCAAGCGGGGCCGAGGCGGCGGATTTCGATCTGCGCAGCGGCATCGACATTTTCACCCGCTCCCAGACCCGCATGACCGGCCTGCATTCCCTGACTTTTAGCGTCGATATTGGCGATGGGTTCTATTTCGGTGAATCCGCCTATTCGGCAGCGCTTGGCGATGCGGGCGGGCTGTTTATCGGAGGGTTTGAGGCGTTCAAACGTATCCCCCTTGGTGACAGCAGTTCCATTGATATCGGTGGCTTTGTCGGCGGCGGCGGCGGGGCCTCGCTGATCAGCGGCGACGGGCTGATGACCAAAGCCTATGCCACCTTCAACCAGCAATTCGCGGGCGGCTTCGTGGCGCATATCGGTACTGGCTGGACCAAGATCACCGGCAGCGCCATCGACAGCCCGATCTTCACCTTCGGCCTGTCGCATAGCTTCGATCTGGCCGCCGATGTTGGGCATACGGATGCCCGACCGCCCTCGGGGTTGACGGCAGCCTCGGCCAAGGCCGTGGGCCTCTACTACATGCCGATCTCCAGCTCCCGTCGCAGTGGCGGTGGCGAGATGGACCCGATGGGGCTGGTGGGCGGCGAGTTCACTTATCGCGACCTGTCCAACCCGCATTGGGAATATGTCTTCACCGCGGTTGCCGCCGGGATCAATGATGGCTCGGGCTATGCCGAATGGACGGCCGGCGCGCGCTACCTCACGGATTCCTTCCTTGGCGGCCATCTGCGCGGCTTTGTCGATGCGGGCGTCGGTTTTGCCGGGGGCGGCGAGGTGGATACCGGCAGCGGGCTGGTGGGCAAAGTCAGCGCCGGACTGGATGCCAAGGTCTGGGGCGGCATGCATCTGGAAGCGGGCGCCATGGGGATCGCTGCCTATGATGGCGATTTCCGCGCCGTCGGAGCCTTCCTGCGCGGCGCCTATCGCTTTGACGAACCGGTGCGTTCCGGCGGCTCTGATACCGGCGGGCACGCGCAGCATTGGCGTGTGGCGACCGGCCTGACCTATGAATTTTCCCATCCCGGATTTCGCCCGCCCGGCCATTGGGCGACCGGCAGCGATCTGATACTGATCGAAACCTTTGCCGATCTGATGCTGGGCAAGCATTTCTATGTCACCGGCGGCGGCGCGACCGTGGCTGGCGGCAATGCGGGCGGCTTTGCCATCGGCATGGTTGGTCTGGGCTATCAGATGGATCTCGGCCCCAACTGGGCGCTGTCGGGCGAGTTGATCGGCGGCGCGGCGGCAGGCGGCGGCATCAATACCAGCCCCGGCGTGATCGGCGGCGGCCGGGTTGAGCTCGATTACAAGCTCACCGATAATCTGAGCCTGTCGGCGGGCGTCGGGAAATGGGTCTCCAAGGGCGGGGCGGCTCCGATCACCCTGCATGCCGGGATCAAAATCCCCTTCACCAGCTATCACTGAGGGACGGGCTACGGAGCCACAACACGGGCGTGTAGGCGCATCGTTGCCTGTCAACAGAGCCATCTATGCCTGCCAGAAACTGCCTGCCGCACCGCGTGTCGCCGTCGCTTCAATAGCGCCAGTCCGCCGGGACGGATAGGCGTTCGCCCGGCGCCCCAAAAGGGCGCTATTCGGGCGGGTGGGTAAACGGATAGCTGTCAGGTATTGGCAATGTTGTGGGGCGGGTTTCAACCCGCCACACCATCACGCGGGGCCTTCCCCGCCGCGATTCGCTCAAGCTGTGGCGGTATCCGCCTCTGCATCACCTTTGCGCTGCGGAATAGCTTGCTGGGCGATGCCCGCAAAGAGCAGATAGAGCGAGGTGATCGCCAGCCCCCAACGCGCCATGCTTTCCGGGTGGAAATCCACCCAGGCCGCCCAACCCGCAAAGCCGGTCCAGGCAATGGCTATGGGCAGCGAAATCGCACGCCAGCGCTCGGTGCGCACCGGGTGGATGAATTTCAGCGGCGTGAACATCGCCACGGCCAGCACCACGACCAGCCCGAGCGTGACCCAGGAATTGGGATGCAGCGCAAACACGATCACCGCGAGCATGTTCCAGCAGCCGGGGACGCCCGCAAAGGAGTTATCCTTTGTTTTCATCCGCGTATCAGAGAAATAGATGACCGAAGTATAGGTGATCACGATGATCGCCACCCAGCCCGTCCAGCCATCCAGAAGCCCGGATTTGAACAAGGCATAGGCCGGAATGAACACATAGGTCAGGTAGTCGATGATCAGATCCATCAACACGCCGTCGATCTGGCGGGCATAGGTCTTCACGTCGAAGCGACGCGCCAACGGCCCGTCGATCCCGTCGACGATAAAGGCGACGACGAGCCAGACGAACATCAGGCCCCATTTTTCATCAACCGCCGCCAGCATGGCGAGCATTGCGCAGACGGCACCGATGGCGGTGAAGAGGTGAACGGAGTAGGCTTTTGCTGAACGTTTCATGCCCGCCCTAATGACCGAAACGGCGCGGCGGATCAATGAAAATGCGCCTCGGTCTTCCGTCCGGGAGCTGTGGCCGAAGGATTGCCGCTGTTACGAGCCCGCGCCCTCATGGGCGCGTGGATGGGCAGCGGCATAGACCTCCATCAGCCGCGCGGTATCGACAGCAGTATAAGCCTGGGTGGTCGAGAGCGACGCATGGCCCAGAAGCTCTTGGATCGCGCGCAGATCGCCGCCCGCATTCAGCAAATGGGTGGCAAAGCTGTGGCGCATCGCATGCGGTGTGGCGCTGGCAGGCAGGCCGAGCTGCAACCGGGCGCGCTCCACCGCCTTCTGTAGAATGCGCGGGTTCAGCGCCCCACCACGCGCGCCGCGAAACAGCGGCTCGTCTGGCGTGTGCTCATAGGGGCAAAGCCGCAGATAGAGATCTACCGCTTCCCGCGCCGCAGGCAGCACCGGCACCAGCCGTTCCTTGCCGCCTTTACCCACGATCCGCAGCACCTCGGGCAGGGGGGCGGCCGCCCCGGTTAGCGATAGGGCTTCGGAAATCCGCAGCCCGCAGCCATAAAGCAGCGTCACCACCGCCGCATCGCGCGCGCCGATCCAGCCATCGCGTGCCTGCATCTCGGTGGTGGCAATCATCTCGCTCGCCGCATCCTGGCTCAGCGGGCGGGGCAGTTTTTTGTTGAATTTCGGGCTGCGGGTTGAGAGCACCGCAGAAGCATCGAAGCCGTCATGATCCGACAGCCAGCGATAAAAGCTTTTCACCGCCGACAGCTCCCGCGCCAGTGATCGTGCACCGATCCCGCCCGCGCGTTCATGCGCCATCCAGGCGCGCATATCGCGAATGCCCACCCGGGCCAGCGCCGCGCGCCCCTGTCCGCCGCCGAAATGCTGGCCCATGAAGGCCAGAAATCCCAGCACATCGGCGCGATAGGCTTCGGTGGTATTGGCCGCAGCGCCATCCAGCGCGGTGATATGGGCAAGCCAGCCCTCCAGCGCGTCACGCGCGCCGGGGGAAATGCTCAGCGCATCGGCAGTATGGCGGGCCGTCTGGCCCATGGCTCAGGCCAGCCAGCGGCGCATCGCGCGTTCGAAGACGCCGCCAAAGAAGGTCAGCAGATCGGTGCCTTGGCCGGGCTTGAACTGATGCGGGTCTTCCGCTCCCAGCACCAGCATGCCGGGCAAACGCCCTTCGCCCAGATCGAGCCGCAAACAGGCTTCCGAGCGCACCCAAAGCCCGGTATCGCCGTAAATCCGCTTATCGGGTTCCTGCAACTGATGCAGCCGGATCGGACGCGGCGCCACATCGGGGCGGCGTCCGGTATAGCTGTCAACAAAGCCCGGCTCGACCACCACCAGCACGTCGCCCAGCCGTTTCACCGCCGGGCTTTCATTGTCGAGCGCGGTTTCCAGCACCAACCGCACGCAATCAACGCGCAGGATCTCGGCCACTTCGCCGCTGAGATCATTCATGAAGCTTTCGAAATCGCCCGGATCGAGCATCCGCAGAATGGCGCGGTGGATGATGTTCATCCCGGCAAGATTTTCATAGGCCGCCGCGATCACACTGCGATGCGTGTCTTCCAGCCGGTCCAGCCGGTTTT
>JARRIY010000158.1:0-10292 GCA_037379985.1 Maritimibacter sp.
ACTGGGGCGAGACCGCCCGCGCGGCGATTGCGGCAGGGGCTGAGATTTTGCTGTTTGATGGCGGGGTGCCTGATCCGATTGCCGAGGGGCAGATCAGTGTCTTGGTGGAAGACGCGGTGCAGGGCTTTGGCAATGGCTTTGCCTGGCCGCTTGGCCCGCTGAAACGCAAGCTTATTCCCGGGCTGGCGCAAGCCGATCTGCTGATCGCCATCGGTCATGAGGCTGCCTGCACCCGGTTTCGGGATCAATGGCATGCCAGCCTGCCCTGCCCGCTTGCCACCGGCCAGCTTCTACCGCTGCCCACCGGCATGGACTGGGACGGGCTGGATGTGGTGGCTTTTGCCGGGATCAACACGCCGGAGCGCTTCTTTGCCACCCTACGCGGGCTGGGGGCCAATCTGATCCGCGCTCAGGCGCTGACCGATCATCAGGAGCTGACCCCGGCGCTGATGACACGGCTCAGCCGCGAAGCACAGATGGCGGGCGCACAGCTTGTGACCACAGAAAAAGACGCGGTGCGTTTGCCCCGCGCCTTTCGTGAAAACGTGATCAGCCTGCCAGTGCGGCTGGAGCTGGGCGATTGGGCGCCGCTTGACGCCCTTTTCGCTTAGCCTTCTTTAGCCGCCAGCGCGGCATCGATGATCTCTTTCATCTTGTCATAAGACATATTCGAATAGATCTTGCCGTCGATTTTCAGCGTCGGCGTGCCCTGAATGCCATCTTCACCGGCATATTTCTGGAAGGTCACGATCATCCGTTTCGCCATATCCTGATCGGCAAAGCAGGCGTCGATCTGATCGTCGGTCAGCCCGGCGGTTTTGCCCAGCTTGCGCAGATTGGCGAGGATCTCTTCGTTCTCGCCACCACCGATCCAGTCTTCCTGCTTTTCATAGACCAGCCCGGAAATGCCGTAAAAGCGCATGTCGCCACCACACCGGGCGATCTGCGCGGCTTCCACATCGACATAGTTGCGATAGAATTCACGCATGATGAAGGCCACTTTGCCGGTGTCGATATATTCGGCTTTCAACTGCTGAAACTGACCCTCATGAAACTCGCGGCAATGCGGGCAGGTGTAGGATGCATATTCGATAACGGTCACCGGCGCATCGGCATCGCCCAGCACCAGATCGGGCAGCAATTCCACATCTGCATCTGTATCGGCATCCTGTGCCAGAGCGGGCGTCGCCAGAAGCGAATCTGCCGGTTTCTGTGCAAGATAGGTTCCGCCCAGGGCGAGCAGCACCAGCGCACTAAGAATGGACAGGGTACGTTTCATGATATTCCTTTCAGTCGTTCGCGCCTTTTGGGCGGGATAGAACGTTTTGTGCCAGCGCTTCGAGCGCGGCGCGCAACTCGTCGTTTTCAACCCCGGCCGTGGTTTCGCGCGCTTTCGCCTGTAGCACAGGATCGGGCGCTTTTGGGGCCGCTTTGGGTTTTCTGTGAATGAAGTCAGCCCGGCCTTCGGAAAATCCGGTTGGCGCGGTCTGGGTGATACGAATGCGCGAAATGGCGGCATAGCCATAGGTGGCGTTGACCTTTTCGCGGATTTTTTCCTTTTGCATTTCCAGCATCGGGGCATTGGCGCCGGTGGTCAGCACAACCAGCGTTGCGCCGATGGCATTGCCGCGCCCATAGGTCACCTCAACCGGGCGGGCGATCCGGGCGGTTTCCGGCCCAACGACCTCTTCCCAATGGGTCAGAAGCCGGGTCACGGCAAAACCGCGCGCTTCGCCTGCCTTGCGAATCTGCGTCTGCAACAGGCTGGAGCTGCGTTCAAAGCCGCGCTTTCTGCGTTTTTTCAGTTTCTCGCTTGGCTCGGCCACGGATCCATCCTTTGCTTGCCGCGATATTACGAAGAACACCCCTAGCGTGCCACTGCTATCGACGGTTATGGAATAACACATGCGTGACAGGGAAAAACACAGCGCCGATTTGCTTGCCTGGTATGATACCCATGCACGGGATCTGCCATGGCGCGTCGCGCCTGCCGAGCGGCGCGCGGGCGTGATGCCAGACCCCTATTCGGTCTGGCTGTCAGAAGTGATGCTGCAACAAACCACCGTGGCCGCGGTGCGCGACTATTTCCTGCGCTTCACCACGCTCTGGCCCGATGTTGCGGCTTTGGCCGCGGCGGAGGATGCGCGGGTGATGGGCGAATGGGCCGGGCTTGGCTATTACGCCCGGGCGCGGAACCTGCTCAAATGCGCGCGGGTGGTGGCGGGCGAGCTGGGCGGGCACTTTCCTGATCACGAAGACGGTCTGCGCGCCCTGCCCGGGATCGGGCCCTATACTGCCGCCGCGATTGCCGCCATTGCCTTTGACCGCCCCGCCGCCGTGGTGGATGGCAATGTCGAACGGGTCATGGCGCGGTTTCATATGATCGAAACCCTGCTGCCGGGCGCGAAACCCGAGATGCGCGCGCGGGCGGCTGAAATGACGCCAGAGCATCGCCCCGGTGATTATGCGCAGGCGGTGATGGATCTGGGCGCGACGATCTGCACGCCGAAATCGCCCGCCTGCGGAATCTGCCCCTGGCGAGAACCCTGCAAAGCTCGCGCTGCCGGGATTGCCGACACCCTGCCTGCCCGCGAGGCGAAAAAACCCAAACCCCTGCGCCATGGCATCGCCTATCTGGGCCGTCGCGAAGATGGCGCCTGGCTGGTCGAGCGCCGCCCGGACAAGGGGCTGCTTGGCGGAATGCTGGGCTGGCCCGGTGGCACATGGGGCGAGAGCGCCGAAGACCTGCCCCCGGTTGCCGCGAACTGGCAGGAAACCGGGACCGAGGTGCGCCATACCTTCACCCATTTCCACCTGCGGCTATCCCTGCGCATCGCCACCCTGCCGCAGGATTGCACCCCCGAACGCGGCAGTTTTCAACGCCTGCGCCCGGCTGATCTGCCCACGGTGATGCGCAAAGCCTATGACCTTGCGCGCCCGGTTCTGGCCGCCGAGTGATACATCTTGCCGCAGCCGTTGTAGCTGCCACGGCTTGGGCGTATGGTCCCGGCGAAAAATAGAGAAAGGCCCTCGAAATGGTTCCTGCCTCAGAAGTTGCCCGTTTGCGCAATGCTTTGCCCTATTGGGTATCCCTCCTGCTGCTCCCACTAGTTGTGATCTCAGCCCATTATGGCGGCTGGGCGATGATCCTGCCCCCTGCCGGGGCCTGGTGGCTTTATGCTGCGCTCGACAAGGTGCTGGGCCGCAATACCGAAAACCCCGATCTGACCACGCCGGAAAGCAGCCTGTTCTGGTATCGGCTGATCACCTGGATCTGGCTGCCGATCCAGCTCGCCATGATCTATGGCACCATCTGGTATGTCACCCAGAGCACCCACCTGACCGGCTGGGAAAAGCTTGGCGTATTCTTTGGCGTCGGCATCCTGTCGGGCTCGGTTGGTATTGTTTATTCGCATGAGCTTCTGCACCAGTCGAACCGGTTTGAGCGCTGGCTGGGCGATCTGCTGCTAGCCACCGTGCTTTATTCGCATTTCCGCACCGAACACCTGCTGGTGCATCACCCCTGGGTGGGCACACGGCGCGACGGGGTGACGGCGCATTATAACGAAGGCTTTCACCGCTATTTCATCCGGGTCATTGCCACCGGCATCCCCTCGGCCTGGAATGCCGAAGCCGCGATGCTGGCCCGGCGCGACCTCTCGCCCTTTGACGGGGCCAACCCGTTCTGGCGCTACTGGTCGCTACAAGCGCTGGCCGTGCTCGCCGCGCTGATGATCGGCGGCTGGCAAGGGCTGGGGCTGTTTGCCTTTCAGGCCTTCGTGGCGATCTGGCAGGTCGAACTGACCAACTATGTCGAGCATTACGGGCTGGTGCGCAAATATCTGGGCGATGGCAAATATGAACCCGTCCGCCCGCATCACAGCTGGAATGCCGATCACCGCGCCACCTGCTGGCAGTTCATCAACCTGCAACGCCATTCCGACCACCATTACAAACCGGCACGGCGCTATCCGCTGTTGCAAACCTATCCGGAAAACGAGGCCCCGCAGCTGCGCTTTGGCTATACGCTGATGGCGCTGATCGCGATGGTCCCGCCGGTCTGGCGGCGGATGATGAACCCGCGCGTGCGGCAATGGCGGCGTGATTTCTACCCTGAGGTCGAGGATTGGGGCCCGTATAAACGCGGCGACTTCCCGCCCCCGGTCATCCGCTAGATCCTTGCTGCCGGGCGGTGCACCTGCCCGGCATTCCGCCCCTAATTCAGGGTCGCACAGGTTCCGTCACGTTAACTCAACGAACTAATCCGAACGGATACTTGTTCGGCACTGCGCTGATGTGTCAACTGTATTTTGGGATTTAGCTGTCAGATAGGCTACCCGTATGAGATTGATGGGTAAGGCAAATTCCCGCTTTACCCTTGGGGATGACAAGCTCAGGAGATTGGGATGAAATTCATTTGGTCTGGATCAGGCGCGATGACTGCGCTGTTTATTTTTCTCGGTGCTTTGGTAGGTTTCTTTTCCGTTGATGCTGCCGGGTTGACCCTGGCCGTCTTGATTGCTGTGCTGGTCTCAGCGATCCCAAACCAGATTATGGCGTCGCGGCTGGAGGCAAAAAGCCGTGAGACCATCGACCCGGAAACCGGTGAAACGGTGACTGGTGATCGCTCCAGCCTGCTGTTCATCCCGGTTACATACTGGACCCATGTGATCCTGCTTGTCGGGGTGATCGTGGAAGCGTTCTTGCTGCTCGGGCGCTTTGGCGACTGACTATCCGGCCTCGCGGGTCTGTTCATTGCGAAAGCCGATGGGCGACAGCCCGGTGCGGCGTTTGAAGAACCGCGCGAAATAGGCGGGATCCTGAAAGCCCAGCTCTGAGGCCACCATCGCGGCGCTGGCATTGGTGTAGGTCAGCAGCCGCTGCGCCTCCAATGTCAGCCGGTCCTGGATCAGCGCGCCGGCGGTCTTGCCGGTTACGGTGCGGCAGATGCGATTGAGCCGTGCGGGCGGCATGCCCAGCTCGCCCGCATAGGCCTCAACCGGCCAATGCGCCTTGTAATGCGCCTCCATCAGGCTGCGAAACCGCTGAAACTGCCCGTGTCGCGCGCGGTTTGCCGGGGCTTTCGGCACATGCTCTTCCTGCAAGCGGCGAATGGTCAGCAGAATGATCCGCAGCATCCAATCAAACATCGCCCCGCGCCCCAGCCGGGGCAGGTTGAATTCGTCATAGATCTGCGCCAGCACCGAACCGATCAGCGCCGCCTGGCTGTCGCCCGGGCTGAGTTGCAGGCGCAATGGCGCGAGCATCAAGGGCGCGATCAACATCCGCGCCCGCGGGTCGGTCTCGGTCAGCAGCGTTTCCCCCACGGTCAGCACCCAGCCCTCTGATCCGGGCAGAAACTGAAAGCCATGCACCACATTGCCGGGCAAACAGATCACCGCCGGGGCCGTTGTTTTGTACAAGTTTCCATCAATATGCACCTGAGCTTCGCCCGCGCTCAGAAACAGGATCTGAAACATGCCGTGATGCACATGCGGCTTGATTTGCCAGTCATACTGGCTGGAACGGGTGGAAATCTTCTCGATATGGAAGAATTCGACCTCATCTTCAGGCTTTTCCTCGCCATAAAGCCCGAAAACCGTCACCTGCTTTTCCGCCACCATCACGCGTTCCCTCTCGCCGAATGAACGAAAAGTACCAGCAATGGGCGCGCGCGTCCATTGTTCGCCTGCGACATTCTGGCAAGAATACCCTCCACGCTGACAGAAAGTTTTGTTTTCAGGGAGGAGCCGAAAACATGTTTGAAGATCCAACGACCGACTTCCGTTTCGATCCGTATTCGCCGGATGTCGATGCCGATCCGCATCCCTATTACAAGGTGCTGCGCGACGAATACCCTGCCTACTGGTCCGAAGAGGCCGGGATGTGGGTTTATTCGCGCTATGAGGATATCGTCAAAGCGCTGAATGACTGGGAGACCTATTCCTCGGCCAGCGGCAACCTGATTGACGAGCTGCCGAACCGGGCGGGCAATACGCTCGGGACCACCGATCCACCCCGCCACGACCAGCTGCGTGCACTGATCCAGAAAGCCGTGATGAAACGGGCGCTGGATCACCTGATCGAGCCGACCCGCGCCGTGGCCCGCAAGCATCTCGATGCGCTGGACGGGGCGAAAAGCTTTGATTTCGTGGCTGATTTCTCGTCGAAAGTCACGGTCGACCTGCTGTTCCACCTGTTCGCCATGCCCACCGAAGGCATGGAAGAGATCCGCGATAAAGCGGTGCTGATGGTGCAGACCGACCCGGTGACACGGCAGAAGGGGCCGCAGCATATCGAAGCCTATAACTGGATGGTGGCCTTTGCCGACAATCTGGTGGCCGAGCGCAAAAAGAACCCGGGCGAAGACCTGCTGTCGAACTTCATTACCTCGGAAATCGACGGGCAGAAGCTGACCGACCGCGAAGTGCAGCTGACGGTGACGACCCTGCTGATGGCCGGGATCGAAAGCCTTTCCGGCTTCATGTCGATGATGGGCTACAACCTCGCCACCTATCACGACGCGCGGCGCGAGCTGGTGGCTGATCCTTCGCTGATCCCCGATGCCATCGAGGAAAGCCTGCGCTTCAACACCTCCGCCCAGCGTTTCAAACGGCGGCTGATGAAGGATGTGGAAATCCACGGCCAAACCCTGAAAGCGGGTGATTACCTGATGCTGGCCTATGGCTCGGGCAACCGCGATGAACGGCGCTGGGGGGCGGACGCGGATGTCTACAACATCCATCGCAAACCCAAGGGGCATCTGGGCTTTGGCGGCGGCGTGCATGCCTGCCTTGGCACCGCCATCGCGCGGCTCGCCTGCACGATTGCGTTCGAGGAATTCCTTGGCCGCTTCCCGGAGATCAAACAGATGGACGAGACCCTGCCCTGGGTGCCGTCGTCGAACTTCCGCAGCCCGATGAAGCTGATGCTCTCGGTCGGCTGATCACAATCACAAATTCCACGGTGGCGTGTCAGCAGATGCGCCGCCGTCTTTGTCAGAAAATGAGGAAACCCATGGCGAAAATCACCTATGTCAGCTTTGAAGGGACCGAAACCAGCGTTGATCTGCCCGAAGGCTGGAGCCTGATGCAGGGCGCCACGATGAACGGCATTGACGGGATCGAAGGCGAATGCGGCGGCTCCTGCGGCTGCGCCACCTGCCATTGCTATATAGGCCGAAGAGGGGATGCTGGAATTTGCCGAATCCGAGCGCAAACCCAATTCCCGGCTGGGCTGTCAGATCAAGGTGACGGCGGCGATGGACGGGATGGTCGTGCATCTACCGGAAGCGCAGTAAAATCGACTGTCCGCCATGCCATACAGGGCGGTCAGAAGCGCATCGAATAGGAAACACCGACCCCGGCAGTCCAGCTATTGCCGGTGGTCAGCTGGGCGACACCGCCCGTGCGGCTGATCGTCGGCACACCAAGCCGTTCTTCCCCAAACAGCGAAAAGCTCAGGGCACTGGCATCATTCAGATAATGGGTCACACTCAGTTGCAGCCGCCCCAGAGCGCTGACCCCTGTCATGCTCTGACTGGCTGTCGTGGCAGGCACATGGCCCACATTCAAACCGGTCACCTGCGAGCTATAGGAATAGCTCGCACGGTAAGCGCTGATGCCCAGCGCGGCGTCCAGCCCAATCAGCCAATCTGGCGAAAGCTCGGCGCTGATCCCACCTCCGGCCATCACGCCAAGACTCATCGTGCTGACACTATCACTGGTCGTCAGCCCGATTGTGGGCAGGGTGGTATCAACCGTCTCGGCGATATTCACAACTTCGCTGCGCGTCACCGAACGGTTGGTGAAGCTGAAGGTCGGCCCCGCTTTCAGCGAGATGCGAAAATCCGAACCGCTGGAGACCTGGGTGCTGAGCAGAAACTCCTGATCGAGCCGGAAGCTCTGATCCGCTATCGTGGTTTCCAGCACGCTGCCTGCCGTGTCGCCTGACGAGACAAAGCGGAACCCGTCGGCATCATAGATCGCGCCATAGCCTGCCGCTTCCGAGGCCGCGCCATCGGTCGTGATCGCCACGAACACCCCGCCTTCTGCCGTCGCACTGATAGCGTTTTGGCTTACCTGCCCGGTGGTCGAACTGGCGGTACTGTTAATCGTCGCGCTATCGCCGGTGCCATCAGTCACTGTCGCATCAACCGTGGCCGTGGATGTGCCGCCTGCGGTGGAGGATGTGATATTGATCGTCCCGGTCGGGGCCGTTCCCATTGTCAGAGTCGAGCTGCTCAGCGCGCTCAGCTCGGTGCTGGTGCTTGAACTGTTCTGCGCCACCCCAAAGCCGGTATTCCATTCAAGAAAGATCGGATCATCGCCAAATCCGGCAACCGCCCAGACCCCTGAAAACACGGTCCGCGCGCCCAGAAGTACATGATCAAGCTGCACGTCCCCGGGATCGCCCATCGTTTCAATGGAAAACGCCGGAGGTTTGACGAGGTCAAACTCAAAGCCAATCCCTTCGCCCAGAGGGTTAAACCTCACATCTGATTGGGCGGGGGCGATGGACACGACGGGCGAATCGGCCAGCAGCGATGCTGGCACCACCGATAAGGCAAGTGCCAGCCCCATCGCAGCTCCCCGGTTGGCAGATGCCGACCAAGGGCTGTTCCTGCGCTCTGGCAGGCTTTCTTTAAACAGACACACCCTTCCCCCGGGCTCCTCTACACGCGCACCAACATGGACGGCCAACCCTAGCACTCCCGCCATATACGGCAAGGCTAGATCGGACTCGACAGTGAAAGGCGCAGCAGAGAGGCAACAAGGTCAACCTGCCGCCGGGTGCCAGTTTTGCTCATATCCGCGCCCAACTGATTTCGAAGCGTCTGTTTCGAAAGGCTTTTCTTTACGGCAATTTCTCCGATGCTTTCGCCCTGCAACAAGGCGGCGGCCAGTTCGGATTCCTTGGTGGTAAGGCCAAAGGTCTGCCACAGCATGTCATGGCTCAGTTTCGACGACTCATCGCGATGCTGAGCAATGATCGCCACCAGATCGCGGTTATGTACCCGGTGTGCTGAGTCGGCTTGCACATGACGCCGACGCGGATCCAGATGGATCAGAGTCAGCACAAGCCCCGCTTGCCGCTCGGTCGTCTTGAAACGCAGCCAGCGGGTTTCATTCGCCTGCCCCGCTCCGACCTCCTGAACCGCCCGTTTCAGCTGGATTTCATCGTCAGTTTCAACGCCGTGCAGCCGCTCATCCGCCCCCAGGATCAGTGCCTGGCAGTTGCGCAGCATGTTTTCGGCCAAAGGATTGAGCTTTTCGACTCGGCATTCAGTATCGACAATCGCCGCCGGGAACGGGATCAGCCCCAAAGTCTGATCGAGCTCGCTGCGCGCCTTATCAAACCGCGCCTTGAGCTGGGCGGTCTGTGCAGCATTCTGCAAATGCGGCGCCAGATCACGCAAAAGCTTGCGCACCCGCTGCGAATAAAGCTGTTCATCGCGCTCAGGAAAACGCACTTCCAGCACATGCTGCCGCGTCCCCTGACGCATGAAAACTGTGCCGACAGCCTGTTCAAAATGCCCCCGATCCATCAGCCAGTGGCGATAGAATTTGGTGGTTTTGAACTCGTCAGGATCAATCAGATCGTTCTGCCGAAACACCGACCCGACGGGTTCCTGCCATTGCTGTCTGAACCAGACCGACTGCGCTGTTATGTCGACAGAAAATGAACGCGTCGCATCCAGATCCAACCCACAATGACGCAGATAATTGCCGGTGTGATCGACCGTATCCTGTGCAATGAACAGAACGGCGCAACCTGGCAGTCGTTCTGAAATCAGTCGCAGTATTTCAGCGTGAAAATCCCCAACCAAAGCTTCGCGGTAGAGTCGTTGCAGGTCGTCGCTTCCAATCGCTTCGGACCGGTCCCGCAACCGTGTATTCAGATGCACCCCCATGCTATCCCCCCCTAGTACCAGCGAGCAACGACAATACGTCGCCCTTCAACCGATAAACATACATTCTCAGTGAAGAATTCTTCACCCCTCATGCCGAAAGGTGCTCTTGCCCTGTTTTCCTGGTGCCTCGCCCCGGAAACATTTTTTTATTAAAGCATGTCTCTGATCCGGTCCCAGCATGCTCCTAAATTGAATTTAATAGAATATATCTTTTTAGGCAGGTAGGGAATCCCGTAGGATTCCACTCTGCAACTCCGAATTGTGCAACTCGCTTACGGTTCCCCTACAAATCTGCGGTACAGACTTCCTGACCATTGGCCATGATGACCAGCGACGCGATGATCCGGTCGCCCTCTTCTGCATTAAGAGAAACCGTCCC
>JARRIY010000158.1:10367-11284 GCA_037379985.1 Maritimibacter sp.
GCCCGCTGGGCCCCACTTTCTTGACAAACAGCCGGTAGCTTCCGGCGGCGGATGCTTCGGCCCAGACAACGCCCGTGAGATCATAGCCGCGCGATGTCTTCAATTTCTGGATCGCGCAATTGAACTCGTTCATCTGAACCCCCTCCGCAAAGACTGGTGAAAAATGGAGCGTCGAAGCGCAGGCAGGGATGGACAGGATTGCCATTAGGGACAAGCTGGCAAGCCATCGGCCAGATCTGCAAGGCCTATCGGGTGGGTAGGACGTGTCTGCTAAGTTTGGCATCGACATATACTCACTGATCTGGTCGATCGGCCTACCAGCCGCTTCGACGCTCCGGGGCAGTTAGTCTTCAGGCGTGATTTCAATGATGATCTCACTCCGGATGATGTTACCGCCCGTAATCTGGTGCAAGGATCCAGCCCCGCTGCGCGAGGTGACCTGCGTAGAAGACGAGAGCTGAAAATCCCCGCTCTGGACTGTGCTGCGAGACAGATCGGTGCCATTCTGATGGATCACCGAGATACTGTTTATCCCGTTCTGCACTGTCTCGGCATGGTTTCCGCTGCCCCGCTGAGTGGTGACTGCGAAATTTCGGCCGGACTGAAACGTCGTCTGCGAATTTCCGTCGCCGTTTTGGTCAACAATGGACGTATTGCCTGCGAATATACCAGTTGGCACTGCCGCAAGCACAAGAACTGCAAGCCAGATACGTTTCATTTTCTCCCCCAAATTCTAATTCCTGGTGATGGGCTGGCAAGCTGAGTTCTTCCTCGGTAAGGACGAAGCTCAACCCACCGTTCGGACGGTCTGGATGGCAGCCCTGTCGGGATGGGCCATGATCCCTTCATGGCCCATCCGATTTATGCAGGACCGACCCGCTTACCAGTCGCTCTGCACGGTGATCGAGGAGTTGCCA
>JARRIY010000159.1:0-7807 GCA_037379985.1 Maritimibacter sp.
TCGACCTGCAAGCCGCGCCCCATCGCAGCGCTCAGCGCCTCGGCAACCTGCGCCTCCGACATGCCCAGCGATGCGCCATTGATGTCATAGCTCAGATCCGCCGCACCCATCGTTGTGCTGATCTCATCTGTCATGGGCATGGGCGTCGCGGGCTTGATCATCCCTTCCTCAGCCCCTTCGAAGGTGGAAAACTGGATCCCGGCGGGAATGGGTGCAGGCTGGCCGGTGATATGCGCCAGCAGGCGACGGGTCGCCAGCGGCGTGCCCGGCAGACCATTGGCGGCTTTATAAGAGGCGATGGCCTGGCGCGTACGCCCGCCCGCAGCCCCATCGACAACCCCGGCAGCATAGCCGCGCTGGTTCAGCGCCGATTGCAATTGCTGCACTTCTGCGCGCGACAGATCCTGCGCCAGGTCGGCATTGAACAGATAGGGATCGCCCTCCGGGCGGTTGTAAAACTCGGCTGACAGCCTGACCAAATCATTGAGTTGCGTGCCGGTCATCGCGCCAGTCGCCGGCTCGCCAATCGACGCCTGATATTGCCGGATCGCCGCCCGGCTGCCCGCGCCCAGCGCCCCATCAATCGCACCGGTATAGAAGCCGAGATTTTGCAGCCCACTCTGCACCCACATCGCCTGGCTACGGCTCAGACCCGCCGCATCACTTGGCCCGGCCTGACGCCCGTTATTACCGCCGCAAAGCTGCGGATTGGTCAGGCAGATCACCGCCCCACCGACAATGGCGACCCCTATGGCATCACCAAGATCGGCTTGCGCCGCGCGCGGGACGGACAGGCCAAAGGCGAGCGTAAGAGCCGACAGAACGGCCATCGAAGATTTGAAAAATGTGTTGGGAAAACGTGTTGAGCTAAGCATGGGACCACCCAGTGACTGAAACAAAGACGAATTTGTCACCAGCAAGGATAGACCTGCTCATATGCAAGTCAAAACATTTGGCTATCTATTTGGATTCAGGGTAAAAAATGCTCTAACAAAAAGGCCCCGGGCCTGACTGAACAGGTCCGGGGCCTTTCTGAACTGAATAGACTCAGGCGTGGATCGCGCCGTCGCCAGCCGCCAGAGCCGCTTCGCGCACCGCTTCCGAGAAGGTCGGGTGGGCGTGGCAGGTGCGGGCCAGATCTTCGGCAGAGGCGCCAAATTCCATTGCCACACAGGCTTCGTGGATCAGATCACCCGCTGAGGGGCCAAGGATATGCACGCCCAGAATCCGGTCGGTTTCCTTGTCGGTGAGGATTTTCACAAAACCCTCGCCCTGAAACACCGCCTTGGCGCGGGCATTGCCCATGAAGGTGAACTTGCCGGTCTTATAGGCGCGGCCTTCTTCCTTGAGCTGCTCTTCGGTCTTGCCGACTGCGGCCACTTCCGGGGTGGTGTAGACCACGCCGGGGATCACGTCGTAATTCACATGGCCCGCCTGCCCGGCAATGCGTTCCGCCACGGCCATGCCTTCATCCTCGGCCTTATGCGCCAGCATCGGGCCTTCGGTCACGTCGCCAATCGCCCAGATACCCGCGATCGAGGTTTTGCCCTGATGCGTTGCGATCTGGCCGCGCGGGGTCATCTCGATGCCCAGCGCATCCAGACCCAGCCCTTCGGTATAGGGTTTGCGGCCCGTGGCGACGAGTACAACATCAGCCTCAAGGCTGTGCTCGCTATCGTCTTTCTTGAGCTTGTAATTCACCGTGGCTTTGGTCTTTTTCGCGTCGACATTCTGCACGGCAGCGCCCAGCACGAATTTCAGCCCCTGTTTTTTCAGGGTCCGTTGCAGGGTCTTGGCGATATCGCCATCCATGCCCGGCGTGACCTGATCGAGATATTCGACCACCGTCACCTCGGAGCCCAGACGCGCATAGACCGAGCCCATTTCCAGCCCGATCACACCGGCGCCGATCACCACCAGTTTCTTCGGCACTTTCGGCAGCGAGAGCGCGCCGGTCGAGGTCACAACGACCTGTTCATCAATTTCGACACCCGGCAGGCTGGCCGCCTCCGAGCCCGAAGCGATGATGATGTTTTTCGCGCCATGAACCTCGTCACCGACCTGCACCTTGCCCACGGCAGGCACCGTGGCCCAGCCTTTGATCCAGTCGATCTTGTTCTTCTTGAACAGGAACTCGATGCCCTTGGTGTTCTGGCTGATCACGTCGTCCTTATAGGCCTGCATCTGTGTCCAGTCGACGCTGGGGGCTTTGCCCTTCGCAGGTGCCGCCAAGGGTTTCACGGCCCTCGACGCATGCGGTTTTCAGCCCCAGCTGGGCACAGCGAATGGCGGCAACATAGCCCCCCGGCCCGCCACCGATCACGATCACATCATAGTCTGCCATGGGTCTCTCCTTATCCTGTCGGCGCGGTTGGTATGGGATGGGACACCGCTATTCTGCGCCCCACCCTAAGAGCTTTTGCCTGGTTTTGCAGCCTTAGCGGCGCAGGTTACTGGCCGAATTCAACCCGGGCATCATGATAGGCCCAGACATCAACCGAGGTATCGCGTTTGCTGGCCGAGGCCGAGGCGATTGCGCCACCGATAATCGCACCAAGCAGCCCGGCATTTGCACCAATGCTCGCGCCGTTATGTTCAATGTCGTAGAGCGTCTTGTTATAGGGTTTCAGCACCTGGGTCTTGGTCACACCATTATAGGTACAAGTCACCGAGGCCGGCGGGGTGCGCAACTGCATATTCGGTGCGGCCACAACAGCGGGGGTAACAAAGCTGGAATGGAAGCCTTTGCCCTGGAATTTGCAGCTCACCCCCGACAGCTCATTACGCTCGCCACCCGCGCGCGAATAGGTGCGAACGGTAAAGCTGGTCGTGCCAACTTCGTTCAGGGTCTGGGTGGGAATATAGTCCACCGGCGGCTGATTAATATCGGCACCGGCACAAGCTGCCAGAAAAGCCATCGCGGCCAGGGGCACGAGTGTGAGTTTACGCATCAGTATTCGCTTTCTTCTTTATTCTATGCACAGTTACCCGCCGAACTGGTCGGGCGGCCGGGCCATATTACCGATTCACATGAGCATATCGAGGTCAATTTTCGGCCAAACTGACACATTGCGTTGCCTGTCCAGCGGCAGGGTCATCCGCCGCCGGACATTCGCTTTGATCGGGTGCCCGATCACAGATCCATCAGCAGGCGGCGCGGGTCTTCCAGGGCTTCTTTCACCCGCACGAGGAAGGTCACGGCGCCTTTGCCGTCGACGATGCGGTGATCGTAGCTGAGTGCCAGATACATCATCGGGCGGATGACGATCTCGCCATTCACCACCACCGGGCGATCCTGGATCTTGTGCATGCCCAGAATACCCGATTGCGGCGGGTTCAGGATCGGCGAAGACATCAGCGAGCCATAGACGCCACCATTGGAGATGGTGAAGGTGCCGCCCTGCATTTCGTCCATCGACAGCTTGCCGTCACGGGCGCGTTTGCCCTTCTCGGCAATCGCCTTTTCGATCTGGGCAAAGCTCATGCTGTCGGCATCGCGGATAACCGGCACCACGAGGCCCTGCGGGGTGCCCGCAGCCACGCCCATATGCACGAAATTCTTATAGACGATGGTATCGCCGTCGATCTCGGCATTCACCTCGGGCACTTCTTTCAGTGCATGCACGCAGGCCTTGGTGAAGAACGACATGAAGCCAAGGCGCACGCCGTGTTTCTTCTCGAACTCGTCCTTGTACTGGCTGCGCAGGGCCATGACCGCCGACATGTCCACCTCGTTATAGGTGGTCAGGATCGCGGCGGTGTTCTGCGCGTCTTTCAGACGGCGGGCGATGGTCTGGCGCAGACGGGTCATTTTCACTCGCTCTTCGCGCGCCGCATCATCTGCAGCCACCGGACCACGCGGGGTCGAGACGGGCGCGGGCGCTGCCACCGGAGCCGGAGCTGCCGAAGCGCTGGCCACGGCCTTTTGCACGTCTTCTTTCATGATCCGCCCATCGCGGCCGGTGCCCTGCACCTGATCCGCGGTCAGCCCGGATTCGGCCATGGCTTTCTTGGCCGAGGGCGCATGTTCGATGTCTTTGCCGCTGGTCGCCGCAGCAGGCGCAGCCGCTGCCGCCGGGGCCGGAGCCACCGCACCAGCGCCGCCCTGAACGATCAGGGCCAACTTGCCACCAGCCTCAACCGTTGCGCCTTCTTCGGCCAGAATCTGCGCCAACACGCCCGAAGAGGGGGCAGGCACTTCCACCGACACTTTGTCGGTTTCCAGCTCGCAGAGCATGTCATCCGCCGAAACGGCTTCGCCCGGTTTCTTGAACCAGGTCGATACGGTAGCTTCGGTCACGCTTTCGCCCAGCGCGGGCACCATAACGTCAACCTTGTTGCCTTCCGCCGCCGGAGCAGGCGCCGCAGGTGCTGCTACCGCAGCGGGGGCAGCAGCAGCCGCACCTTCGCCCGCATTCATCACCGCCAGCAGCGCATTCACGCCCACGGTGTCGCCTTCGGCTGCGATGATCTCGCCCAGCACACCGGCAGCAGGCGCGGGCACTTCCACCGTCACCTTGTCCGTTTCCAGCTCACAAAGCATCTCATCCGCCGCCACGACGTCGCCCGGTTTCTTGAACCAGGTTGCCACGGTGGCTTCGGTCACGCTTTCACCCAGAGTGGGCACCCGTACTTCAATGCTCATGGGTCAGTTTCCTTCAATCGTCAGCGCGGCACTAACCAGCGCTTCTTGTTGTGCTTTATGTTGGCTCATCAGACCGGTTGCAGGCGAGGCAGACGCCGCGCGCCCGGCATAGATCGGTCGTGCATTCTTGCTGCCGATCCCTTCGAGCGCCTGCTCGATATAGGGTTCGACAAAGCTCCAGCCGCCCTGATTTTTCGGCTCTTCCTGACACCAGACCACATCGGCATTCGGGAAGCGGCGCATTTCCTCCTGCAGAGGTTGCTCAGGGAAGGGATAGAACTGCTCCAGACGCATCAGATAAACATCGTCGATCCCACGTTCGTCGCGCGCTTCCAACAGGTCATAATAGACCTTACCGGAACACATCACCACGCGGCGGATCTTGTCATCATCCTTCAGCTTGGTGTCGGACAGCCCGCTATTATAGCTGCGATCAGCATCGTCCCAGAGGATCCGGTGGAAGCTCGACCCATCGGTGAAATCCTCGGCTTTCGAGACGCACAACCGATGGCGCAGAAGCGATTTCGGCGTCATCAGCACCAGCGGCTTGCGATAGGTGCGATGCATCTGGCGGCGCAGGATGTGGAAGTAGTTCGCCGGAGTCGAACAATTCGCCACGATCCAGTTATCGTCACCGCAAAGCTGCAAATAGCGTTCCAACCGGGCCGAGCTGTGTTCCGGCCCCTGACCTTCAAAACCATGCGGCAGCAGAACCGTCAGCCCCGACATGCGCAGCCATTTTGACTCGCCCGACGAGATGAACTGATCGAACATGATCTGCGCGCCGTTGGCGAAATCACCAAACTGCGCTTCCCAAAGGGTGAGCGCATTCGGCTCGGCCAGCGAGTAGCCATATTCAAAGCCCAGCACCGCATATTCCGACAGCATCGAGTCGATCACCTCGTAACGGGCCTGCCCGTCGCGAATGTGATTGAGCGGATAATGCCGTTCTTCGGTGTCCTGGTTGATAAAGGCCGAATGGCGCTGGCTGAAGGTGCCACGGGTGGCGTCCTGCCCGGCCAGACGCACCGGATAGCCTTCCAGTTGCAGCGAGCCAAAGGCCAGCGCTTCGCCGGTCGCCCAGTCAAAGCCTTTGCCGGTCGCGAACATCTCGCGCTTGGTGTCCAGCAACCGGCCAACGGTTTTGTGCAGGGTAAAGCCCTCGGGCGGCGTGGTCAGCGCGGTGCCGATATCGGCCAGCGCCTCGGGCGAAATCGCCGTTTGGCCACGCTGATATTCCTGGCCCTGACGGTTCATATGCGACCAGCGCCCATCCAGCCAGTCGGCCTTGTTGGGTTTGTAATCCTTGGCGGCTTCGAACTCGGCGTTCAGATTGGCCTGAAACACCGTTTTCATGTCTTCGATTTCGCCTTCCGGGATCAGCCCATCGCGCACCAGCCGCTCGGTATAGAGCTGCAGCGTGGTTTTATGGGTCTTGATGTTCTTATACATCGCCGGGTTGGTGAACATCGGCTCATCGCCTTCGTTATGCCCGAAGCGACGATAGCAGAAGATGTCGATCACCACGTCTTTCTGGAATTTCTGCCGGAACTCGGTCGCCACCTTGGCAGCATGCACCACGGCTTCCGGGTCATCGCCATTGACGTGGAAAATCGGCGCTTCCACCATCAGCGCAATATCCGTGGGATAGGGTGACGAGCGCGAGAAATGCGGCGCGGTGGTAAAGCCGATCTGGTTGTTCACGACGATATGGATGGTGCCGCCGGTCTTGTGACCGCGCAGACCCGACAGGCCAAAGCATTCCGCCACAACCCCTTGGCCTGCAAAGGCCGCATCGCCATGCAGCAGAACCGGGATCACGCTGGTGCGCAGCGGATCGTTCAGCTGATCGGTCTTGGCGCGGGCCTTGCCCAGCACCACCGGGTTCACCGCCTCTAGGTGCGAGGGGTTGGCGGTCAGGCTCAGGTGCACCTTGTTGCCGTCAAATTCGCGGTCAGCCGAGGCGCCAAGGTGATATTTCACATCGCCCGAGCCATCGACATCTTCCGGCTTGTAGCTGCCGCCCTGAAATTCGTTGAAGATCGCGCGATAGGGTTTCGACAGCACATTGGCGAGCACGTTCAGACGCCCGCGATGCGGCATGCCGATCACCACTTCCTTGGCGCCCAGATTGCCGCCACGCTTGATGATCTGTTCCATCGCCGGGATCAGCGCTTCGGCCCCGTCGAGACCAAAGCGCTTGGTGCCCATGAATTTCACATGGCAGAACTTTTCAAAGCCTTCGCTTTCCACCAGCTTGTTGAGAATCGCGCGACGACCTTCGCGGGTAAAGGCAATCTCTTTGCCCAGACCTTCGATGCGTTCTTTCAGCCAGCCGGCCTGCTCCGGATCGGAAATATGCATGTATTGCAGCGCGAATGTGCCGCAATAGGTGCGTTTCACGATCTCAAGGATCTGCCGCAGCGAGGCGACTTCCAGCCCCAGAACCTGATCCAGAAAGATCGGCCGATCCATATCGGCTTCGGTGAAGCCATAGGCCGAGGGTTCCAGCTCGGGATGCGGATTTTCTTCCGAGCTGCGCATCCGAAGCGGATCGAGCTCTGCGTCTAGGTGGCCCCGGATCCGATAGGCGCGGATGATCATCAGCTCCCGCACGGAATCGAGCACCGCCCGTTTCACCTGCTCTTCGGTGATCGCAACCCCGGCTTCAGCCGCCTTGGCTTGCACCTTTTCGGCAACCTTCGCAGGCTTCACCTCTTCCGGCCACTGCCCGTCAAGCGCGTTCACCAGATCGCCGCCCGGGGTCGGGGGCCAGTCGGTGCGCGCCCAGGAGGGGCCATGCGCGTCGGCTTTTACGTCGAGCTCGGCATCGCCCATCTCAGCGAAAAAGGCGCGCCATGCCGCGTCGACCGCATTCGGGTCATTGGCATATTGCGCATAAAGCTGCTCCAGATAGGCCGCGTTATGGCCCTGCATGAAGCTTGAAGCTTTGAATTGATCGTTCGGGGATTGGTCGGTCATTTGATCACCTGACAAATGAAAACGCGCGCCCCAGAGCCGGAGCGCGCGCGTTGGTCTTTATTTACCGATAGCTTCCAGCACCGCCTCGCCCAGCGTGGCGGGGCTGTCGGCGACGATGATACCGGCAGAGCGCATGGCTTCAATCTTGCTTTCCGCATCGCCTTTGCCACCGGCAACGAT
>JARRIY010000160.1:0-9889 GCA_037379985.1 Maritimibacter sp.
GCAGGGCAATGACATCACCGCGCGGCTGGATTACGGGCTGATCTCTCCCGAAAAGGCCGCAGATGATCGCGCCCGGCGTCACAATGAACGCTACGCCCTGATCAATGCTCTGGTGGATGCGGGCAAGCTTGCCCCGGGGGAATGCGATGGCGGCTCTGCCGAGCTCCCCGAAGGGCTGCTGGCGGCGGCCTATGCCTTTATCGGGGACACGCCCAGCCGCTTGGTGGCGGTACGTCTGGCCGATCTGATCGGCCCGGAAGACCAGACCAATGTGCCCGGCACCATGGATGAGCATCCGAACTGGCAACGCCGCGCCCCTGTCGCCGTCGACAAGATCGCGACGACCAAAGCGTTTCAGGATGTGACCCGCACGATGCGTCAGGTGCGCCCGCAGCAAGGCTGAGGCTCAGACCCGGCTCACGGGCCGGGTTGGTTCAGGCAGGGGTTATTCGGGAAGCACGGCTCAGGCGGCGTTGTCTGCCGCCTCGCCCACCGCATCCGGCGTGCCGACGCCCATCAGCGCATCATCCATCAGCGTATCGATAAACAGGCTCAATAGCTGGCTGCGCCCGCTCACCCCGGCCTTGCGGTAAATCGCATTGGTCTGCGCTTTCACCGTGCCTTCCGAAGTGCTGCGCAGCCCCGCGATTTCCTGCGTGCTCATGCCTTTGATGCAGAACAGCGCCACGTCCTTTTCCGCCGGGGTCAGCCCCCAATCCTCAAAGGCTTCGGCCACGATATCGCGAAATGCCGTCGAGACCAGCCGCAGCTGTTCCTCGGCCTGCTTGTGCCGTTTGCGCGAGCGGATCAGGGCCAACCCGCCCATGATGATGCCCAGCACCAGCCCCAGACCGGCGCCGATCTCGATCATTTCCTGATATTGCCACGGGATCGGCGTTGACCGAAAGGCGATCAGCGATGACAGCGAGTTACCAATGAAAAAAGTCGCGCAGACGACCTGGATCATCAACGCGAATAGGATCAGCATCCGGTCGCTAATCGCGTTCGCAACTTGCAGGCCGGATACAGCTAGCTTTGCCTCAGGATCGCTCAATCGTCGTCCTCGTTTTTGCCATGATCCTTGTCATCGTCGTCTTTATCCTCATCATCGTCGTCATGGTCTTTGCCATGATCATCGTCATCCTTGCCCGAATTCCCGTGCGAATTGCCATCATTCCCGGAAATGGTGACTGTCACATTGTTATCGAGCCGCAGATCGGCATCGTTGCTGGCACTGGAATGATCGTTGTTATGCGTCCCAGAGTTTCCGCCGGCATTTGAATGCCCGCCACTATTGCCAGTCTCTACCAGACGTGGTGCGGGAGTGTTATCATCATCCCTGCCCCCCCAGTAGTCGCGGATCAATCGTCTAAGTTTCAAGGCTCTCATCCTTGTAATACTGCCGATATTCGAACGGGCGAACTCGCCGCCCGACGAATACCGATGTCAGAGGCGAGACTCAATCGTCATCGTCCTCATTGTCATCATGATCGTCGTCATCGTCGTCATGATTGTTGCCATGATCGTCATCAGACTTGCCATGGTCATCGTCCGATTTGCCGTGGTCGTCGCCCGACTTGCCGTGATCGTCATCATCCTGGCCATGGTCTTCGTCGTCCTGACCGTGATCTTCACCGGATTGCCCGTTATCATCACCAGATCCGCTATGCGTTCCTGTGGAGCGGGTTTCTTCCCTCACCACGCCCCCCTCGGCATTATAGACCCGCTCCAGCTTACCATCCGGGCCGACGGCTTCGATGATCACCGTATCAGCAAAGTTTTTGATTTCGAGCTTGGTAAAGCCCTGCCCCGAGAGGTCTGAAACGATCGCGTCGAGCACATCTTGTGTCACTGCGGAAGCTGCTGTGCCTGTTGCGGAGACAAGGCCAGCGGCCAGAAGAACGGTTTTGAGCGACATGATGTAACCTTTCGATTCATTGATCCAAACAACCCGAAGCAGGGCGTGGGGTTCAAAAACATCAAAAATCGTCCTGCCTCTATTCTCAGAAGGTTTAGAGGCCCCGATTTCTCTTTCCGCAACGTCACCTAAACCGGAGTTTAGTAAACGCTGGTGGTGAAAACCGGTGGGCCGAAAAGCGATTTGCATCACCTCCCGACCCCCGTGTCACCCAGCGGGCAAGCGTCTTATCCGTTCGGATCAATCGTCGTTGTCACGGCCGCCATGGTCGTCGTTGTCACGGCCACCGTTGTGGTCGCTGTCACGGCCGCCATTGCGTTGTTCGCGGTGGGAACCAGAACCCGAGTGACCGCGCTCACGCTCACGCTCAAAAAGGCTGTTGCCATGATCGTCATCGTCGCCAGCGCCTTCCCGATCACCATCGTTATCGCCGTACATATTGTCAGCGCCGGTGGTGTTGTTGTTCGCGCCGACCACGCCATTGACCAGCCCGCCAATGGTGCCCGTACCGCCGGTGGTACCGGTGCCAGCGCCGGTGCTGGAGCTCAGCTGATTGCCGGTGTTGTCGTAGTTCGCTTGCAGTTGCCCGTTCGGACCGGAAGCAACGATCTGCATGCCGGTGCCGCTGTTGACCACGTGGATCTTGGTGTAGCCCTGAGCGGCCAGTTGTTGTGCGACCGAGTTGATCACCGCGTCAGAAGCGGCAAAAGCGGTGGAGGCGAACAGGCCAGCGACGGTACCAGCGGCGAGGATGTTGAAGAGTTTCATGTCGTGTTCCTTTTAAGATGTGTTGTGTTTGGTGTGTGTGTTTCGTGTGTGTTTCGTGGTGTCTGCGTCGCCGTGTGGCGTTGCTGAGACCCACAAAACCCCAAACCACCCCGGGCCTCTATTGGAGCTGTGCTGACACGCTGGGCGCTAAGCCGGGTGCATTTGCTTTGCTGTCAAGCTTGGCGCTAATAAGGGTGCAGGAGGCGATAAAGTGGGGTTTACTGAAAATCGGCCAAAATCTGCGCTGAGTGGCGTGCGCTGTAAGCCCGCGCTTATGCGCTTTGCGCGTGCCGCTTACGGAGTCATAGATTTGAACTTCAGGCAGATGCCGCCCGCTCGCCGTCTCATCGACCATTGGTTTAGCCCTGCAGAGGCTCAATTTCCGGCAAATCAGCGCGCAAATATCGGAATCACGGCGGATTCGGAGCGGATTCGCGGGGCGGCGGGATGGATTCGGAGCGGATTCGGGATGAATTCAGGGGGACTCGCGACTGCCAGCGATAAATTCGGGGCAGTCATTCCCCGTGAAAAAGAAAAAGCCGCCCGAAATGGGCGGCTTTGATGTTTCTGCAATCAGGCGCGGAACAGGCCAGCGCGGTCAGTCGCTGAATTCGCGCCCTTCGACCAGGCCCGACATATCCGTCCCCAGCGCTTTCGCGACGGTGAAGATGTCTTTGTCGCCCCGGCCGCACAGGTTCATCACGATCAGATGGTCTTTCGGCAGCTCCGGCGCGATCTTCATCACATGGGCAAGCGCGTGGCTGGGTTCCAGCGCCGGGATGATGCCTTCGGTTTCGCACAGAAGCTGGAACGCCCCCAGCGCTTCCTTATCGGTGATCGCCACATATTCCGCCCGGCCAACTTCGTGCAGCCAGCTATGCTCCGGCCCGATCCCCGGGTAATCCAGCCCCGCAGAGATCGAATAGCCTTCAAGGATCTGCCCGTCATCGTCTTGCAGCAGATAGGTGCGGTTGCCATGCAGCACGCCGGGGCGCCCGCCGGTCAGGCTGGCACAGTGCTCCATCTTCTGGTCAACGCCTTTGCCGCCCGCTTCCACACCGATGATGCGCACGGTTTTATCGTCAAGGAACGGATGGAACAGGCCCATCGCATTCGACCCGCCACCGATTGCGGCGATGATCGTATCGGGCAGACGGCCCTCGGCCTTCATGATCTGCTCTTTCGCTTCCTTGCCGATGATCGACTGGAAATCGCGGACCATCGCCGGATAGGGGTGCGGCCCCGCCACCGTGCCGATGCAATAGAACGTGTCGCGCACATTGGTCACCCAATCGCGCAACGCATCGTTCATCGCGTCTTTCAGCGTGCCGCGGCCGGAGGTCACCGGCACCACATCAGCGCCCAGCAGTTTCATCCGGAATACGTTGGGCGCCTGACGTTCAACATCATGCTTGCCCATATAGACCACGCATTTCAGCCCGAACTTGGCGCAGACCGTGGCCGTGGCCACCCCGTGCTGCCCGGCACCGGTTTCGGCGATGATCCGGGTTTTGCCCATGCGGCGGGCCAGAATGATCTGCCCGAGTACGTTGTTGATCTTATGCGCGCCGGTATGGTTCAGCTCATCGCGCTTGAGATAGATCTTGGCGCCGCCAAGCTCTTCGGTCAGACGCTCGGCGTAATAGAGCGGGCTCGGACGGCCGACATAATGGGTCCAGAGGTCATCCATCTCGGCCCAGAACGTGGGATCGTCCTTGGCCTTTTCATATTCGGCTTCCAGATCAAGGATCAGCGGCATCAGCGTTTCCGAGACGAAGCGCCCGCCAAAAATGCCAAACCGGCCCTTTTCGTCGGGCCCGTTCATGAAGGAATTGAAAAGATCATCAGCCATCGGGCTCTCCTCGCAGTCTCGTCGTTCACTCCTAGAGTGCGACAGGGCGCAGAGCAAGAGAAGGCGTTGCGCAAATCAAGCCTGCGTGGGGCAAGAGGGCGACTGCGATTACCCGAGTGCCTTCTTGAACCCCGCATGGCTCTGCACATAGCCGAGCTGCTGATAGAAACGATGCGCATCTTTGCGGCTGGCATTCGAGGTAAGCTGCATCATCGCAGCCCCCGCCGCCTGCGCCCGGGCTTCGGCATCTTCCATCAGCACCGCGCCAATCCCCTGCCCGCGCAGATCACCCCGCACCCGAACAGCTTCGATCATGGCGCGCGTGGGCGCGGTCAGGGAAAATCCGGTCAGGATCGACAGCTGATAGGTGGCAACAATCTCGCCCGCCTGTTCACCGACATAGGCGCGGGTATTGCCCGCCGCCTGCATCGCGTCGAATGCGACCTGCATCGCGGCCAGATCCGGCATGGTCGTCAGGCCGATCCAGCCGTCTTCCAGAAGCGCCATCAAATCCGGCACATCGGCCCGTACGGCCTCGCGCCAGGTGATCATGGCAGCGCTTCGAAGAACGCCCGGATCAGCGCTTCGTCCTTCACCCCCGGCGCGCTTTCCACGCCCGACGACAGATCGACCTGCTTCGCTCCCGTAAGTCGAAGTGCCAGCGCGATATTTTGCGCATTCAGCCCGCCCGCCAGCATCCAGGGTTTCTGCCAATGCCGCCCGGCGATGAGCTGCCAATCAAACGGCACCCCCATGCCCCCCGGCAAGTCGCCGCCCTTCGGCGGCTTCGCATCGACCAGAATCTGATCGGCCACCGGCATGTAATCCTCAAGCTTCGCCAGATCCTCCGGCCCGGAAATCCCCACTGCCTTCATCACCGGCAAGCCATAGCGCGCCCGGATCTCGGCCACCCGGGCCGGGCTTTCCGCGCCGTGAAGTTGCAGCATATCGAGCGGCACCCGTGCGGTGATCGCATCCAGCGTTTCATCATCCGGGTTCACCACCAGCGCCACCTTGGCCACGCCCGGCGGGATATCGGCAGCCAGCTCTGCTGCCGCTTCAATGCTCACATTGCGCGGGCTTTTCGGAAAGAACACGAAACCGATATAACCCGCGCCAGCCTCCACAGCCGCCGCCACGGTTTCAGCGGTCGAAAGGCCGCAGATTTTCACCTGATATCGCCCATGCCCTGCCCTTTCATCTTGGCATAAATACTAACGCGGCCTAGCCATAGGCCGGGCCGCGCAGAATTGAAACCGTCATTGTAAACAGGTCAGGCGGGAGCGTCGGGCTCTACTTGGCGTTTTCCAGCAGCGCCAGAACCTCGTCCTTGCCTTCGGTGCTGGCCTTTTCGGCTTTCAGGCTTTGGACCTCATGCGACAGCTTCACCGCAGCCTTTTCGGCGCGCTTGCCCTTCGCACGATGCTTGTATTCGCGGAAATACTCCCAGACAAAGCCGATCAGGATGCCCGCAATAATGCCGCCGAAAATCACGATGAACAGCGGCAGGCTGACCTGCCAGCTCAGCCCCAGAAAGCCCGAAAGCTCTTCCGGCAGCAAATGCAGCGTCACCATCGCGCGATTGCCCAGTGCCACCGCGATCAAGACAATCGCCAACCCGCCCAGAAAGGCGTAGCGGATGTAACGCATTGCAGCGCTCCTATTTGCCGTTCAACCGATCACGCAGCTGTTTGCCGGTCTTGAAGAAAGGCACATGCTTTTCTTCAACATCGACCGATTCCCCGGTACGCGGGTTGCGGCCGGTGCGTGCATCACGCTGTTTGACCGAAAAGGCTCCGAAGCCGCGAAGCTCAACCCGGTCACCCCGGGCCATGGCCTCGATCACCTCTTCAAAGACCGTATTCACGATGCGTTCGACATCGCGTTGATACAGATGCGGGTTCTCGTCCGCGATTTTCTGGATCAGTTCTGACCGGATCATCCCAAGCTCCCCCGAAAGTTCTCCGGCGTCTCGGATACGCCGCTTAATACCTTCGACTATAGGCACAAACTTCCAGTCGGGGAACAGGGTGAAATCGGCTCTGATCAGAAATCTGGCGTGAAACTGCCGGATTCCCCCCATAAATCCCGTCAGTTAGGACGCCCTCACTGCGCCGAAACAAGTTGCAGTTGAAATTTGATCAGATTGCCCCGGAACGATTCGCCCTAGGTCACCCTGCCAGATCCAGCAATTTCGACCGGCATTCAGGAAAGTGCGTCAGGCTCATCAGCGCCCTCATCGCCCCTCCCCCAAAAGAAAAGCCCCGCCACCTTTCGGCAGCGGGGCTGATTTTTGCGAGGCCTTGCGGCCCGGGCTTATTCGTCGCCTTTGAGGGCGGCGCCCAGGATGTCGCCAAGCGAGGCACCCGAGTCGGACGAGCCGTATTGCGCCACGGCTTCTTTCTCTTCGGCAATCTCGCGGGCTTTGATCGACAGGCCCAGTTTGCGCGATTTCGAGTCGATGTTGGTCACGCGCACATCGATGTGATCGCCAACCTGGAAGCGCTCGGGGCGCTGCTCGGCACGGTCACGCGACAGGTCGGAGCGGCGGATGAAGGATTTCATGCCTTCATATTCCACTTCGATCCCGCCATCTTCGATCGCGGTCACGGCCACGGTGATGATCGAACCACGCTTCACGCCACCAATGGCATCGGCGAAGGGATCACCGTCAACGGCTTTGATCGAGAGCGAGATGCGCTCTTTCTCAACGTCGACTTCCGACACAACGGCATGAACCTGATCGCCTTTGCGGTAGTTCTGGATGGCTTCCTCGCCGCGCTGATCCCAGCTGAGGTCGGAGAGGTGCACCATGCCGTCGATATCGCCGTCGAGGCCAACGAACAGACCGAATTCGGTGATGTTCTTGACTTCGCCTTCGACCTGCGTGCCTTCCGGGTGAGTCTCGGCAAAGACTTCCCACGGGTTGCGCATGGTCTGTTTGAGACCGAGCGAAACGCGACGCTTGGCGGCATCGATTTCCAGCACCATGACGTCGACTTCTTGCGAGGTCGAAACGATCTTGCCGGGATGCACGTTCTTCTTGGTCCAGGACATTTCCGAGACGTGCACGAGGCCTTCAACACCGGCTTCCAGCTCAACGAATGCGCCGTAATCGGTGATGTTGGTCACGCGGCCTTTGTGGACCGAGTTCAGCGGATAACGGGCCGCAACCAGATCCCACGGATCGTCCTGCAGCTGTTTCATGCCGAGGCTGATACGATGGGTTTCTTTGTTGATCTTGATGACCTGCACCTTGATCGTTTCACCGATCGACAGGATTTCCGACGGGTGGTTGACCCGACGCCAGGCCATATCGGTGACGTGCAGCAGGCCGTCAACGCCGCCGAGGTCAACAAAGGCACCGTATTCGGTGATGTTTTTCACCACACCATCGACCACTTGGCCTTCGGTGAGGTTGCCGATCACTTCGGCGCGCTGTTCGGCGCGGCTTTCTTCCAGAATGGCGCGACGCGACACAACGATGTTGCCACGACGACGATCCATTTTCAGGATCTGGAAGGGTTGTTTCAGACCCATCAGCGGGCCGGCATCGCGCACCGGGCGCACATCGACCTGCGAACCGGGCAGGAACGCAACAGCGCCGCCCAGATCGACGGTGAAACCGCCTTTGACACGACCGAAGATCGCACCTTCGACGCGAGCGTCGTCGGCATAGGCTTTTTCCAGACGATCCCAGGCTTCTTCGCGACGGGCCATCTCACGCGAGATAACAGCTTCGCCACGGGCGTTTTCAGCGGCGCGGAGGTAAACCTCTACATCGTCGCCAACCGCAATGTCGGGAGCCGCCGGGATTGGCAAATTCTTTCAGCTCAACGCGGCCTTCCATTTTGTAGCCTACGTCGATGATGGCTTGGCCAGCTTCAATCGCGATGACCTTACCTTTGACAACAGACCCTTCTTCGGGAGTGTCAATTTCGAAGCTTTCGTTCAGGAGGGCTTCGAATTCCTCCATGGTTGCTTTAGCGCACATGCGTGTTCAGTTTCCTTTACAGTAACTATTCGGGCCAGGCGGTTGTCTCCGCCGGTCTTTCATCGGGTTGCAACAAAACGATCCGCAAAACAAAGAGGGCCGGTAGTCCGACCCTGCTCGCTCTCCTCTGCGGCGTTTCCGCCTTGTCTTGCGCGCGGCTATAGAGCGTTTCGCGCTGTGTGGCAAGGGGGGAAGGCCGATTGCCGGGCAGAAAGACGCGGCGGATTTTCAGCAGCTGAGATCTGCCGCCCCACACCATCCTACCTTGGGCAAGCAGCACGGCCCGCCCCTGAAACAGGGATGGGCCGGCAACAGACGCACTGGTTACACCCATGGCCCTTGCGGACCATCACGTCATCGGGGAGTCACCGATATTCTTTCGAGGTATTCCAAAGACATCCGCGGCGGACACTGCCACTTAACGTCACGGTAATGGCAAGTCTAAACAGCTGTCAACACATATGTATGTCGCCCGTTACACTACATGATCATGCATGTTTGGCTGCAGCATGGTACATGTTTGATGCGCGCACCCTGCGCAGCCCACTGCGCGAAGCTGAGGCCGCGCGGCCTTTAGCCGGGTCGACAGCCCCATCGAGATGTCACCCATGTTCCCGTTGCGTTCCTCAGTCCCCTCTCTATAGTCCCGCCCATGACCTTTCGCCTGTCCAACCGCGATGCCCGCCGCCTGTGGCTCGCGCAGAATCTCATCACCACCTCCCCCCGTGATCCTCTGGCGATCATCCGGGGTCTGGGCTTTTTGCAAATCGACACGATCCGCAATGTCGCCCGGGCGCAGGATCATATTCTCTGGAGCCGCCTCGGCAGCTATCGCGAGGAACAGGTTTGGCGCCTGCTGAAATCGCGCGACCTTTATGAGCATTTCACCCATGACGCCTCGCTGATCCCCGCCGAAGTGCTGCCCTATTGTACCCGGCGTTTTCGCGAGCTTGGCGAGCGCACGGCGCGCTCAAGCTGGTTTCACTCCGGGCTGGGGCGCGAGGAAATCGCCCGCATCCGCGCCAGGATCGAGGCTGAAGGGCCGCTCTCCACCCACGCTTTCGACACCAAGATCGAAGGCCCGCGCGAAATGTGGGCCCGTCCGCCGCATAAAAAGGCGCTGGATCAGATGTGGTATGCGGGCGATCTGGGCACCTCGCACCGCAAAGGCTTTGTGAAATATTATGATCTCGGCGACCGTCTATTTCCGGACGGGATCGACCATGGCGTCAGCGAAGCCGAGCAGACCGATTATCTGCATCGCGAAGCCATTGCTCGCTTGAGCTTTGCCACCCCCGCCGAACTGGACCGGTTTTGGGAGGCCACCCCCCGCCCCGAGGTAAAAGCCTGGATCAAT
>JARRIY010000161.1:0-5568 GCA_037379985.1 Maritimibacter sp.
CGCAGCTCGCGCAGCAATTCATTATACGGCGCATCGACAAAGCTGAGCTGCACGCCGGCCGCCTCGCGCAGGAGCGCATCGCAGGCCTGCGGCAGGATTTCGGTGCGCGACAGCGGCATGGAGCCGACGCTGATCCGCGTGGCGTCGCGGCCTTTCAGCCGGGTCAGCTCGTCAAACCCCTGCGCCAGCTCGGCCTCGGCCAGCTTCACCGCGCGGGCAAAGGCCTCGGCGGCGGGGCTGAGCTCGATCCCCTTGCGGCTGGGGGTGAAGAGGGTGAGGCCGGAAAGCTTTTCCAGATCGCGGGCGGCGCGGTGCACGGAGGGCTGGGAAATGCCAAGATTGCGGGCGGCGAGCGAGAAGTTTCGCGCCTCGCGGATGGCGATGAGGGCGCGGAGCTGCGCGGCGGTGACCCGGGTGTGAAAACTGGCATCGGCCCGCGCCTCGCGCCGCCCGCCCAGCCGCACCGCCCGCGCCGCGCCCTCGGCCAGAAGCGCAAACAAGCGCTGCACCCGGATCAGCAGGACTTCGCCCTCGGAGGTGGGAAACATCCCTTCGGCGCGGCGGTCGAGAAGCTGGGTATCCAGCCGCTTTTCCAACCCCGAAATTGCCTGCGTCACGGCGGGCTGGCTGAGGTGAACGCGGTGTGCGGCGGCACTGATCCCGCCCGCATCAGCAACTTCCATGAAGGCATAAAGGTGCCTCAGATTTGGTAAAGATTGTTCCATTACAGCAGCTTACCTATTTGCGCAGGATTCGCGCTTTGATCTTGCTATAGCTAATATTTATGAGAACGGCGCGGGATTCAAATGGTCTCTTGTCTCGCGGAGGTCTAATCGAAAACCGATCGGGCGACGCGCCCAAAGTGAGGATCCGAGGGAGACCTGAATGTCTGACAAGAAAACCGCGCTGGTCATTTCTGCCCATTCCGCCGATTTCGTCTGGCGGGCCGGTGGCGCCATCGCGCAGCACGCCGCCAAGGGCTATGATGTAACCGTTGTGTGCCTGTCTTACGGCGAGCGGGGCGAAAGCGCCAAGCTGTGGAAGCAGGAGGGGATGACCCTTGAGAAGGTGAAGACCGAGCGCCGCAAAGAGGCCGAAAATGCCGCCGCCGCGCTGGGCGTTGCCGATATTCAGTTTTTCGATGTGGGCGACTACCCGCTGGATCTGGGCCGCGAGACCAAGGATCGCATGGTCGACGTGATCCGCGCGATGCAGCCGAAATTCATGATGTCCCATTCGAAATGGGACCCGTATAACACCGACCACATGAACACGACCCAATTCGCGTTGGAAACCCGGATGATGGCGCAGGCCTGGGGGCATAATCCCGGCCAGAAGGTGCTGGGCGCGCCGCAGCTTTACCTGTTTGAGCCGCATCAGACCGAGCAGATGGGCTGGAAGCCGAACGTGTTCCTCGACATCTCCGATGTCTGGGACAAGAAATGGGCGGCGATCCAGTGCATGCAGGGGCAAGAGCATCTGTGGCACTTCTACGAGAACGTGGCCGAAAACCGCGCCAACCATTTCCGCCGCAACTCGGGCGGCATGGCGGGCGGCAAGCCTGCGAAATACGCCGAAGGGTTCGAGGCGATCTTCCCGCGCACCGTGGAGGAGCTGGACTGATGAGCTATCAGCCGGGAACCACGGGGATCGTCGTGCAGAATATCGAGCGCGTCGATCAGGCGATTATCGACGGGCTGGCCGAGCTGGGCGTGGCCACGGTGCACGAGGCGCAGGGGCGCAAGGGGCTGCTGAATTCCTATATGCGGCCGATCTATGCGGGCGCGCGGATTGCCGGATCGGCCACCACCATTCTGGCGCCGCCGATGGATAACTGGATGATCCATGTGGCGGTGGAACAGCTGCAGCCGGGCGATGTGCTGCTGCTGGGCACCACCAGCCCCTCGGATGCGGGCTATTTCGGCGATCTGCTGGCCACCAGCGCCATGGCGCGCGGCTGCCGGGGGCTGATCATTGACGCGGGCGTGCGCGATGTGCGCGACCTCACCGAGATGGGCTTTCCGGTCTGGTCGAAGGCGATTGGCGCCCAAGGCACGATCAAGGCGACGCTGGGCAGCGTCAACGTGCCGGTGGTCTGCGCCGATGAGCTGGTGAACCCGGGCGATGTGATCGTGGCCGATGACGATGGCGTGGTCTGCGTGCGCCGCGAAGAGGCCGCCGAAGTGCTGGAAAAAGCCCGGGCGCGCGAGGCCAATGAGACGGCGAAACGCGAGCGGTTCGAGGCCGGTGAGCTGGGGCTGGATATGTACAACATGCGCCCGCGTCTGGCCGAGATGGGGCTGAAATATGTCTGACGGCGTGCGCTGCATGTGGATGCGGGGGGGCACCTCTAAGGGGGGCTACTTCCTCGCCGAGGATCTGCCCGCCGACACCGCAGCGCGCGACGCCTTTCTGCTCAGGGCGATGGGCAGCCCGGATATTCGCCAGATCGACGGGATGGGCGGGGCCGATCCGCTGACCTCGAAAGTGGCGGTGGTGAAGGCTTCCAGCCGCCCGGGCGTGGATGTGGATTACCTGTTTTTGCAGGTTTTCGTCGACCAGCCGATTGTGACCGACGCGCAGAATTGCGGGAATATTCTGGCAGGCGTTGGCCCCTTTGCCATCGAGCGCGGGCTGGTGGCGGCGGTTGACGGCGAAACCCCGGTGACGATCTTCATGGAAAATACCGGGCAGGTGGCCGTGGTGCGGGTGAAAACCCCGGGCGGCGTGGTGAGCTATGCGGGCGAGGCCAAGATTGACGGCGTGCCCGGCAGCTCTGCCCCGGTGCCCATCGAGTTTCGCGACACCGCTGGCAGCTCCTGCGGGGCGCTGTTGCCAACAGGCAATGTGGTCGATGTGATCGAAGGCATCGAGGTCACGATGATCGATAACGGCATGCCCTGCGTGGTGATGCGCGGGGCCGATCTGGGCGTGACGGGCGATGAAACTCCGGAAGAGCTGGAAGCGAATGAAGCGCTGCGGGCGAAGCTGGAAGCGATCCGGCGGGCCTGTGGGCCCTTGATGAATCTGGGCGATGTGACATCGAAATCGGTGCCGAAGATGACCATGGTCTCGGCCCCGAAAGCGGGGGGCGCGGTGAATACCCGCACCTTTATCCCGCATCGCTGCCACAAGACCAGCGGCGTGCTGGGCGCGGTTTCCGTGGCCACCGCCTGCCTCTTGGAGGACAGCCCGGCCCATGCGCTCGCCAATACCGGCGAGGGCGATGAGCGGATGCTGTCGATTGAACACCCCACCGGCGAGATGAGCGTGATCGCCCGGCTGGATGAAACCGGAACACCCACCTCGGCCGCCATCCTGCGCACCGCGCGCAAACTGATGGACGGCGAGGTCTTTGCGGATTGAATGATGAGCGAGAAACAGATCACTGACGCCGATTGGCTGGATTTCCACCCGAACCCGAAAAAGCCGGATTTCGTGCTGCCGGAGGGCGCGGTGGATGCGCATTGCCATGTGTTCGGCCCGCGCGATGCCTTTCCCTTTGCGCCGGAGCGCAAATACACGCCCTGCGATGCAGGCAAGGATAAGCTGTTCGAGTTGCGCGATTATCTCGGGTTCAGCCGCAACGTGATCGTGCAGGCCACCTGCCACGGCAAGGACAATAGCGCCATGGTCGATGCCTGCCGCACGGCGGGGGATCTGGCGCGCGGGATTGCCAGCGTTGGGCCGGATATTACCGAGGCTGAGCTTGCCGAGATGCACGAAGCCGGGGTGCGCGGAGTGCGGTTCAATTTCGTCAAACGGCTGGTCGATGCCACCCCGAAAGAGGTGTTTCTGTCGATTGCCGAGAAGATCAAGCCGCTGGGCTGGCATATCGTTGTCTATTTCGAAGCCGCCGATCTGGAAGAGCTGGTGCCTTTCCTGGAAAGCCTGCCCACGGTGCTGGTGGTCGACCATATGGGCCGCCCCGATGTGACGAAAGGCGTGGATCACCCCGACTTCCAGCGTTTCCTCGATCTGATGGAGCGCAACGAGAATATCTGGTCGAAAGTCACCTGCCCGGAACGGCTGAGCGTGGAAGGCGCGCCCAACTATGATGACGTGGTGCCCTTTGCCCGCGCCGTGGTTGAGCGCTTTCCGACCCGGGTGCTCTGGGGCACCGACTGGCCGCATCCGAATATGAAATCCCACATGCCGGATGACGGCAATCTGGTCGATTTCATCCCGAAAATCGCGCGATCGCCTGAGGAGCAACAGCTGCTGCTCGTGGACAACCCTATGCGCCTCTATTGGGCGTAAACGAAAGAGGAGGAGACGATGGATAAACCGGCGTTCGAATACAGCATCGACATTCCCGGCACGACCATCTTTGACGGCAAACAGGCCATGAAAGGCTATGCCCTCAACAAGATGTGCTACTCGTTCAACAAGGCCGAGAACCGGGAGGCGTTCAAAGCCGATGAAGAGGGCTATATGGAACAATATGGCCTGAATGACGGCCAGAAAGCTGCGATCCGTGCCCGCGACGTGCTGGGGCTGATCGATCAGGGCGGCAATATCTATTACCTCGCCAAATTCGCCGGGATCTTCGGTCTGTCGGTGCAGGACGTGGGCGGGCTGCAAACCGGCAAAACCACCGAGGAATTCAAAGAATTCCTGCAATCGCAGGCTTGAGGAGGAGATAGATCATGGCGAAAATTCTGGGCGGCATCAGCACCTCGCATATCCCCTCGGTGGGCAACGCGATCCGCAACGAACTGCAAGAAGATCCGTATTGGAAACCGTTCTTTGACGGCTTCCCGAAAATTCACGCCTGGATGGCCGAGGCCAAGCCGGATTACGTGATCAACATCTATAACGACCACGGGCTGGGCTTTTTCCTCGACCGGATGCCGACCTTTGCGATCGGTGCGGCGAATGAATACCGGGTGGAAGACGAGGGCTGGGGGCTGCCGACGCTGCCGCCGTTCCCGGGTGCTCCGGAGCTGAGCTGGCACATCATCGAAAGCATGGTGGCGCAGGAGTTTGACATCACTTCCTGTCAGGAGCTGGATGTGGACCACGGCTTTGTGGTGCCGATGCAGCTGTTCTGGCCGGGCGCGCCGAACAATCCGAACATGCCGAAAACCGTGCCGATTTCGGCCAATACCGTGCAGCATCCGATCCCGACGCTGAAACGTGCGCTGGCCTTTGGCCGGGCGCTGCGCGTTGCGCTGGAAAGCTTCCCGGAAGATGCGCGGATCGTGGTGATGGGCACGGGTGGCCTCAGCCACCAGCTCGACGGGCAGCGTGCGGGCTTCATCAACAAGGAGTTCGATCAGTACTGCCTTGAAAAGATTGTGAATGACCCGGATGAGCTGACCAAGGTCAACCGGCTGGATCTGGTGAAAGAAGCGGGCGCGCAGGGCACCGAGCTTCTGATGTGGATGATGATGCGCGGGGCGCTGGGGGACGATGTGACCGAGATCCAGCGCAACTATCACATTCCGATCTCGAACACCGCGGCGGGCACGCTGCTGTTGGAATGCGCATAAGCTGAAAGTGCCGGGCAGGGCGGGGCCGCTGCCCCCGCGCCCCCGAGGTATTTGACGACCAAAGATGAGGCCG
>JARRIY010000162.1:0-2038 GCA_037379985.1 Maritimibacter sp.
GCCATCATCACCAGCCCGGCAAAACCGACGGACCAAACAGCCGAGCGCAGCCAGGGGATGCCGGAGCCATAGGCGGGCACATAGGCGACACGGGCAAGGGTAAAGACCATCGCGCCGGTGAGGGCCCAGCCTTCGGTGAGGCCCCGAATTTCCGCCAGCAGCGCCAGCGTGATGAAGATCGGCAACGACTCCATCAGGTTTTTCAGCGCACGCTCCATCCGCCCGACCATCAGCCCGGCCGGCGGCACCTCATCGCGGGGGCCGCGCAGATAGCGCTTCTGCACCTCATCCCGGCTGAGGGCGCGGGCGGTCGAGGGCAGATATGTCTGCACAAAGTGCAGCACCAATACGGCGAGAATCCATCCGGTCATGGTCATGGTGATTTAGTCTTTCGTCAGGGGATCAGAATGGTCGATCCGGTGGTCTTGCGCGCCTCAAGGCTGCGATGCGCTTCCTCCACCGCGTCCAGCGCAAACCGCTGGTCGATATGAATATGCAGATCACCCGCGAGGATCTTGGCAAACAGATGATCGGCCATCTGCTGGCAGCTTTGCGGATCGGCAATATGGGTGAAGAGCGATGGCCTTGTGATTTTCAGACTGCCGCGCCCGGCAAGCTCAGCCAGGCTGAAATCCGGCACCGGGCCAGAGGCAGAGCCGAAGGAAATCATCATGCCCAGCGGTTTCAGGCAATCCAATGAGCCGATAAATGTATCAGCCCCGATCCCGTCCATCACCACATCGACGCCTTTGCCATCGGTCAGCTCGCGCACCCGCTCGACGAAATTCTCTTCGCGGTAATTGATGCAATGGCTGGCGCCGTTCGACAGCGCCTCTTGGCATTTCTGCGCGTTCCCCGCCGTGCCGATCAGGGTGATCCCTTCCGAGCGCGCCCATTGGCAGGCGATCAGCCCGACACCGCCGGCAGCGGCATGAAACAGCACCGTGTCGCCAGCTTTCAGCGGCGTGGTGCGGTGAAAAAGGTATTCCACCGTCATGCCCTTCAGCATCGCGGCGGCAGCGACGGAATAGGTGATCTCGTCCGGCAGCTTCACCACTTGCGCGGCGGGCATCACCCGGGCCTCGGCATAGGCGCCGGGGGGATTGGCGGCATAGGCGGCGCGGTCGCCGGGCTTCAGGTGCGACACCCCCTCGCCCACAGCTTCGACCACGCCCGCAGCCTCCATCCCCAGCCCATGCGGCAGGTTTAAAGGATAGACCCCGGTGCGGTGATAGATGTCGATGAAATTGAGGCCGATGCGTTCATGGCGGATCAGCATCTCGCCTTTCCCCGGCGCACCCAGCGGCTGGTCGATCAGCTTCATGGCCTCCGGACCGCCAAACTCTTCGATGATTACCGTTTTCGCCATGAGACCCTCCTTACCTCGCGGTCACTCGCCCGCCACTTTCAACACGATCTTACCGATATGGCCGCTGCTTTCTATGCGGGCATGAGCCGCGGCGGCATCTTCCAGCGGGAACTCGCTGTCGAACACCGGACCAACCCGCCCGGCCTCGATCAGCGGCCAGACATGCTGGCGCAGCTCGGCGGCGATCCCGGCCTTGGCGTTGTTTGACTGCGGGCGCAGGGTCGAGCCTGTCACCACCAGCCGCCGCGCCATGATCTGGGCGAAATTCAGCTCGGCTTTCGGCCCGGCGAGGAAGGCGATCATCACCAGACGCCCCTCATCGGCCAGCGCCCGGATATTGCGCGGGATGTAATCGCCGCCGACCATGTCAAGGATCAGATCGGCGCCGCCCACCGCCTTCATCAGCTCGACAAAATCATGCTCGCGGTAATTTATCGCCACTTCAGCGCCCAGCCGGGTGCAGGTATTTACCTTTTCATCCGACCCGGCCGTGGTGAATACCCGCGCGCCAGAGGCATGGGCAAGCTGAATGGCGGTGGTGCCGATACCGGACGAGCCACCATGGACCAGAAAACGTTCCCCCGCTTTCAGCCCGCCGCGCATGAACACGTTGGACCAGACGGTGAAATAGGTTTCCGGCAGGCAGGCGGCATCGCGCAGGCTCATGCC
>JARRIY010000162.1:2089-7640 GCA_037379985.1 Maritimibacter sp.
CCGCCACCGGGCAGGAGCGCGCACACCTTGTCGCCGACCTTCCATTCCGTCACATCCGGGCCAACCATCGCCACCTCGCCCGAGGCTTCCAACCCCGGCAGGTCTGACGCATCAGGCGGCGGAGCATAGGCACCGGCGCGTTGCAGCGCATCGGGGCGGTTCACCCCGGCATAGGCGACACGGATCAGAATTTCCCCCGGTCCGGGCGAGATGATCGGGCGTTCCGAAAGCTTCAACACCTCCGGCCCGCCGGGCTGGGAGATTTCCACCACGCGCATTCTGGCCGGTGTGTTCATCGCTGCCCCCGCATATTGCGCCGGGCCTGCCCCGGTCCGCCGCCAGCCCTGCGCCCACCCGGGGCCCGGATTATGTCCAGCGCCCGGCCCGGCCCTTTCATGAAGCGATCCACCAGCGGATTAGCCTTGGCTTGCGCTTTCAGCTTCTCAAACTGCATCACATTGCCGATCCGCCGGTCGAGAAATTCCCATGTCGCCTGATTGTCTTCGCTCTCATCGCCAAGCCAATAGAGCACGGTCGAGGAATGCACCGCCGACAGGGTGGCGCGCTTGGTATACCAGTTCACATCCCGCGACGTGTCGCCCAGCGCGGTCCAGACCGCATCCGCCGTGCCCCAAAGCGCGCGCGAGCCTTCGGCGGCATGTTGCGGCAGGGCAAACAGCGCCATGCCGCGCCGCACCAGCTCTTTATCCGCCAGTTCCAGCCGCAGCCGCACCGCATAGGCGATTCGGTCGCGAAACCTCATCGCGCTGAGGTCTTCGGTTTTCAGCACCTCGACCATCATCCGGTCGCCGCGCTTGTGATAGGCCAGCGCCATATCCACCGCCCCGCGCGGAAATATCATCTGCGCCGCAGCCGCGCTGATGCCCAGATCAACCCGCGCAGCCTCAAGCGTAGCAGCACTCCAGCCATCAAACAGCGCGTGATTGAGCGCAGCATCCAGAAGATCGTCGGTTCGTGTCATGGTTTCACCTGTTACCCGTTACACTCTAGATAGCCGCCTGAACCTGCCGTTTCCAGCGTGCTGGACAAAACAGTTCGCCCTTGCTATAGGGCAGCCTCCTGCAAATCTTGCAAACTCAAACTTAGAAAGGTGGTGAAAACCACATGCAGGTGTCCGTTCGTGATAACAACGTCGATCAGGCGCTCCGTGCCCTGAAGAAAAAGCTGCAGCGTGAGGGCGTCTTCCGCGAAATGAAGCTTCGGCAACATTTCGAGAAACCCTCCGTCAAGAAAGCGCGCGAAAAGGCCGAAGCCATCCGCCGTGCGCGGAAGCTGGCCCGCAAAAAGGCGCAACGCGAAGGCCTTCTCTAAGGTTTAGCATGAATTCGGCGGCTTGCCGTCCGTTAAACCCCCGTGGCTCTGCCCGGGGGTTTTTCATTTTTGGCCCGGGGGGGTACCATTTTAGGGCAGTGTCATCGGGCAATTTTGCCACAATTCAACCCCAAGATGATCCTACTTTCCCCATTTCACGTTAGCAGGTGATTAACCTCTTTCCGTCAGTTTGAGTAAAAATTCTGACAGTAAGGGCTCTCATCATGCAAATCTCGTCGATCGTCGCCGACCGGACCGCCACCAGCGCAGAGCTGGGGCTCACCCCGCCGCCCGGTTTGGCCAAGGTCTTTGCCCGTTACAATCTGACCGCCATCACGGCCACCGAGATTGACTGGCTGGTTGATGAGTTGCGCGAGCTGGGGCTGCAAGACACGCCGTTTCTGCTGGAACTGGAAAGCCGGGGCAGCCGCTTTCGCAGCATGGTCGCGCAAAATCTCAGTGCCTGCGGCATTGGCCGCAATCTGCAGATCAACAATTCCGCGCCGATCAATCTGATCGAGGTGGTGAAGCAGCAGATCGAGATCGCCAAGCAAGAGGGCAACAAAACCGCCTTTACCGAACGCTATCTGGCCAAGCTGGAGGGCTATATGAGCATCTATTTTGACACCCGTGCCCCGCAACCCAGCACCCTCCGCCGCGCCCGAGTCCGCGCACCGCGCAAGGCTTAATGACGAACCCTGCGACTGTCAGGATGATCGTCCGAGCCGCCTGCAGAAAAGAGTGACGCCTGACCCTGGGTAGGCGTTTTTCTGTATGATGGCGAAACACAGTGCCAAAAGCAGACACTTCCAGAAAGCTCAATCCTGCATTTCCATAAGCCCCCCGGGGGGAGGGTCGGGCGTCGCCCGCTAAACCAACTCCACCCCAGCCGCGCGCATCTGTGCGATGGCGGCGTCGAGCGAGCCCTCCAGATCAATCCCCCGGCAGGCCGATAGCATCACCCGAGTTTCAAAGCCCAGCCGCACCGCATCCAGCGCCGACCAGGCAACGCAGAAATCTGTGGCGAGGCCCACGAGCGTCACCCGGCTAACCCCACGCGAGCGAAGATAGCCTTCCAGCCCGGTGGGCGTGGTCTGATCGTTCTCGAAAAACGCCGAATAGCTGTCGATCTCGTGCCGGAAGCCTTTGCGCAGGATCATATCGGCGGGATCGACATGCAGGTCCTCATGAAACTCCGCCCCATCCGTGCCCTGCACGCAATGATCGGGCCAAAGCGTCTGGCTGCCATAGGGCATCTCGACCGTGCCAAAGGGGGCTGCATCAGGATGGGTGGAGGCAAACGAGCTGTGGCCCAGCGGGTGCCAGTCTTGCGTGAACACCCGAACCGGGTAATCGCGCAAAACCCGATTGATCTCGGGGATGATCTCATCGCCGCCCGCCACGGCCAGCGCACCACCGGGGCAGAAATCATTCTGCACGTCGATCACCAGAATTGCGTCGCTCGCTGAAATCATCATGGCAAATCCCCTGTTTTCCCAAGAGGTAGGATTGCAAATCGCTCGCGTCAATCGGGGCGGTGCGCGCGCTAGCTCATCAGGCCGGCGCGGCGCATTCCCGACATCAAACCCAAAAACATTTCTCCCGGGGCGAAGAGGGAGGGGCTCCGCCCCGGGCAGGACCCGGCGCTAACCGCGCCAGTTCAGGTATACACGCCCGCCACGACGGTTGATCAGCACTTTCCAGCTGTTGCGGTCTTCACTGCTGGCTTTGATGAAATCATCCATGCTGCGAATATCCATGCCGTTGATCCGGCTGATCACATCGCCAAGCTGGAAATGCCGGTTGCGCACCGCCTGTTTGGCGCCGAGCACGATCACCCCGTCAACATCGCTGCGCAGCCCGAGCTGATCAGCCAGGGCCGGGTTCAGCTCCTGCACTACCAGACCTTCAAACGGCCCATGTGCGGTGACGGTCAGGGGCTCGCCGCCCATCTGCTCCACTGCCGAGCTGGCCGCGCGCATTTCAACGCTGGCTTGCTGCTCCTGCCCGTCGCGCAGATAGGTGACATCGAGCATACTGCTCAGCTCTTGCAACGACAGGCGGAAGCCCAACTCGCCCGGGGCATTCACCGGCTGGCCCGCCATGGTCAGGATCACATCGCCCGGCTCGATCCCGGCCTCGGCAAAGGGGCTGCTGTCAGACACCGATTGCACCATCACCCCATGCGGGCGATCCAGACCCAGCGCCTCGGCGATATCGGCATCGACCGGCTGTACGGTGACGCCCGCCCAGGGCCGGGTAAAGCTCGCCTCGCCATTGTCTGCCTGCGCCACCACCCGTTTCACCAGATTGGCAGGGATCGCAAAACCAATGCCGTTGGAGCCACCGGAGCGGGTCACGATCTGGGTGTTGATCCCGACCAGACGGCCCTGCATATCGACCAGCGCGCCGCCGGAATTGCCCGGGTTGATCGGTGCGTCGGTCTGAATGAAATAACCTCCGGCATTATAGGCCCCGCCGCCGCGCCCGGTGCGCGCCAGCCCTGAGACAATGCCGGAAGACACGGTTTGCCCAACCCCGAACGGATTGCCGATGGCGAGCACCAGATCGCCCACCTCCACCGCATCGGAATCGGCAAAATCAAGCGAGGGCAGATCGGCGGCGTTAGGCAGGCGGATCACCGCGAGGTCGGCCTGCTCATCGGCCAGCACCACTTCGCCCTCATATTCGCGCCGGTCCGACAGCACCACGCGAATATCCGTGGCGTTATCGACCACATGGAAATTCGACACCACCAGCCCGTCGCCAACAATCACCCCGGAACCCAGCGCGTTTTGCTGCTGCGGGCGGGCATCGCGCGTCCCGAAAAACTGCTGAAAGAACGGATCGTCGAAAAACGGGCTCTGCCGGGCCACCATTTTGGTGGCGTAGATATTCACCACCGCTGGCGCGGCCTGATTGACCACCGGTGCATAGCTCAGCTGCACCTGCGCCATCGAGGCGGGCACCTGAGTTTCAGCACTGGCGGTAACGGGAAGAAGAGCGAGCACAAGGGCAAGGCTACGGGTCATCTGTTTCATGTCATCCTCCGTGTCGTGTGCTGGATGTGGCGCGGAATGGTGGAAATTCAAGACGTTTCCTTGCCGGTGGGCGGCAAGCCGCTTGATCTGGCGCGACGTGGGCGCTAGCGGAAGGGCATGTATACTGTCTGCGCACTCTATCACTTCGCCCCGTTCGAAAACCCCGCCGCCCGGCGCGGCCCGCTGCTCTCCCTCTGCGAGGGCGAGGGGATCAAAGGCACGCTGTTATTGGCCCGCGAGGGCATCAATGGCACGGTGGCTGGCAGCCGCGCCGGGCTGGATAAGCTCGTCGCCCATATCCACTCCCTGCCCGGCTGCGAGGGGTTGGAGGTGAAGTTTTCCAGCGCCAGCGACATGCCCTTTGGCCGGATGAAAGTGCGGCTGAAACACGAGATCGTGACGATGGGTCAACCGGATGTGAACCCGCTCGCCTCGGTCGGCCATTACCTCAACCCGGAAGAGTGGAACGAGCTGATTTCGCAGGATGACGTGGTGCTGATCGACACCCGCAATGATTACGAATTTGCCATCGGCACCTTTCAGGGCGCGATTGATCCGGGCACCAAAAGCTTTCGCGAATTCCCCGCCTGGTGGGAAGAGAACCGCGATCGCTTTCACAACAAACGCGTGGCGATGTTCTGCACCGGCGGCATTCGGTGTGAGAAATCAACGAATTACCTGCTCGGGCAAGGTGTGGAGGAGGTGTTTCACCTGAAAGGTGGCATTCTGAAATATCTTGAAGAGATGCCGGAAGAGGAAAGCCTTTGGGATGGGGCCTGTTTCGTCTTTGATGGGCGGGTCTCGGTGGAGCACGGGTTGCGCGAAGGCCCGCATGAGCTATGCCATGCCTGCCGCCGCCCGCTGCTGCCGGAAGATCGGGCGCGCCCGGAATATGAGCATGGCGTCAGCTGCCACCATTGCATTGACGAATTTGACGACGCCCGCCGCGCCCGCTTTCGCGAGCGGCAGAAACAAGTGGCACTGGCCGAAAAACGCGGCACCAAGCATATCGGGCAGGATCTGTAGGGCGATCCCTCACCAATCCGTAGGGTGCGCCTGAAGGCGCACCCTACGGCCAGCTCCCCTGAGTACCGCACCATAGTGCCGGGCGAGTGCCAATCGACCGTCCCGGACCGGCGTTCGCCCGGCACCTGCGGTGCTATTCGGGCGGGTAGCCC
>JARRIY010000163.1:0-7559 GCA_037379985.1 Maritimibacter sp.
ATTGCCGAAAACATGGTGTTGAACTCCTATTACCTCGCCCCCTATTCCAAGGCGGCGGCGATTGACTGGGAGGCGGTGCAGCAGGCGGCGGCGAAATACTGCCTCGATTTTGATGTGCGCACGCCGAGCGTGTTCCTGCCAGCGGGCAATCTGTCGGGCGGCAACCAGCAGAAAATGGTGGTGGCGCGCGAGCTGGAACGTGACACCAAGCTGGTGATCGCCAGCCAGCCGACGCGAGGCCTCGATGTGGGCTCGATCGAATATATCCACAAACGTCTGATCGCCAGCCGGGATGAGGGCGACGGGGTGCTGATCGTCAGCTCGGAACTCGACGAGATCATGGGGCTGGCCGACCGCATTCTGGTGATGTTCGACGGTGCCATCGTGGCGGAATTTGACAATACCGGCGGCAAAGCCGACCGCAACGCTGTGGGTCTTGCCATGGCCGGGGCACATGAGGGGGCAGCCGCATGAGCGACCTAAGTCAAGTAAATGAAAACATGGCAAAACTGCTGAAGCGCACGTCGCGCGGTCGGCATGATTTCGAAGATTTGGTGGTGGTGCCGATCTTTGCCGTCGTCGTGGCGCTGATCTTTGGCGCGCTGGTGATGCTGGCAACCGGTGTGGACCTGCCGACCATTGGCAAAAGCTTTGTGGCGCTGGCGCAGGGATCTGTCGGGTCGCTGAATGCGGTCTCGGAAACCCTGACGGCGGCGATCCCGCTGGTGCTGGCCGGGCTGGGGCTGGGGCTTGGTTTCCGCGCCGGGCTGTTCAATATCGGAGCCGAAGGGCAGATCATCATGGGCGGTATGGCCTCGGTGATTTTCGCTTTCAGCTTTGCCGGGCTGCCGATCTGGCTCTTGTTGCCGATGTCGCTATTGGCCGGGGCGATTGCCGGGGCGTTTTACGCCGGGATCGCCGGGGCGCTGAAGGCTGCGACCGGGGCGCATGAGGTGATTTCGACCATCATGCTGAACCTGACCTCATATCAGCTTCTGACCTATCTTCTGAACCAGCCGTTTGTGCAGAAAGCCGGGCGTGCCGATCCGATTTCGAAATCGGTGCCGCCGAATGCGCAATTGCCGCAATTGCTTGACTGGTTCGACCACAATTTGCGCCTGCATGGCGGGTTCATCCTGATGCTGCTGGCCGTGGCGCTGGTCTGGTGGATCCTGTTCCGCTCGAAAATCGGCTTTGCCTTCCGCGCTTCGGGCGAAAACCCCGATGCGGCGCGCTATGCCGGGATGAAATCGGGCTTTACCATCGTTGCCGCCATGGCCACCGCCGGATCGCTGGCAGGGCTGGCTGGCGGCGCGCAGGTGCTGGGCGTGTTGCACCGCGCCAGCCCGGGCTTTTCCGCCGGGATCGGTTTTGATGCCATCGCGGTGGCGCTGCTTGGCCGCTCGCACCCGGTCGGGATCCTGTTTGCAGGTATCCTGTTTGGCGGGCTGGAGGCCGGGGGGCGTCAGATGCAGGTGGATGCAGGCGTGTCGCTCGACATGATCGGCATCATCCAGGCACTGATCGTGGTGTTCATCGCTGCGCCGCTTCTGGTGCGCGCGATCTTCCCCTGGGGGTTCCAGAAAGACAAGAAAGGGGGCCGGGCATGAGCGCCGTGACAACCAATACCGCCGCGCGCGAAGACGATGTGCTTGATCCCGGCAAGGCCCGGCAGGCCCGTATCGCAGGCGTGGCGCTGATCCTGCTGTCGCTTCTGGTGCTGTTCGTGCTGGATGTTGAAGGCGGCGCAATGGCGACCTTCAAACTGGCGCGGATCAAGGGCGAGCTGCCCAATCTGGTCGTACCCGGTGCGCCGTTCAACTATGCCGCCGGGGCGGTGATCGCCTTTCTCGGCGTGCGCCAGTTCCTCAAGGGCGGTGGGCGCTGGACCTCGCTCTCGCTGGGGGCCGGGCTGTTCATCTTGGTTCTGGCCTTTCTGGTCTGGGCCACGGCGGGCAAAAGCTTTTACCTGACCGGCATGTTGCAGGCCACCGTGGTGCGCGCCATGCCGATTGCGCTGGGCGGGCTTGCGGGCGTGCTGTGTGAACGGGTGGCGGTGGTGAACATCGCCATCGAAGGCATGTTGCTGGCAGGCGCGTTTACCGGCGCGCTGGTTGGATCGCTGATGGGCGGCTGGGCCGGGATCGGTGCTGCGATCATCGTTGGCGGCGTATTCGGGATCATGCTGGCGGCGCTGGTGGTGACCTACCGGATGGACCAGATTATTGCCGGTACGGTGATCAACCTCTTTGTGCTCGGGGTCACATCCTATGTGAGCTCGCAGGTGTTCCAGAGCCATCGGGCGCTGAACAATGCGCCGGTGTTCCGGGCGGTGAAAATCCCGGTTCTGAGCGATATTCCGGTGATCGGGCCGGTGCTGTTTCAGCAAAACATCTTTGTCTATGGGGCGTTGATCCTTGTGGGCGTGGCGACCTATTACCTGTTCTACACCAAGGGTGGCCTTCGCGCGCGCGCCGTGGGCGAGCATCCGCGGGCTGCTGATACGCTGGGGATCGACGTTTACAAAACGCGTTATTTCCACGTGATGCTGGGTGGCATGGTCGCGGGCTTTGGTGGGGCGTGGTTCACGCTGGGCTCGGCTGGTCGGTTTGACGAGAACATGACCAATGGGCGCGGCTTTATCGGGCTCGCGGCGATGATCTTTGGGCGCTGGCACCCGGTTGGCGCACTGATGGCGGCGCTGGTCTTTGGCTTTGCAGACTCGATCCAGCAGAAACTGGCGCTGTTGCATACGCCGATCCCGTCGGAATTTTTGGCCATGGCGCCCTATCTGGCCACGATGGTGGTGGTTGCCGGGCTGATCGGCAAAGCCAAGGCCCCGGCGGCGGATGGCAAGCCATATGTGAAAGAATAAGCTGATCCGGGGCGCCAATGGCGCCCCGGTTTGGTTTGGGGGGAGGGTGACCGCTCCCGGCGCTCCAATATCTGTGAGCCATAGGTTTTCCGCCGGTGGGAACCGCCGGGCAGTGTCCGACCGCCCCCACGGGCGGACGCTATACGTCCCCCCGCGGTCGGTCACTGCCCTCATTTTCTCGCGGCGCTGTTGAAGACGGCATCCCCGGGCTAAGGAGGTCAAGCACTGCCTATTCTGTGAACAGGTGATGGTCATTGGAGAAGCTGTCTTGCTCCCACGCCGATGCTGCTTGTCGCCGCTTCAAACCGCCCCTAGTCTGCCCGCATGCATGATACTGACCGCGCGTTTCTGACCCATCTTTTTGAGGCCGCTATCGCCGCCGCCGATCCGGCTGAGGCTTTGGCGGCGCATCTGCCCGCAAAGCCGAAAGGTCGCACCGTGGTGATCGGTGCGGGCAAGGGGGCGGCGCAACTGGCTGCCGCCTTTGAGGCGCAATGGGGGGAGCCGGTCGAAGGCGTGGTTGTCACCCGCTATGGCTATGGCTGCGCCACGAGCTATGTGAAGATCATCGAAGCCGCGCATCCGGTGCCCGATGCCGCCGGGCTGGCGGCGGGCGAGGCGCTGGCGGGCGCGGTATCGGGGCTGACGGAAGACGATCTGGTGGTCGCGCTGATCACTGGCGGTGGCTCGGCGCTGCTGCCCAGCCCGCCGGACGGGTTCACGCTGGAGGATGAGCAGGCGCTGAATGCATCGCTCTTGGCCTCTGGTGCGCCGATCTCGGCGATGAACGCGATCCGCAAGCATTTTTCAGGCCTGAAAGGCGGGCGGTTGGCGGCGCTGGCGCATCCGGCGCGGGTGGTCAGCCTGATCGTGTCGGATGTGCCCGGCGATGATCCCGCGGAGGTGGCCTCTGGCCCCACCGTACCCAATGCGACCGATCCGGAGGCGGCGCTGGCGGCGGCGAAAGCCTATGGGGTTGCGCTGCCGGAACGGATCGCGATCCACATCGCCGCCCATCCGGCGCCAATGCCTGACGATCCGTGTTTTGCCCGCAATGAGGTGCATGTGATCGCCTCGGCGGCGAAATCGTTGGAAGCGGCGGCGGCTCTGGCCGAGGCCGAGGGGCTGGCTGCGGTGATCCTCTCAGATTCCATCGAAGGCGAGGCGCGGGAGGTGGCAAAGATGCATGCCGCCATGGCGCGCGAAGTGGCCACGAAACATCGCCCCTTTGCGCCGCCGGTGCTGCTGCTTTCGGGCGGCGAAACTACGGTGACGCTGAAGGGGAGTGGGCGCGGCGGGCGCAATAGCGAGTTCCTGCTCTCGCTTGCCATGGGCGTCGAGGGGCTGGATGTGGCCGCTATGGCGGCTGATACCGATGGGATTGATGGCAGCGAGGATAATGCCGGGGCATTTGCCGATGGGCAGACGGCGGCGCGGTTGCGGGCGGCGGGGCGCGATCCGGCGGCGGATCTGGCTGGGAATGACGCCTATTCTGCTTTCGAAGCGCTGGGCGATTTATTTGCGCCCGGCCCGACCGGCACCAATGTGAATGATTTCCGCGCCATCCTTGTGCGGTAGGAACGCGATACTTAGTCGATCTGCTAAGTTTCAGAAAGCTGCGGGTTGGTCTGCTCCACAACCGTTTCCATCGCCACGAAAGTCGAGGTTGCGGCGACATGCGGCAGGCTGGAAATTTGCTCGGCCATCACCCGCCGATATTCGGTAATATCCTGGGTGCGCACCTTCAGTAGGTAGTCATAGCCGCCCGCGATCATGTGACATTCGGCAATCTGCGGCACCTTTTTTACCGCCGTATTGAAGGCCAGCAGCGATTTTTCGCGGGTGTCATCAAGCTTGACCTCGACAAACGAGATATGGCTGAGACCAAGCTGGACAGGCGACAGGATCGCGCGGTAGCCTGTGATCAAGCCTTCCGCCTCCAGCCGCTTTACCCGCGCCGCAACCGGGGTTTTGGACAGACCCACCTGATTGCTGAGCTGGGTCAGCGGAATACGTGCATCGGTGGTAAGCGCGTCGAGAATCCGGCGGTCGATATCGTCGAGTTGAAATGTCATTTTGACTTAAAACCTGCCAAGATTCAGACTGATTGACCATGATATAGCCACATTACGGCCTGATCGGCTAGGGCGAAAGCTATATTTTGGAACAAATCCCGCTTTTTAGGAGTTCCGCTCGTGGCCGCAAGCGCTCATACGACCCCGATCCCCGCAACCTTATCCGCCGATAAGACCCGTTCTGAAGCCAAGGTGCTTACCGATCTTGTGGCGCATGCTAATCTTGATGACGCGCAACGCGCGCGGATGGCGGCGCAGGGGGCGGAGCTGGTGCGGCGCATTCGGGCCGAGGCCAAGCCCTCGCTGATGGAGCAATTCCTGGCGGAATATGGGCTGTCGACCCGCGAAGGCGTGGCGCTGATGTGTCTGGCCGAGGCGATGCTGCGGGTGCCGGATCGCGAGACCATCGACGATCTGATCGAAGACAAGATCGCGCCTTCGGATTGGGGGCGGCATCTGGGCGAGGCGTCTTCTTCGCTGGTCAATGCCTCGACCTGGGCGCTGATGCTGACGGGCAAGGTGCTGGATGACGAGCGGCCAGGGCTGGCGGGCACCCTGCGCGGAGCGATCAAGCGGGGGCAAGAGGCGAAAGGCTTTACCTATAGCTATGACATGCTGGGCGAGGCGGCGATGACGGCGGAGGATGCCGCGCGCTACGCCAAAGCCTATTCCGATGCGATCGGCTCGATTGCAGCGGCCTGCGACAAGGGCTCGGTCGAGGCCAATCCGGGCATCTCGATCAAGCTCTCGGCGCTGCATCCGCGCTATGAGGTGGCGCAGGAAGCGCGGGTGATGGCCGAGCTGGTGCCGGTGGTGCGGGATCTCGCCCGCAAGGCCCGCGCGGCCGATATGGGCTTCAATATCGACGCCGAAGAGCAGGATCGTCTGGTCCTGTCGCTGAAGGTGATTGGCGCGGTGCTGGCCGATCCGGAGCTGGCAGGCTGGAACGGTTTTGGCGTGGTGGTGCAGGCCTACGGCAAGCGCGCCGGGCTGGCGATTGACTGGCTCTATGCGCTGGCCTCCGACCTTGACCGCCGGATCATGGTGCGGCTGGTGAAGGGCGCCTATTGGGACACCGAAATGAAATTGGCGCAGGTTGAGGGGCTGGAGGATTTCCCGCTTTTCACCACCAAGACCGCGACCGATGTGAGCTATATCGCCAATGCGCGGAAGCTGTTTGAGTATGGCGACCGGATCTATCCGCAATTTGCTACCCATAACGCCCATTCGGTGGCTGCGATCCTGGATATTGCCGGGGATGTGCCGTTTGAGTTTCAGCGCCTGCACGGGATGGGCGAGAGGCTGCATGACATCGTTCGTGTTTAAAGACACCAAAGGCCGCTGCCGGATCTATGCGCCGGTGGGCGCGCATCGCGATCTGCTGGCCTATCTGGTGCGGCGGCTCTTGGAAAACGGCGCGAACTCGTCTTTCGTAAACCAGATCGTCGATGACGCGGTGCCGCCCGAGGCTATCGCCGCCGATCCGTTCGACGCGCTGGCCACGGCGACGGCCCCGGCGGGGCTGGCGGCGCCCAAGGACATTTTCGGCGAGGCCCGCGTGAATGCGAAGGGCTTTGACCTCAGCGACGAAGAAACGCTGGCCCGGATCGAGGCGGCGCGCGCTGTGGATGCCTTGCCCGAGGCTGGCCCGATTGTGGCGGGTTCTGCAAGCGGCACGGCGGTTGAGGTGCTCAATCCGGCTAGCGGCGAGGTGATTGGCAAGGTGGTTGAAGCCGATGCCGCCACTGTGGCCGCTGCGCTTGACGCTGCTGCCGTCTGGGCCGCGCCGGTGGCGGAGCGGGCTGCGGTGCTGCGCAAGGCCGCCGATCTTTACGAGCGCGATTTTGGCCTGATCTTTGCCGCTCTCGCCCGTGAGGCCGGGAAAAACCTGCGCGATGCGGTGGGCGAGCTGCGCGAGGCGGTGGATTTCCTGCGCTATTATGCCGGCGAGGCCGAGGCGGCGGGCGAGCATGATCCGCGCGGGGTGATCACCGCGATCAGCCCGTGGAACTTCCCCTTTGCGATCTTCACCGGCCAGATTGCGGCGGCGCTCGCCACCGGCAATGCGGTGCTGGCCAAACCTGCCGAGCAAACGCCGATCATCGCCGCCATCGCGGTACGGCTGCTGCACGAGGCCGGTGTGCCGCAAAGCGCCCTGCAGCTTCTGCCCGGGCAGGGCGGCGTGGTGGGCGCGGCGCTGACCTCTGACGCCCGGGTGAAAGGCGTGGTCTTCACCGGCTCGACCGACACCGCGTTTCTGATCCGCAAATCCATGGTCGAGCATCTCGATCCCGGCGCGCCGCTGATCGCGGAAACCGGCGGGCTGAATGCGATGGTGGTCGACAGCACGGCGCTGCCCGAACAGGCGGTGCGCGATATCGTGGCCTCGGCCTTCCAATCGGCCGGGCAACGCTGCTCGGCGCTGCGCTGCCTCTATGTGCAGGAAGACGTGGCCCCGCATCTGAAAACCATGATCAAGGGCGCGATGGATGAGCTGAGCCTTGGCGATCCGTGGCAGCTGACCACCGATGTTGGCCCGGTGATCGACGAAGAGGCGCGCGCGGATATTGCTGCCTATGTGGCGGCGGCGGAACAGAAGGGTGCGCTGC
>JARRIY010000164.1:0-5513 GCA_037379985.1 Maritimibacter sp.
TTAAAGGTAGTTTTGGTGGCTTTGAAATTGGCTATGATAGCAACGACCAGTTCAGCGCTTCAGCAAGCTTCGAAATCGCTTTCTGACAGGGACGATCCTTAAAGCGGATGAAAGCATGCTGTGGGCCGACCGTGCCGTGAAACGAGCACCAGTTGTGTGAACAAGCAGCGACTGATCTAGTGGCCGCTTCGAGCCCTCTTTACCAAACTTCTGCAATATAGCTAATGTCAGATATCAGGTGGGGTCAAAAACCTTCGACAACTGATTGTTTTTAACGGGCCTTTGGAAGCCAGAAATAGGCCGCTTTTCGCCCGCGCCAAAAACGAGCGATTAGGACCATGCGCAAGGTTGGCTCTGCGGGAAACCTATGCTGTTCAAAATTTTGCCGCAATCGAGTGCGACAGCACATCCCCAGGCCAGCTAAAAAAGGTAGAAGTTACCATGATAGACACCCCTAAGCAGCGTGAAGATGTAACGGCGTTTTTCTCAAATCATACGGGTGTATATCGCTATCGTCCTTTTGTTAGCAGGGCGATGTTATGGATGGGAATCGTATTCCTTATCGGCTTTCCTATCATTGCTTATGAGTTATTTTCTGGTGGTCAAATTTCGACTTATGAGACGGTAAAAGCATCTGTTATTATGGTGTTAACCCCCTATCTCATATGGTCATATTTTGTTGTCGCGCGAAAATTCAAAGAAGTCAGGATTGACGGGGAAGGCATCAAAATTCTGCCTTTTGGATTGCATATTTCGCCTCATGAAGTCGAAGAAATACGGCACAGCGTGAACTTTGCTGGCGCAGGGAAAATTAAGTTAAAACTTAAATCCCCACATCTGATATTTCACATATTAGCATGGTCTTTGGGTAGAACTATGACAATTCCTTTCAACAATCGTCTGCTAATGCCAGTTGCCGCCTCTGCTTGATTTTTACTTTGGTTCAGAGCGGACGGTCAAGATCTCCCAAAAACCATCGTTTATTGAACGGTCTCGAAAGCGGCCATTGGCACAGTCGCAGCGAAAGCTCACTTTGTCCCGCTAAGCAGACCATGCTCCCCCCCGCCCGAACAGCGCCGCAGGTGCCGGACGAGCGACGGTCCGCCCCGTCGTGCCAGAGGCACGCTTTCAGCGTGACGGACTGGCGCTATTGGAGCGTGGGTAATACGCGGATAGGCACGCAGTTTGTGGCAAGCATAAATGGCGACGCCCACAGGGACGCGAGCGCCACTCCGCGGACCGCCGCCCGCTCCCAACCACGCCTAGCGGTAGAACAGCTGAAAGAGCTGGTGCTACAACACCACCCGCTGGCGAAGAAGGGGTAAGGGGGGAAGGTCGGGATGGAGACCATTGTGTAAGTTCCAAAGGATCGCAATACTATCTCTATGAACACATACTCTCAGCCGAACTGTCGGTTTTGCCGCTCGAACGATTTGTTGATTGATCGACCCTTAGCAATCATGGAGAATTTCTTCATTTTGGGGTCGATTGAAGAAGATAGGCCCGATCAAGCGATTATCGTTCCACACCGGCATATCGAAACGCCGTTCGAGCTCAGCGCTGAAGAATGGTCGGAAATTGGCGACGCGCTTGCCTTTGTCAAAGACCGTTTAGACAAGAAGTGTGCCAATGGTTATACCATCGGCTGGAATGTGGGTGCGGTTGCGGGTCAAGATGTCTTTCACGCTCATTTGCATGTGATAGGTCGTTTCAACGGAGAAAGATCTGAGGGCTTGGGTATCCACGCCTTGTTTAGGTCAGCACGTTGACGAACGTCAGCAACGTCCGCCATCCTCACGCAAACCCCGCCCGAACAGCACCGCAGGTGCCGGTCGGCTCGGTGGCAGCCCGCGCCATTAGTCGGATTTTACTTCAGGCTTGGCTGCAGGGGTCTTCTTTGCAACCGGAGCTGCCGCACGGTTCCAGTTGGCTCGCGACGGGCGAGGCTTGCCGGGCTTGCTCAAAAAATCTTTCAAATCCAACTGCTTCTTGGGGGAGGAATAGCCCATAAGATATCCTTTCACGGTCGTGAGTGGGAAAATCGATCGTGATGGCCAAGAAACCGGATTGAATGGTTGGCGAAAGGTGCGATTTTCGAAAATGGGATGTGCGAAAGACCTTTGAGACAATCGCATCACCCAGCCCCGGATAGTCCGGACCTTATTAGCACATGGGGAGGACGGATCGGTATTACAATGGAGAGGCCGAAATAGGCCCGGCTTTTGGCAGATTGCGCGAAACCTGCTCCGCGGACGTCGCCCACCAACGCAGCGCCTTACCCGTACAGCGCCTTCGCCCGATCCTCGAACGCTCGCACGATACGCTGCATGGCTTCGTGAAACACCATGCCGATCACCTTTTGCAGCACCGCATTGCGAAACTCGAAATCGACGAAAAACTCCACCTCGCAGCCGTTTTCCACCTCATGGAACTGCCAGCGTGAGCGCAGATATTTGAACGGGCCATCGAGGTAATCCACATCAATCGCCAACCCCGGCTCATCCAGCTTTACCCGGCTGGTGAATTTCTCGCGGAACACTTTGAAGCTGACCACCAGATCGGCGTCCATCATGCTCACCCCGTGAAGCGGCGGCGTGACGCTGCGAATGCGGGCGGCGGCGATCCACGGGATGAACTCCGGATAGCTTTTCACATCGGCGATCAGATCATACATCTGCCGTGCGCTGTATGGCATCGCCCGTTTTTCACCATGTGTCGGCATTCTGCCCGTTCCTCGCGTGACTCCGGCTGCAAATTCCATAGGATGGCGTCAAATTGCAAGGGGATAGCCATGCCAACGCGGCCATATGTCATAGACGAAATGATTTCTGCCAAGACCATCGCCGCGCGCGTGGAAGCCTTGGCGAAAGAGATCGAAAGCGATTTTTCCGGCACCGACAAGCTGGTGGTGGTCGGCCTTTTGCGCGGCTCTTTCGTGTTCATCGCCGATCTGGTGCGCGAGCTGAACCTGCCGGTCGAGGTCGATTTTATCGAGGCGAGCTCCTATGGCAATGAGATGACATCAAGCCGGGAAGTGCGCATTCTCAAAGACTTGCGCGGCGAAATTCATGATCGCGATGTGCTGGTGGTGGAAGATATCGTCGATACCGGCTTTACCCTGAAACATGTGGTCGGGCTTTTGAAGGCGCGCAAACCGGCGCGGCTGAAAACCATTGCCCTGCTCGATAAACCGTCGCGCCGCGAGGCGGAAATCAGCGCCGACCGGATCGGTTTTGAAATCCCCGATGAATTTGTCGTCGGCTATGGCATCGACTTTGCCCAGCGCAACCGCAACCTGCCCTTTATCGGCAAGGTGAGGTTCACCGAGGCATGAGCCTGTCCCCGCGACACCTCCTGCGCATGGCCAATTGGGCACGCAACCCGCCTTCGGCAAAACGGGTGAAACTGGTGCTGGCTGTGGTCGCGATTGTTGTGGCGATCTGGGGGCTTGAGCGGATTTTTGGCACGCCGGACTGGATGCAGCTGGAGCAGGCCCCGCGTGGGGTCAAGCTGCGCTGATCCCCGATTGGTCCAGCCTATTCCAGCTCAGCCAGCAGCGCATCGGCCAGCATATCGCGCACCGCCTTGATGCGCGGCACTTCGGCAAGATCGGCATGGCTGACCACCCAGACATCGGCATCGAGATTGGGCAGATCATAGGGCACGCGTTCGAGGCGGGGATCATGGGCGGCAAGCATCACCGGCAGGATCGCCCTGCCATGCCCTTCCGCAACCATTTCCATCATCACCGGAAAAGATCCCGCATGGGCGGTGATCTGACCGGGATCAATGTTTTCCGCCATCCATTTCGCCGCTTTCGAGCGCAACAGAGCGCCGCTCATCCCAAGCCATTTGTCGGTTCCGCCCGGCCCTGAGAACACCGCATAGCCTGCGGTTCCCGCCGAGCGACCAACAAGGTCGTCGTCGGGTGACGGGTTGAAACGCACGGCGATATCAGCCTCCATCCGTCCCAGATCCGACAGGTCGTTATTGGTGATCAGCTCTATCGACAGGCCTTCGGCCGCGCGCATGATCTGACGGGTCAGTCGCGGCAGAAGCGATAGGCACATCGTATCGGTTGAGGTAACACGCACCGTGCCGAACAGCGCTGTGCGGGCCGCGACAAGGGCCCTATCGACCCCCAGCGAGGCTGTTTCCATATCCTGCATGGCGTTCAGAAGGTTTTCGCGGTGCGGCGCCAGACGATAGCCCCGGGCGGTACGGTCAAAAACCGTCACGCCAAGGCGGTTTTCAAACCCGTTCACCCGCCGCAGCACGGTGGCGTGGTTCACCCCCAGAAGCCTGGCAGCTCCGGACAGAGTGCCCTCGCGCGCGACGGCGAGGACGAAGCGAATATCGTCCCAATCAGCATCAATCATTGCATCCCCACTCAATGAGAAACCGCACAGACTCCAGCCTGCCAAACGCTTTATTGAAAAATTTCACACCACCATAGATATGATGGAAACATCCAAATTGTGAAATACACTATATCTGCCCCATCCATGGCTAAGCCCCTCAGCATATGGATTTTACCGGCCATAGCGGACCGAATGGCAGATGTCATACGAAGCCTGCCTCAGAACGAGCCTGCCACCGGACAGCCCCGCATCGCGTCGTTTCACATCGGGCATTGCGCGTCTGCGCACAGTTTCTCTGCGACCCTACGGAATTTACGCATTATTCCTGCAAGTTATCGTCAGGGTATCTTTCGCCCAACACAGAGGCTCACCAATGATCAATCTCCGCACTCTGGCCCTTGGCATTGCCGGGTCTGTCCTTATCGCCAGCTCCGCTCTGGCCCATGACGATGTCGCCGCTCCGGCGATCAAGGCGCGCCATTCGCTGATGTCGCTCTATGCCTATAATCTCGGCTCGCTCGGGGCGATGGCGCAGGGGAAAATGCCCTATGATGCCGAGATGGCGCAGGCCGCTGCCGATAACCTGGCGCTGCTGTCAAAGCTCAACGCTGCGTCAATGTGGCCCGCCGGGTCTGACGCCGATCATGCGGAAGGCAGCAATGCCCTGCCCGCCCTGTGGGAAAACTTCCCTGATGTCGGCGCCAAGGCTAAGGCGCTGAGCGATGCCACCGATGCCATGGCCGCGGCGGCTGGCACCGATCTGGCCTCGCTGCAAGCTGCAATGGGTCCGCTGGGCGGGGCCTGCGCGGCCTGCCACAAAGCTTACCGTGCACCGAACTAAGCCCTAGGCTATAGATAATGCGGGGCGGCTCCATATGCCGCCCCGTCGCTATTGGAGATATTCATGCGCCGCTTGCTCACTCGCCTTGTGATGTTGATCATCCTGATCGCTGCCGGGGGGCTGTGGTTGACCCGCGCCCAGCGCGATGGCGAGGCGGCTCTGGCCGGGCTGACCCCGGATCTGGCGCATGGCGAATGGGTGTTCAACGCGGCGGGCTGTGCCTCTTGCCACATGGAAGAGGGCGCCAGCGACGAGGCCCAGCATGTGCTGAAAGGTGGGCAGCATTTCGCCTCGCCCTTCGGCACCTTTAC
>JARRIY010000165.1:0-5510 GCA_037379985.1 Maritimibacter sp.
AGCGCGGCAAGGGTAGCGGCAGTCTTCGCGAAAAAACTCAAAGCTGTCATTTACTCGGAACCAAGCGAACGGCAGGTCTGGGCCGTCCTTACCATCCAGCGAGGCCCTGCGGCCTGGACTTTGCAAAGCCCACTTCCTGCGCAAAGCCGACCTTGGTGCGTAGCGCAGCATGGGGACTTCGGTCTGCTACGGCTTGAATGGCCGCTTTTGCAATTCTGGCACAGTACCTTCGCAGACGCAGCTTAGGTCGGCTCTCCACCCGCTCATGCCGAACTACCCCGTACTGTCACCCACGATCCACCGCCGACATTGGCGCGCGGTGTAGATTTTCGCATTACAAGTTCTCTGCGCGGAACTCGCTGTATGAAGCTCGAATGGCCGCTCTGATGAAAACACGTTGAATTAGCTGACGGCCGAAACAGTCTTTAAGATTAGGAAGGTCTTCTTCAGCCCGAGGGGCGGAGCGTGCAGGGCGGTGACGGAGTAAGAGGCCGCTTACTCGCGACCGAGACTTGGGGCTCAGCACTGCTTGAGAGCTGGATCGGGGGGCGACAGGAGTGTTGCGCAAGAAACGCAGCACATCTTGCGGGGTTGCAGCCACATGCACACCAATCTGCAAGCATATGCTCCAAATCGGCACTGATATGGTCCAATGACAACCTGACAATACCGATGACAGTGCTGGAGATCGGGCCTCTGGGGCGCTCACCTTCGGGAACGAGCGCGAAAGGGTGTTTGCTTGCCGCGGTCAGTGCCGGCGTGACCTGACCTTTGCCGAGTATCGATGTTTCTTTCCCGTGAATAGATTGAAGTTAACGGCACAAAACTGCCCAAAATCCTCGAGACCCGCCGCCTCTGACCAATCAGGATGCCGTGACATCGTGCCTGGATGATCTCGTCAAGAACGACGCCATCGACTTCAAATCAACGGATTGCGCGCCAATTGTCGGCAGTCTGGCAATGGTGCGCTTCAGATGACCCCCTTAGAAATGACGGAAACACATTTGGAGGTGCCCGATGAAAGGTGCAGATATTCTGGTCGACATGCTCATCGGTTATGGCATCGATACCGTGTTCGGCGTGCCCGGCGACACCAACGTACAGTTTTATGAATCGCTCCAGCAGCGCGAGGACGAAATCACCCATGTGATGGCGCGCGACGAACGCTCTGCCGGGTTCATGGCGGATGCCTATGGCCGCTTTACGAACCGACCCGGTGTGGTCGAATGCCCTTCCGGGGCTGGCGCGATGTATTCGCTGCCGCCGATTGCCGAATCCAACGCGTCCTCGGTGCCGGTTATTCTGCTGACCATCGACATTCCTCTGCCCGGCGAAGGCCGGGGGGTGCTGACGGAACTGGATTGCGCCAAGCTGTACGAACCGGTCACCAAGATGTCGATACAGGTGAAATCGGCCGAAAAACTGCCGGAGATCCTGCGCCGCGCCTTCCGGACGGCCTGTTCGGGCAAGCCAGGCGCAGTGCATCTGCAAATCCCGGAGGACCTGTTGAGAGCCGAGGTCGATCCGGCGACGGTATCCCTGCATGTCGAGGAGGAGTGCAAAACCTTCCCCGCCTTCCCCACGCGCCCTGCACCGGGACAGGTGGAGCAGCTGATCGGGGCGCTGGAAAAGGCGGATCGGCCGCTAATCGTGTCCGGAGGCGGCGTTCTTCGGGCTTGCGCTGGAGATCAGATTCTACACGTTGCGGAAAAGCTGAACATTCCGGTTTGCACAACGATGACCGGGCAAGGCACGATGCCCGACGATCACCCGCTCTCGCTTGGTGTCATCGGCGACAACGGGTTCCATCCGCATGCGAACCGATCAATGGAGGAAAGCGATTTCGTCTTGTTCGTCGGCTCCAAGATGGGGTCGGTGGTGACCATCGGTTGGACCTTCCCAAAGATCACGCTCAACAAGCGCGTCGCGCAGATCGACATTGATCCGCAGATCATGGCCAACAACTATGAGAACGTGATGTCGATCCCGGGCGATGCCAAGCTTGTTCTGAACGACCTGTTGGCCGTCGTGCCCGCCGGATTTGACGGCGCCAAGTACCAGCCCTGGGTGGATCATCTGAACGCGCTGCGCCGCAATTTCTGGGACAACGCCCAGGTCTTGTTGAACAACGACAGCACCCCGCTGAGGCCCGAACGGGCGGTGCGCTGCTTCAACGAGGCGCTGGAAGCCTCTGGCGAACCTGCGCTGATCTATTCCGATGCGGGCACGCCGACGCCACATATGACGCGGTTCCTGAAGATCAACGACAAACGTACACGCTTTGCGATCCCCCGCGCGTTCGGCGGGCTGGGCTCGGCGCTGCCAGCAACGGTCGGGGCCTGGCGCGCCGACCCGACCCGCCGCCCGATTGGCCTGTTCGGTGACGGCTCTTTCGGTATGTCTGTGGGGGAACTGGAAACGCTTGTCAGGTTGCAGATTCCGGCCATTCTTTTGCTGTTCAACAATGGCCATTTTGGCTGGATCAAAGGTCTGCACCGGCTGAAGGGTCACAATCAGTGTTTCGGAGTGGATTTCACGCCCCCCAAAGGTCAGGCCATCGCAGAGGCCTTTGATCTGAAAGCCTGGACGGCCAAAACACCGGCAGAGCTCGACACCGCGCTGGCCGACGCATTTGCGCATAAGAAAGGGCCTTGCCTCATCGATGTGCATGTCGAATCCATCGCCGACCGGGTCCCGCCCGTCTATTCTTGGCTCAACAAGCGCGGTAAGGACCCGCTGCGGCTTGAAGCCGAGGATGTTGCGTTCCTTTGAGTGAAAATATGACCATGATCGTCCCCCGCTCCACCTCAGTTGCCGGAAAAGACATAACCGTTCTGGGCGCCGGAGTGGTTGGAACCTGCACTGCGCTTGAGCTGCAAAGACGCGGTGCACGGGTGACGCTGATCGACCGCAAGGAACCCGGCCGTGAGACATCCTATGGCAATGCCGGGGTCCTTGCCCGTTCTTCCTTGTTTCCGCTGAACAATCCCGGATTATTGGGAGATCTGCCGAAACTTCTGACAAACCGCAGCGCAGCCTTGCGATATGACTGGCGCTTCGTGCTTGGGAATCTCTCTTGGGCGACGCGGTTCATCCTGAATGCCCAGCCCGCCCGGTTTCGCGAGACAACGCAGGCGCTGGACAGTTTGATCCAGCTTTCAATTGCAGGTCATAAGGCATTGATCTCGCAAACCGGTCAGGAGCGCCTGCTCTCGGACAAGGGCTGGGTCTTTCTCTATCGGTCTCAGGAACAGTTCGGTAAAGCGGGCCTGCAACGCCGGACCTTGCAGGCGTTCGATGTCGACACAGAGATCCTGGATGCGGAAGGATTGAGGCAGCTCGAACCCGCCTTGAATGCGATTTTTCCGCGCGCTTTGTGGATCAAGGACACCCATTCGGTCAGCGACCCCGGCGCTCTGGTCAAGGCCTATGCACAGCTGTTTCGCAGCAATGACGGCATCATTGAACAGGCAGAGATCCGATCCCTGTCCGAGGACGAGTCTGGCGTGACACTTGAGTTCGGGGATGGACGGTCCCGCAGGTCGGCTCATGTGGTCGTTTGCCTGGGTCCCTGGAGCAAATCCCTGATGCAAAGCTTCGGCTATGACGTTCAGATGGGGTTTGAGCGCGGATACCATGCCCATTTCACCGGTGAGCCAGACGGGGCGAATGCGCCACTCACCCGCCCGATCTACGATACCGGAGGAAGCTATGTGCTCGCGCCGATGTCACAGGGGCTGCGCCTGTCGAGCGGTGTGGAGTTGAAGGATTGTGATGCCCGACCGACTCCGGTGCAGCTTGACATGGTGGAACACGCGGCGCGGCAGGCCATCTGCCTTGGACAAAGGATCGAAAAGCAGCCCTGGCTGGGCAGCCGTCCGACCTTTCCCGACAGCCGTCCGGCGATTGGATGGGCGCCCGATGCGAAACATGTTTCTGTTGCCTTCGGTCATCAACATATTGGATTGGCAACCGGTCCCGGAACGGCGCAAATTCTAGCCGACCTCATCGAGGGCAAGTCGCCCCCGATCGATGTCCAGCCGTTTCGCCCCGAGCGTTTTATCCGGCGCCATCGCTGATCAACGCAGGGCCCGCGTCTCGGCTGCAATCCAGTCGCGGAACCTGAGCACCGATTTCGACACTCTGCGACGTTCGGGATAAACCAGATAATAACTGAAACCACTCGGGACAGCCGGTCCAAAGGGCAGATGCAGCCGACCGCTTTCAAGATGGTCTTCGATCATGAACACCGGCAGGACCGCCAGTCCAATACCGGCCAAAGCCGCCTCGATTACCATTGTGGTCTGCGAAAACCGGGGGCCGGAAATCTGCCCTTGAAGCTCGGCCCGCTTGGCCTCCATCCAACGCAGCCAGCTGTCAGGCCGGTGGGCATTTTGTATTTTCAGATAGCGGTTGTGATGGTCCAGCGGCAGTTCTGCCCCCGGAGCGATCAGAGAGGGTGCCGCAACCACCGCCACGTTTTCCACGATTAACTGAGACGTGACCATATTCGGCCAAGCGCCGCGTCCGCGCATGACCGCAACATCCAGTTTCTGGTCTTCGATGTCGGTCTCGCTGCGCAGCGGAAGCATGTTGAACCTGAGATCCGGATGGCGAGACAGGAAATCCTTCATCCGCGGCACCAGCCACCGGCTGGCCAAGCTGTCCTGTATTCCGATTTGCAAGGCATCCTGAGCACGGCTGCCGCGCACCACATCGATTGACGCCTCCTCCAGGTCTTCGAGAATACCTGTGATCGAGTTGGCGTATGCCTTGCCCGCATCGGTCAGAACAAGCCGTGGACCGAACCGTTCGAACAGGCGTATGCCCAACTGTTGTTCCAGTTTCCCGATCTGTCGGCTGACGCCGCTTTGTGTCAGCCCCAGCTCGTCCCCCGCACGCGTAAAGCTCAGATGGGTCGCGGCAGATTCGAAAGCCTGCAGAGAGGAGAGTGAGGGAAGGTATCGCCGCATATCATGACAATATGTCATTCAATGCCAACCATTCAACATTTTTCGCATGGTCACCCTCGTGGCAAGATCACCGAACAAAAAAAGTCCAACCGGGAACAAAGAACATGCGAAAACGCGACTCCATCGATCGAAACTTGATTGCTCTACTGGAAGAAGATGCCCGCATCTCCACCTCGGAAATAGCGCGCCGGCTGGGGGTAGCCCGGTCCACAATCAACGAGCGCATGGCCCGCCTCGAACGCGAAGGCGTCATCATGGGCTATTGCGCCATCATACGTCCGGAAGAAGATGTTCAGGAAATGCGCGCAATGGTGTCTTTGCGTTGCGAACGGATCGCCTGCCGGGCCATCATCAACGAGCTACGCGCTTTTCCGGAAATCGACGAATGTGTCTCGGTCACCGGAGAGGACGATCTTATGTGCATGGTGCGCAACCCATGTGCGGAAGACCTGGATGCACTGGTCGACGACATTTCCGAGATCAGCGGTGTCAGGTCCGTCGGCGCGACGATACTGCTGGCCAGCAAGTTCACCCGGC
>JARRIY010000166.1:0-5488 GCA_037379985.1 Maritimibacter sp.
AGACAGTCACGCTGGCTAACAGCACCTTTGCCTTCCACGTTGGCCGGGCGGCTTTCCATCCGGCCCACATGGGTTTGCTGAAGCTGAAGTTCGGCGGTGTCTTCGATGGTCAGGATGCGTTCGGCATCGTCGATGAAGCCCGACAGCGCGTTGAGCGTGGTGGTCTTACCAGAGCCCGTACCGCCGGAAACGATGATGTTCAGGCGGCAGGCAACGGCGGCCTGCAAATAGGCGGCCATCTCTTCGGAAAAGGCGCCGAAACCGACCAGATCGTCGATGCCCAGCTTGTCTTTTTTGAATTTCCGGATCGAGACCAGCGAGCCATCCACCGCAATCGGCGGCACCATGGCGTTGAAACGCGAGCCATCAGACAGACGGGCGTCGACATAGGGGTTGGATTCATCGACCCGGCGACCAACGGCCGACACGATCTTGTCGATGATGCGCAGCAGGTGGCGTTCATCCTTGAAGGTCACATCGGTCAGCTGCAGCCGCCCGGCGCGTTCCACAAACACCTGCTGCGGCCCGTTGACCAGAATATCGTTGACGGTGTCGTCTTTCAGAAGCGGTTCCAGCGGCCCCAGCCCCATAACCTCGTCGAACAGATCCTGATTGAGCAACAGCCGTTCTTCGCGGTTCAGAACCACGTTCATATCGGTCAGAACTTCGGCGGAAATCGCGTTGATCTCGGCGCGCAGATCCTTTTCGGACGCGGTTTCAAGCGCGGCCAGATTCAGGTTGTCGAGCAACTGTTTGTGCAGCTCGACCTTGATTTCGCTCAGCCGCTCTTTGCGTTTGCGCTCGCGGTTTGCCGGGGCGGGCTGCGCCGGAGCTTTGGCAGGGGCTTCACGGCGGTGCACTTTGGCTTTCGGTGCGGCCTCCGCCTCGTCTTTCGGGGCAGGGGGCACTTTGCCGCCATCAACAGCATGCAGCTTGGGAGCGTCTGCCTGTTGCTTGGCTCCACCGGGTTTTTTGTAGCGCGAGAACACGAATACTACTCCTCTTACGCTGTCGCCTCAGCGGCCTGATTGATGTCTTTCAGAGACTGAGCAAGCTTCTGAATTTCCTTGCGCAGCGGGTTTTTCGCGGCGTTTTCAGCCAGCGGCAGCCCGTGATCGCAGGTTTGCACAACCTGTTTGCCGCCATCCTGCAGATGCAAGTCGAGAGAAATATCCAGGCTTTCAGCCAGGCGCTTGACCCGGCTCTTGCCCGACAGATCGGTGAATTTCGGGGCCCGGTTCAGCACAAAGCGCAGCTTGTCGACCGGCAGCTCTTCGGCTTTCAGCGCACGGATCATGCGCAGGGTGTTCTGGGCGCTGCGCATATCCATTTCCACCGGGGCGAAATAGACATGGGCGGCGTTCAGCACGGTTTCGGTCCAGTTCACCAGCGTCGTCGGCATGTCGATGATCACATAGTCGAACTGGCTGCGGGCCATATCGATGATGCGGCTGATATCTTCATTGCTGATGATGTCGAGCGGCAGGATCTCAGCCGGAGCCGTGAGCACATGCAGACGGTCGTTGAAGCTTAGCAAAGCCGCGGCGAAACTATCGTCATCCATGGATTCTGTATCGGACAGAAGCTCATAAACCGCGTCGCGGCGAGGCAGGTCGAGATAGGTCGAGACCGAGCCGAATTGCAGATCAAAATCCAGGATGCAGACGTCCGGCGGGTTTTTCTTGTCGCTCGTTGCGAGCTCCCAAGCCAGGTTGACTGCCAATGTGGTCGCGCCAACGCCACCAGCAAGCCCGTGAATGCCGATGATCACGCCATCATGCTTGCCCTTGGGCCCGCGTGTGATCGGAGCTGTTTCAACCGGATCGGGTTCCACTTCCGGGGTGCGAATGCGCTCGATTGCATCGTGCAGCGCCCCTTCCGGAAGCGGGTAGGGGACAAATTCCTCAGCCCCCATTTTCAGGAGTTGGTGCAGAGCGATCGGACTGACCTCTTCGGCGATAACGATGGCCTTGATGTTCCGCCCGGAAGCCGTGCGGATCACCTCGGCAATACGTGCCAGATCGCTTTCATCTTCTTCATCCATCGCCACGGCGATGAATTCCAAACTGTCTGCTTCGGGCTGGCCGAGAAACACAATCGCATCTTCGATGGAAAGGTCTCCCCAGCTTTCGCCCAGCTCTGCTTCCATGTCCTCGATGAGCAGATCGAAATCCTGCACGTTCCGAGAAATCGTGCACGCTATCATTGGAGACAGGTCATGCTGGATTGCCACGTTCCCACTCATTCTTTGTTCCTTGTTGTATCAAGGCCCACAGCACGGGGATTCTCCCCAAACCTGCAGACCTTCCCGGGTACGACTCGCACCTGGGTCTGCTCGTATGATGGGAATTTCGCAGCCAAACTCGGCGAGAATGCGGCTAAAACCGCGAAATTATGCGATCAATTGAGACGATCTGGGGATTTTGGCGATGGCTGTGTCCGTAGAGCCAACATGGAAACAGAGTATTTATAAAAAAACCGGCCAAATAATCGGCCGGTTTGATCTTGTCGCTCATCACAGGGGGCTTAGTTGGTTGCGCCGCCACTGCCTGAGGGCTCTACAGCGCCGCCAGCGCCGGGATCGGCTGTCGCCGAGCCGACATATTCGCGCCAGACGATTTCGGCATATTCACCGTCGAGGATCAGCGGGGCGTCCTCAACAAAGCCCGATACTTCGGTCACCGTGCGCCGGTTGCGACGCTCGCGGTTCTGGGTGTCGACCAGCGGGCGCGTTTCGCCATAGGAGGCGACCGCTTCCAGCCGCGACCGGCTGATGCCCTTGGTGGCGAAATAGGCGACAACGGCCTGAGCCCGACGCAGACCGAGCCGTTTGTTGTAGGCCGCCGAGCCGACCAGATCGGTATGGCCGTAGACGCGGAAGCGAACTTCCGGGAATTTCCGAATAAAACCGGCCTGCTCATCGAGAATAGCCCGCGCTTCGGCGTCAAGCTGCGCAGAGTTAAACTCGAAATTGATCGTGTCGTTGACGGCGTTGTTGAACCGCTCGGCCAGCGCTTGCGTCCATTCGATCGTGCCGTTGTGCACGCCAATGTTATGCGCAGTGGTTGCACCGAACTGATCATAAGCAGGGGCTTTGCCGGCTTCACCATAAGGGGTCAGGATCTCTTCGAACTTGGTGCAGCCCGACATGAGTGCCAGGATCGAAGTCGCGGCGAGAATTGAGGTTGTGCGAGACAGAGCCATGATCAGTTCTCCATCATGTAGCCATAGGAGCCGCCGAAATCCTGCTGGGCAACTTCGCCAGCAGCGCCGGTGGTCGGGGCGTTGGGGGCGGCTGTCAGCCCGTTCAGGAAGAAATCGACTTCTGACGGAGGCTTGATACGGTCGGTGGGCAACATCAGGGCTTCTTCGCGGGTGGGCGAAACCAGATGCGCGGTGATAATGATGACCAGTTCCGATTGCGACCGCTGATAGTCCGACGAGCGGAACAGCGTCCCCAAGATCGGAATATCACCAAGCCACGGAACCTGACCTGTGAGGTCGCGGAAGTCATCCTGCAACAACCCGGCAATGGCGAAGCTCTGACCGTCATGAAGTTCGACGGTCGTACTGGCGCTGCGTGTTTTGAACGCCATGATGCTACCGCTGGTCAGGTTGATGGCATTGGCGCTGTCCAGGGCGGACACCGAGGTGTTGAGGGTCAAGTTGATCACATCGCCTGCGAGCACGCGCGGAGTGAAGTCGAGCTGAACCCCGAAAGGCTTATACACGATTTCACCGTCGGGGTTGGGGATCGGGTATTCACCACCAGCCAGGAAGCTCGCGTCCTGACCAGACAGGGCGGTCAGGTTTGGCTCGGACAGAGTGCGGACCATGCCCTTGTTTTCAAGGGCTTCGATCATGACGTTGAAGGCGAGGGGGCCAAGATCGGCAGAGAAGTTTGTCACGCCGAAGCGTTCACGGGTGCTGACCACATGGGTGTCGGGGTCGCCATCGTATAGGTTATTGAAATTGCTGCCCTGCTGCATTGTTCCGGTGGCACCAGCTGCCCCGAACAAGTTGGTGGCAACGCCGCTGATACCTAGCGATGCGCTGAGGTTTTTCGACAGCGAACGCTGCATCTCGGCAAAGCGGACTTTCAGCATGACCTGCTGCGTGCCACCGACATTCATCAGGTTTGATACCCGATTGGGGGCGTAACGGGCGGCCAGTTGCAGCGCAGCGTCAATCGAGGCCGCCGAGCTGACCGTGCCGGACAGCACGATCCCGTCATTGGCGGTGCGCACTTCAATCGGCTCTTGGGGCAGGATCTGTTTCAGGCGCTCTTTGAATTCGGCAACATCCGGCGTGACCTGCACTTCGACATTGGTAATCAGCCGGCCATCGGGGCCAAGCAGCACCATCGTGGTGCGTCCCGCGGTTTTGCCCAGCACATAGATGGTGCGATCTGACAGGGTGGAAATGTCAGCAATGCCCGGGTTGGCGATGGAAAGCTCTGCGAATGGCTGGTCACTTTCAACGACAACGGCCCGGTTCATCGGCACGCTGAGCGCGCCGCTGGTGGTGCCGGTCATAACCCGAAGGGTCTGCGTCTCGGCCGAAGCACCGGTGGCGCCAGTTGTTATGATTGTCAGCCCCAGAAACGCGGCCCTGAGAAAACGCTCGATTGTCATTGTGATCCTGCCTCTCTGATCACGTCCGTTACTTATGGTCTTGTCCGTATTCGGACTTCGACCAAGCTGCTCTGTCGCCGTGCCTTTGTCAGGTCTGTGGCTGTTCTGCTCCATGCCCGCTTTCGGCGGATCTTGTCGGATTTCCGGCACAGGATGCTATAGAAATTGCTTTATTGCAAGAATCAAGCACTTGTGGAACGAAATTCCTGAGTCGAGCGGGCAACAGTACGGGTGAGCCGGGCATATTTAGGGGGCACCACGGATGGCGCCCCTTTATACGGTAGGTCCCTTATCCGCCCTGGTTTAGTTTGTCGGGCAAGGAATGGGGGTTTCAACGATTTCGGAGCCCTTGCGCGTGCGCACCGTGCAAATCTCGGGTTCCGGTTCCGGCGGCGGCGGGGCAACGTAATCTTCGATCCCCAGCAACGCGTTCTGATCAACCTCGACCCCTTCGATCTCGGTGGTGTCGCCCTGGCCAACCAGTGACAGGGTCATTTGACCGGTTGCCTGAGCCTGCGCGAGCGCTGCAACCTGTTCCGGGGTGACTTCGACGGTCACGGTCCGGGCCACGGTCGGAGCGTTGCGATCAAGATCGGCGCTCTGGTCAATCGCGATGATTTTGACATTCTGCTGGATGAGCTTTGTCACCTCTCGGGCGCTGTCGTTGTTCATGGCGGCACGACCGGTCCAATACACATCAACACGGTCACCCGGCGAAATGAAGCCGGACACGCCGGAGCTGACATCGACGCGAATGGCAAAGGCGCGCATACCCGCACTTAGTCGGGAGGCAACGCCAGCATCGACGCCGGGTTCTGTCACCTTCACCGCCAGTACGGCTTCGTTTTTCTCCA
>JARRIY010000167.1:0-9617 GCA_037379985.1 Maritimibacter sp.
GCCGGGCAGGGCGGGGCCGCTGCCCCCGCACCCCCGAGGTATTTGACGACCAAAGACGAGGCCGTGGCGGAAGCGCTGCGGCCTCGCTGCATTGTGAGCGGGGCGAGGGAGGAATGAACGAAAAGTACCAGCTTTTGGGGACTTCATCCATTTTCAGGCAGGCGGAATCTGAGATGATCGTTGCTGATACCGATGCGAACGGGATCCGTGGGAGAGAGACATGACCAATCAAATCAAAACCAAAGTCGGGATTATCGGCGGTGGGCCGTCGGGGCTTTTGCTGAGCCAATTGCTTGATCTCAAAGGCATCGACAATGTGCTTTTGGAAAAACACACCCGCGATTATGTGCTCAGTCGCATTCGCGCCGGGGTGCTGGAGCATGGCTTTGCCGAGCTGATGCGCGAAGCCCAATGCGGTGAACGGATGGATGCCGAAGGTGAGATCCACGAAGGCTTTTTCATCAATGATAACGGTGCGATGCACCGGATGGATCTGGCCAAGCATACCGGCGGAAATTCGGTGATGGTCTATGGCCAAACCGAGCTGACCCGCGATCTGTATGAAGCGCGCGAAAAAATGGGCGGCAATGTGGTGCATGAGGCGCTGGATGTGCAGCCGCATGACCTGAAATCCGATGCGCCCTATCTGACCTATACCAAAGATGGCGAGCGCCACCGGGTTGATTGTGATTTCATCATCGGGGCGGACGGCTTTCATGGGGTGAGCCGCAAATCCATCCCCGCCGATGTGCTGAGCGAATATGAAAAGGTCTATCCGTTCGGCTGGCTGGGGGTGCTATCGCGCACCAAACCGGTGAGCGAAGAACTGATCTATTCCACCACCGAGCGCGGCTTTTCGCTGTGTTCGCTGCGCAGCCAGGTGCTGAGCCGCTACTACATTCAGGTGCCGCTGAGCGATAAGGTTGAAGACTGGTCGGACGATGCTTTCTGGGAAGAGCTGAAAAAGCGTCTGCCCGAAGATGTGGCGGCAAAGCTGGAAACCGGGCCGTCGATTGAGAAATCAATCGCGCCGCTGCGCAGCTTCGTGGCTGAGCCGATGCGCTATGGCAATCTGTTCCTGGCAGGCGATGCCGCCCATATCGTGCCGCCCACCGGAGCGCGCGGGCTGAACTCGGCGGCCTCAGATATTTACTACCTCTATCACGCGCTGATGGATCACTATCTGAAGGGCGATGATACGGGCCTGGAGGAGTATTCCGAAAAGGCGCTGGCGCGGGTTTGGAAGGCGCAGCGGTTTAGCTGGTGGATGACCTCGATGCTGCACAATTTCCCCGATCATCCGGATTATGATCGCCGGTTGCAGGAGATCGAACTGGCTTATCTGCTTGGCTCCGATGCGGCGCAGGCTTCGCTGGCTGAAAACTATGTCGGCCTGCCGTTTTAAGGAGAAAACCTGAGGCTGGGTTGACTCCCCCAGCCGATGCGGTGCGGGTCTTGACTTAGGTCAAGGCCCGTTTTTTCACCGCCAGTCAAAGTGTTCTCAGCTTTTGGAGGAGCGCGATATGTATAAGAATATTCTGGTGCCGGTGGCCTTTGAAACCGGGCGGGACACGATGAAATCCATCGAAATTGCCGAATGGATGGCCGATGATGATGCGGTCGTCACGGCGCTGCATGTGGTCGAGGAAATCCCGTCCTATGTGGCGCAATATCTGCCTGAGGGGCAGATGATGGATAATATCCACGAGATCGAAGATATTCTGGCCAAGAAACTGGCGGAGCATACCGATATCAAGGTGAAGGTGATCGAAGGCCATGCCGGGCATTCGATTGTCGATTATGCCAGCGAAAACAATGTCGATTGCATCGTCATTGCCTCGCATCGGCCGGGGCTGCAAGATCTGGTGCTGGGCTCGACCGCCGCACGCATGGTGCGCCATGCCGCCTGCGCGGTGCATGTGACGCGCTAAGCTGGGACTACCGAGATTGCGGGATTGGGCGGCGAATGCGCCGCCCTTTTCATCTGAGCATTTGTGCTTTTCACCAGCGGTGTTAGGCTGAGACCATAGCCAGGGAGGATGTTATGCCGACAATTACCAGCGACCCGAGCGTTCAGACCGTGATCACCACCTTTGAAGTGACACCGGGCACCTGCGACGAGCTGATCGAGGTGCTGCGCGAAGCCTGCAACAGCTATGTGTCGAAACAGCCCGGCTTTATCGGCGCGGCGATCCATGTGAACGACGCCCGCACGCGCATTGCCAATTATACTCAGTGGGAAAGCCGCGAGGCCTTCAAGGAGATGATGCGCAAGGACGAGATGCGTCCGTGGCTGCGCCAGTTCAGCGAGCTGTGCAAAACCTTTGAGCCGGTGATGTATGACGTGGTGAGCACCTCGGACTGATCCGGTTGCGGCGATTTGGCGCCTGATCGGGCGAGGCTAAAACATGTATGAAAGATACAACTATTAAGGAGTATCTTTCGATGAACCGGCATCACCATAACCATCATCACGCTCACAGCCCCGAAATGGCGGCGCGTCATCATCATGATCGCGATGTGTTTCACGCGCTGCTGCGTCAGCATGACAAGATCACCCGCAGCGTCGAGATGCTGCCCAATGGCATATCGGCGCTGACAGAATCCGATGATCCCGAGATTGCGGCGCTGATCCGCGAACATGCGCATGAGATGCATGACCGCTTGCGTGAAGGCTTTGGGCTGCGCCACTGGGATGCGGCCTTTACCGAGATTTTCGCGCAGGCCGACAAGGTGCAGATGCGGGTCAGCGATACCGACAAGGGCGTGCGGATCGAAGAGGTCAGCGATGATGCCAATGTGGTGCTGCTGATCCAGGCGCATGGCACGGTGGTGACGAGCTTTGTCGAGGGCGGCGGGGCGGTGGCCTCGCAGGAAAGCCCGCTGCCCGAAGCCTATAGGCGCGTGGCGTCATAATGCAGCACCCCGGCAGGGGGCGACAGCAGCGGTGAATCATGGCACTCTCGCGAAAAAGCGAGGAGGGCATATGAGCGATTTGCCGATCATTGGGGCGCAGCTGACGGTGCTGGACCTGCCCAAGCAGCGCGATTTCCTGTTCGAGAAGAACCGCGATCTGGAACTGCCGGAATTTTGCATGGCGGATATTCTGGCAGCGCCCGATCCGTTTATCGACATGGCGAAAAAGGCGCTGGATGGCTGGCAGGGGCGGTTGGGCATTCACGGGCCGTTTTCGGGCTTTGAGCTGGATGTGAAAGACCGCGAAATCCGCGTGGTGGTGCAGAAACGGCTGCTGCAGGCGATGGAGGCGGCAGAGAAGCTTGGCGCCACGCAGGTGGTGTTGCACTCGCCTTTTAATTCCTGGGATGGCGGCAATCTGGATGAGAAGCCGAAAGGGCGCGAAAAGCGCGTGGCGGCGATACTGGAAACCCTTTCGCCCGCTTTGAAGCGTGCGGAAGATCAAGGGGTTGAACTGGTTCTGGAGAATATTGAGGATGTGGACCCGGGCCACCGTGCGGCGGTGGTCGCAGCGGCAGATAGCGCCAGTCTGAAGCTGTCGGTGGATGTGGGCCATGCCTATTGGGCTGAGGTCAGCGCGGGCGCGCCAAAGGTGGCGAAGTTTATCGCCGCCGCAGGGAATGATCTGCGCCATGTGCATTTGCAGGATGCGGATGGGATTGCGGATCGGCATTGGTGCCTGGGCGAGGGTACGCTGGATTTCGCGCCGGTCTTTGCCGAGCTGGGCAAGATCAGCAGCACTCCTCGGCTGATCGTCGAGATCAATGAGTTTAACCGGGTGCCGGAAGCCGTGGCGCATTTGGCGGCGCTGGGGCTGGGGCAATAGGGACAGGCTGAGTGTAAAAGCGCATTAATTGCGGTTGGCACTCGTGTGGCTTTGACATTGGGGCGGCGGCGCTGACCGGCGCATATCTGCCGATTGCTCAAAACCCATCGCCGGGCAAAGGCGGTAAGCCTTGCAGATACTTGACCTTCTGCGCGCGGCACAGCAGGTTGCGCGCAACTTGTGAAGGATATGCGCCTTGGCCCGCAGCACGCCCCCGTTTTCGCGTTTCGAATTTATGATCGCCTGGCGCTATCTGCGCGCACGTCGGGCCGAAGGCGGGGTCAGCGTGATGACCTGGATCAGCCTCGTTGGCATCATGCTGGCGGTGGCCGCGCTGATCATCACCCTTGCGGTACGCACCGGGTTCCGGGCTGAATTTGTCGACACCATTCTGGGGGCAAACGCCCATATCACCACCTATTCGCGGGTCTATCTGGATGAGAACGGCCAGCCGTCGCAGCGGATCCGGGATTATGACGATTGGGCGGAAAAGATTGCGGCCGTGCCGGGCGTGACCCATGCCGCGCCGCTGATCAAAGGGCAGGTGATGGCCAACCGGGCGGAAGACAATTCTGGGGTGCAGGTTTTTGGCATTCGCGCCGCTGACCTGGCTGATATCCCGCGCATCGCCAATCCCGAGACTGCGCAGGGCAGTCTGGATGATTTCACCAAGGGGATTGCCATTGGCTCTGGTGTGGCGCGCGAGCTTAAGGTCGGGCTTGGCGACCGGATCAAGCTGATCTCGCCCAACGGGGTGAAAACTGCCTTTGGCACCACGCCGCGCGTGAATGCCTATGAGGTGACATATATTTTCTCCGCCGGGCGCTGGGATATCGACAGAACCCGGGTCTATCTGCCGCTGGCCGAGGCGCAGAGCTTTTTCAATCGCGATGGCGTGGCGGATGAAATCGAGGTGATGGTGGAAAACCCCGATAATATCAACGCGATGATCACGCCGATTATGCAAGCCGTGGGCAATGATGCGGCGATCTGGACGTGGAAAGACTCCGCCGGATCTTTCCTGCGGGCGCTGACCATTGAAGACAATGTGATGTTCGTGATCCTCGCGCTGGTGGTGCTGATCGCCTCGATGAATATCGTTTCGGGGCTGGTCATGCTGGTTAAAAACAAGGGCCGCGACATTGGCATTCTGCGCACCATGGGGCTGACCGAAGGCTCTGTTCTGCGGGTGTTTTTTCTGGTGGGCGCCAGCACCGGGGTGATTGGCACGCTGCTCGGCGTGGTGCTGGGTGTGCTGTTCTCGGTCTATATCGACCAGATTTTCGCACTGGTGAATTATGTCGCCGGGGGCGGTGTGTGGGATCCTTCGATCCGGGGGATTTATGAATTGCCCGCCGAAGTCAGATTGCATGACGTGCTGTCGGCGGTTGGGCTGGCGCTGGGCCTGTCTTTCCTCGTGACCATCCTGCCAGCACGGCGGGCGGCGCGGATGAACCCGGTGGAGGCGCTGCGCTATGAATAAGGTTCTGGAGCTTGAGGGCGTCGAGAAGGTCTATAATCGTGGGCTCCCGAGCGAGGTGAGCGTGCTGCGCGGCGCTTCGCTGAGCCTGAAACCGGGCGAGGTGGTGGCGCTGGTGGCGCCCTCGGGGGCCGGGAAATCGACGCTGCTGCATATCGCCGGGCTGCTCGACGATGGTCGGGGCGTCCGACCGGCTGCGCACCGGGATCCGGCGCGATCAGGTCGGGTTCATCTATCAGTTTCACCACCTGCTGCCGGAGTTTTCGGCGCTGGAAAATATCGTGCTGCCGCAGCTAGCCAATGGCATCGGGCAGGGGGCGGCGCGGGCGCGGGCGATGACGCTGTTGGATAGCGTTGGCGTTGCGCCGCGGGCCGAGCACCGCCCGGCGGCGTTGTCAGGGGGCGAGCAACAGCGGGTGGCGTTTTGCCGGGCGCTGGCGAATGAACCGGCGCTGCTGCTGGCTGATGAGCCCACCGGCAACCTTGATCCGGCAACCTCTGACACCGTGTTTGAAGCCCTGATGGCGCTGGTGCGCGAAACCGGGCTTTCGGCCCTGATTGCCACTCATAACCTAGAGCTGGCGGCGCGGATGGACCGGGTGCTGCAGTAATGGTCTTTGATGCCTTATGCGGTGCTTGCATTATTTCTACATTTCACTCGCATGAATGTTGGAATACGCGCAGACTGATTGCAGTTTTTCAACATCTTTGGCGTTGCCGGGTTCGTCTCGGATCAGCAGCGTTATACTGGCGAGAAGGTGCCTGTAGCTGTCGCAATTTCTTTGCCTGACGGCTCGGCCGTCAGCGTGGCACGGGTGAAGATCAGGCTTTTGCTGCCGCGCACCAGAGTGGCGGTGCAGGTGAGCTCGTCGCCTTTGGCGGGCATCAGGACTTGCAGCGCCAAATTATTTGGGATGACCGGTTTGAAGCCACGATGATAGCCCGCGCAGACCAGCGTCATCGCGACCTCGGCAAGGGTCGAAAGCGCTTGCGGGGCAATGGTGCCATCGGGCTGGGTGAGGGCTTTGGTCACCGGCAAGGTCACGATCAGCCCGGTGCAGGCCATTTTCGTCACGCGCAGATCGAGCCCGCCCAGGTAGGGGGCGAATTGGCTGTTGATCCAATTATTTGCGGTGTCGAGATCCATGGCGCGATCCTGCGCTGATGCGCGGGGCAGCGCAAGCCTTGGGAACGTAGCGCAAAGCCGGGTTTTGCGTTAGGATAGGGGCAGCGAAAGGAAACCGCATGACGATCCGCATCGCGTTTCTGGCCTGCCTTGCCCTTGCTGCCTGCGCAAATGAAGTGACACGCGGCGCCGGGCTTTATGCCGATAACTGTGCCGCCTGCCATGGTGCCGACGGGCGCGGCGGCAGCGAGGCTTTTGATGGCACATTGCCGCCCGATCTGACCACGCTGGCAAAGCGCGAGGGCGGCTTTCCGACGATCTATGTGATGTCGACGATTGACGGCTATAGCCGGGCTGCGACCCATGGTCCCATGCCGGTCTTTGGCGCGCTGCTGGACAGCCCCATCGTCAACTGGGCTGGCCCTGATGGAGAGGTCACGCCAACGCCCGTCGCGCTAATCCAGCTCGCCGTCTATTTGGAGAGCCTGCAGGAGGGGTAGATGCAGAATTTTTTGCTGGTTAGCCATGGAACCGGGGTTCTGTTTGGGGTGATGGACGGGGTGATCAACGCCAATCCGCTCGCGCAAAGACTGAACGCCGTCTATGCCCCGATTGCGAAGACCGGGATCAACATGCCCGCAGGGATTGTGATTGATCTAGTCTATGGGTTTGTAATCGCCGGGATATTTATGCTGCTTCACGCTGCGCTGCCGGGGCAGTCGGGGCTGGTGAAAGGGCTATCGCTGGGGCTGGGGATTTGGTTTTTCCGCGTTGTCATGAGCGTTGCCACGATCTGGATGACCCAACAGGTGCCGCCAGCGCTTCTGCAATATCAGCTCGCCACCGGGCTTGTGGAAATGCTTATTCTCGGGGCTTTCCTTGGCGTCATGTTGCGCGTCTCGTGAGCAGAGTCAGGCCGGGGGCGGCAAAATTCATCCATTCGGAAAAATTTCGCGCCTTTCCCTTGCCTGCCCCCGTGCTAATGTTCGCTATGGCCGCTTGGGGGAATCGCCATCTGATTATTGCGAATACCCTTTGATTGCGGATCCTTAACCCACCGCACCCGACGTCAGGGCGCGGCGTGACATGGAGGTTTATATGACGTTTTTGACCAAAGCCGGGCTTGCTGCCGCCCTATTTGCCGGGTCGGTAAGTGCTGCTTCCGCCTTTACCGCCTGCCAGGTGACTGACACCGGCGGCATCGACGATGCGGGCTTCAACCAGACCGCGTGGAAAGGCGTTGAAGACGCAAAAACCGAGTACGGCATCGAGGCGCGTTTCCTCGAAAGCCAAGCTGAAACCGATTATGCGGCCAACATCAATTCGCTGATCGACGGCAATTGCGACATCATCTTTACCGTCGGCTTCCTGATGGGCGATGTCACCAAAACTTCGGCCGAAGCCAATCCCGATCAGAAATTCTCGATCGTTGACTTCGCCTATGACCCGACCATCCCGAACGTGATGGGTCAGGTCTACGCCACCGATCAGGGCGCCTTCCTGGCTGGCTATCTGGCCGCTGGCATGTCGCAAACCGGGGTGCTGGGCACCTTCGGCGGCATCAACATCCCGCCGGTTACCGCCTTCATGGACGGCTTTGTGTACGGCGCCAGCTACTACAATGAAGTGCACGGCACCGACGTGCAGGTTCTGGGCTGGGATCCGGAAGGCAAAGAAGGCCTGTTCACTGGCAACTTCGACAGCCTTGATGATGGTCGTGCCTTTGCGCAGAACCTTTACGACGAAGGCGCGGACATCGTGATGCCGGTGGCTGGCCCCGTTGGCCTTGGTTCGGCGGCTCTGGCTGATGAGCTGGGCACCGACGCGCTGAAAATCGTCGGCGTGGACGCTGATCAGTTCCTGACCGACCCGGAAAAAGGCAATGTGTATCTGACTTCGGTTCTGAAACGCATGGACGCCACCGTTCAGCAAGTGACCAAGGTCACCATGGACGGTAACTTCGAAGGCGGCCTGATGGTTGGTACGCTGGAAAATGGCGGCATCGACCTTGCCCCCTATCACGCTTTTGAAGATGTGGTTCCGGCCGATCTGAAAAAAGAAGTGGAAGACGTGAAAGCCGGCATCATCGACGGTTCGATCAAAGTCGGCATGTAATAAGCCGATAAACTCCGCCGCCGGGTCAGCCCCGGCGGCGGATTCTATAAAGCGGGAAGGGGGCGAGACCATGGATGTCGAGCTGCGCGGATTGACCAAGCGCTTTGGGCCAGTGACGGCCAATGACAACGTGAATCTCCCAATACGCGGCGGTGAGGTGCTGGGGTTGCTCGGCGAAAACGGCGCGGGCAAATCCACCATGATGAACATGCTCTCGGGGCTCTATACCCCTGATGAGGGCGAGATTCTGATCGACGGCAAACCCGTGGCTTTTGAAGGCCCCGGCGACGGGATCGCAGCGGGGATCGGGATGGTGCACCAGCACTTCATGCTGGTTCCGGTGTTTACCGTGGCCGAAAACGTGGTGCTGGGGGTCGAACCCACCGGCGCAATGGGCCATCTGGACCTGAAAAAAGCACGCGCACAGGTTCAGGAAATCAATGACAAATACGGGCTGCACGTGCCCGCAGACGAACTTATCGAAGATCTCCCCGTGGGCATTCAGCAACGGGTCGAGATTTTGAAAGTGCTGTTCCGCGAAGCCGATGTGCTGATCCTGGACGAGCCCACAGCGGTGCTGACACCGCAGGAAGTGGAAGAATTTTTCGGCATCGTGCGCAGCCTGCGCGACGCGGGGAAAGCCATCGTCTTTATCACCCATAAACTGCATGAAATCCTCGAGATTTCCGACCGGATCAACGTGCTGCGTGGCGGCAAGATCACCGGCGAGGGTGATCCGAAAACCCTGAATGAACAGCAGCTTGCCGAAATGATGGTGGGCCGCCCGGTGAGCTTTACGGTTGAGAAAGCCGTGGCCAATCCCGGCAAGCCGATGCTGGAGATGACCGATGTGGTGATGTTCGACGACAATGGTGATCACGCGCTGGAGCATGTGTCGCTGAGCGTGCGGTCGGGCGAAGTCGTGGGCATCGCCGGGGTGCAGGGCAATGGCCAGACCGAGCTGGTGGAAGCCATTACCGGGCTGGAACATGTGGCCACCGGCAAGATCATTTTCGATGGCGAAGACATCACCCGGGCTTCGGTGCGTGATCGGCACTATCGCGGCATGGCGCATGTGCCGGAAGACCGGCATA
>JARRIY010000168.1:0-5428 GCA_037379985.1 Maritimibacter sp.
GGTCAGGCTTCCGGAAATTGAAACGGTCGCGATGGAGGTTTTCATGGGTCTAGCCTTTGTAGCCCAGCAGCCGGGGCAGGAAGAGCACGAAGTCGGGGACGAAGGTGATGATGCCCAGCGCCACCAGCAGTGCCACGATGAAGGGCAGGATTTCCCGCACCACCTTGCCCACCGGCTGGCCGGTGATGTTGGCGACGATGAACAAGAGCAGTCCGTAAGGCGGCGTGATCAACCCGATCATCGCATTGACCACGGCGATCACGCCGAAATGCACAAGATCGATGCCCATTGCCTGTACGGTGGGGATCAGGATCGGGATGATGATCAGCAGGATCGCCCCGCCTTCCAGCACCATGCCAAGCGCGAGGATCAGCAGGTTGATCGCGATCAGGAACTGGGTGCGGGTGAAATCGAACTGGGTCAGCAAGTCGGCAATGGCATGGGGCACACCCTCGCGGGCGATGACGTAGTTGAAGGTGATGGCACCAGCTACCAGCACACCAACGGAGGCGGTGGAGCGCGCCGAACCCAAAAGCGCGGTGTAGAACTGCTTTGCATTCACCGAGCGGTAGAACAGCACCGAGACGGCGAGGGCATAGAAGGCGGCTACAGCGGCGGCCTCGGTCGGGGTCATCACGCCGCCATAGATGCCGCCAAGCAGGATCACCGGCAGCATCAGCGCAGGGATCGCGCGGAAGGTGATGCCCGGGATCTCGCGCATCGGGATCGCCTCGTCGATGGGGAAATCCTGCCGCCGGGCGATGACGTAATTCATGACCGCCATGACCAGAGCCATCAAGAGGCCCGGCGCAAGGCCAGCGGCGAACAGGTAGCCCACCGACTGGTCGGAAACGATGGCATAGAGCACCATCGGGATCGAGGGCGGGATGATCGGGCCGACAGTGGCGGTGGCAGCGGTGATCGCCGCGGCATAGGCGGGGGAATATCTCCCGTCGCGGGTCATCATGTTGATGATGATCTTGCCCATGCCAACCGCATCGGCCACGGCCGAACCGGACATGCCGGAAAAGATCACTGACGAGACCACGTTGACATAGCCAAGCCCCCCGCGAAACCGGCCCACCAAGGCCTGGGAGAACCGCAAAAGCCGGTCTGCAAGGGAGCCGACATTCATGATATCGGCGGCAAGGATGAAGAGCGGAATGGCCAGCAATGTGTAGCCGTTGAACAGCCCCTGCAGCAGGGTTTCCGGCGCCAGCGAGGGGTCGTAGCCCTTGATCAGCAGGTAGACCAACGAGCCGGTGACGATTGAGATCCCCACCGAATGGCCCATCAGCGACAGGAGCACGATGAGCGTGATGGCAGAGCCCAGCGCGTGGGTGGTGATCAGCTCAATCATAATCGTGGCTCCCGGCGCTGTCGGTAATATGGAAGCGCGGCCCGGTTCCCCGGAGCCCGGCCCAGGCGGTCATCAGCGCGCGCGTGATGACGGCGAGCGCGAAGGGGATGTAGATGAAAAAGACGAAGTTGAACGGCCAGCGCATATAGGCGGTGCGCTCGATCTTCATGAAGTCGACATAGTCCCAGGTGGCGGGCAACGTCCAGGCAAAGACCCCGGCAACGATCAGCCCGGTGATCACGTCGAAACTGCGCCGAACCCCGCGCGGCAGCATGTCGTAAAGCACGTCGAGGTGGATCACGTCGGTCTCGCGCACCACGAAGCCGTAGCCGAACAGGATGCCCCAAAGCCAAGCAATAGAAACCCATTCCACCGTCCAACCCACCGGCAGTGACAACACGTAACGGAACACGATCTGCAAGAGGAAGGTCACGAACATACTCAGCAACAAGAGCGCCAGCAGGTTCTCGGCGCGCCGGGCCAGCCAGTCGCGGATGGTGATCAGCTTGTCCATTCAATCCCTCCCCTTAAGCACCCGGGCGAGCGCGTGGCCCGCCCGGGTGATGGTTCGCCTGCTGGCTTACTGACCGACCGCGACGATCGCGTCGTAGAGCCCGGCGGGCCAGTCTTTCGAGTAGTCCGACGCCATGTAAGCATCATAGACGTGCTTCTGGAACGCCGCATTGTCGGGGGTGTAAACGTCGATGCCTGCGTCGATGAAGGTCTGCTTCAGCTCCGCTTCCTGATCCAGCGTCACCTTGTCGAGCGCGGCCTCGAACCGGTCGGCGCAGCCCTGCAATGTGGCCTGCTGGTCTGCACTCATCGAATTCCACTTATCCAGCGAGATGGTGAACTCGTTGGAGGCGATCAGGTGGTTGGTCAGCCCCATATGGGTGAGGATCTCGTCGAACTTCATCCCATGGGTGGCCGGGAAGCCGTTATCCTGACCATCAACCGCGCCGGTTTGCAGCGCGGTGTAGACTTCGGTGAAGGGCACTGGCACCGGGGTTGCGCCCATCGCGGTGCCGACAAACTGCCAGCCCTCGCCGCCCGGGAAACGGATCTTCACGCCCTTCAGGTCTTCCGGGGTCATGTATTCACGGTCGCCGACATAGGAGAGCTGGCGCGCCCCGATATAGGGGTAGGCGAGGATCTTCACATTGGTCTTGTCGCTGACCTCGGCCTCAAGATCGGCCAGCACGTCGCTGTCATAGACCGCGCGCATGTGGGCGTAGTCGCGGAACAGGAACGGCACGCCGAGCACTGAGGTCGACGGCACCTGGTTGTAGAAATCAAAGATCGCCAGGTTGGCCATGTCGAGGTTGCCGCGCTGCATGGCGGTGAGTTCGGTGCCCTGAGCAAACAGTGTGGCGCCGTGATGGGCCTGGAAGTCGAATTCGTCGCCAAGACAGGCGCCGAACTCATCGTTCAGAACCTTCGACCGGATGTCGTTTTCCGGCACCGTGTCCGAATAGATCAGTGTGACCTTGTCGGCGGCATTGGCCGCACCGGCCATGAGGGCTATGGCGGCAGTGGCCGCGGTGATTGCGAAACGCATGATTTTCCTCCCTGTTGCGTATTCTAGTCGAAACTATCGAAAGTGGCGCGCATCCGCGCCGGATCGGGGGTGAGCCCGGTGAAAAGCGTGAAGGCGCGCACGGCCTGAAACACCGCCATGCCGCCGCCGTCGAGCGTACGGCAACCCTTGGCCCGCGCGGCGCGGAGCAGCTCGGTTTCGAGCGGAAAATAAACGATATCGGCAACCCAGTGGCGCGGCTCGATCAGACCCGGGTCAATCGAGGTGCCGGGCAACTTGGCCATGCCCATGGGGGTGGCGTTGACGATCCCGTCAGCCTCAGCCGCCGCCGCTGCCATGTCGCCCACCACCTCGCCTGCCACGTCGCGCGCCAGCGCTTCGGCGGCGGCGAGGCTCGCATCAGCCACCAGCAGCCGCGACACGCCCAGCGATTTCAGCCCATGTGCTACTGCGCCACCCGCGCCCCCGGCACCGATCAGCAATACGCAGGTTTTCTGGGCATCCGGTAGCCCCAGACGTAGGCTTTCCGAGAACCCCCAAAAGTCGGTATTGTGGCCCCTGCGTTTGCCATCGGCAAAGACCACCGTGTTCACGGCCCCAATCTTTTCAGCCGCATCGGACAGCTCATCCAGCAGCCCGACAACCTCGCGCTTGAAGGGGAATGTGATGTTCAGCCCGGCAAATCCCTGCGCCTCGGCTTGGGACAGGATTTCTTCCAGCGAACCAGTGGGACCATCGGGCGCTTCCGGGTCGAGCAGATCATAGCGATAGTCGAGCCCCAGCGCCGCACCCTCGGCCTGATGCATGGCCGGTGTGCGTGACAATTGAATGCCGTTTCCGATCAGACCGACGCGAACAGACGGTCCCCCATCGCGGGCAGAGTCCGTCCGTGTGTTTGTGACGTGGCTTTGCGCCATTTTATGTCTCCTCCCAACCAACGACGAGTCGTCGCTGGCAGGATAAAATTGTACTGGCTGGTTAATTGCGTCAACTACTTTGTACTATACGGTTAAAAATGAACGTGGTATTTCTGGGGTGAACAGGGAGGCCGTCTGTGGACAAACCACTGAAAAAGAGCCGAAAATCCACGCAGGGCTGGAAACAGAATCCACAAGCCGTGCAGCGTGACATTCTTCGCGTCGCCATGCGCGAGTTCGCGGAGAACGGATTATCCGGCGCCCGAATTGACGATATCGCGGCGAAAACGGCGACCTCGAAGCGGATGATCTACTACTATTTCGGCGACAAGGAATCGCTCTATGCCCGCGCGCTTGAAGCCGCCTATGCCAAGGTGCGCGACGGCGAAGACAAGCTCGATTTGGCCGGGCTGCCGCCCGATGAAGCCTTGGCAAAGCTGGTGGAGTTCACCTTCGACCACCACCGCGCCAACCCCGATTTCATTCGCATGGTGATGATCGAAAACATCCATCACGCCGCCTATCTCAAGCAATCGAAGATGATCCGCAGCCTCAACGAGGCCGCGATCTCGCAGCTCGCCGGGATCATTGCGCGCGGCCAGGCCCAGGGCTGCTTCCGGCCCGGCCTCGATCCGATGATGATGCACTGGCAGATCTCGGCGCTGAGCTTCTTCAACGTTTCCAACAAGCCCACCTTCTCGGCCCTGTTCGGCCCGGCCCTGTTTACACGGGCGGGGCAGGACGACCTGCGGGCGCAGGCGGTGGAGGCAATCCTCGCCTATGCCCGCAACCTGGAGGACACCCCATGATGAATCCCGAACTCAACGGCTTTCTCGACCGCTGGCAACAGGAATGGGCGTCGCTTGCCCCCGGTGCCAGCCTCGCCGACCGGCGCGCGCATTTTGAGGTGATTGCCGCCAACATGCGCCTGCCGACACCGGACGGGGTCGACACCGATGCCGAGCATTGGGTCGACAGCCCCGATGGCCCAGTGCGTCTGCGTGCGTTCCGCCCGTCCGCTGGCAGCAACCAGCCCGCGCTGGTCTATATGCATGGCGGCGCCTGGATGCAGGGCAGCCCGGAAACCCATTGGGATATCACCGCGCGCCTCGCCGCATGGTCCGGCGCTACGGTGTTCAGCGTCGATTACGCGCTTTGCCCGGAGCACCCTTTCCCCGCCGCTTATGATCAGGTGGCGGCGGTGATGCGCTGGGTGGCGGCCAATGCGGGCAGTCTCGATATCGACCCGTCGCGCCTCTCGATTGGCGGTGACAGCGCGGGCGCCAATCTCGCGGCCGCCGTGGCGCTGGAACTGCGCGGTGAGCTGGCGCTGGCGGGGCAACTGCTGATCTACCCTGCCTGCGATTTCGATATGACCCGCCCGTCGATGATTGAAAACGCCGAAGCGCCGATCCTGCAAACCAAGGGCATGCCCATGGTCAACCGGATGTATGTCGGCGGCTAAGCGAATGAGGCCCTGCTGACCACCGACCCGCGCGTTGCGCCCCTTGTGGCCGAGAGCCATGCCGGGCTGCCCCCCACCGTCCTCGCCGTGGCCGAAAACGATCCGCTGCGCGATTCCGGCACCGCCTACCGCGCGGCACTGGAAGCCGC
>JARRIY010000169.1:0-5342 GCA_037379985.1 Maritimibacter sp.
CGGCACACGGCACACAAAAAAATAGCCCACCCCCTTTAAGGGGTAGGCTACGAAGCGCTGAACCGCGCCTTACTCTCCCGAGAATTCCTGCACATAGCTCACGAGCTGCGCCGTCGAGCCATCCTTGCCCTCAGTGCCCTGCTCGCCCGCCACAATCGGCTCCAGCGCCACAGCCAGCTCTTTGCCCAGCTCAACGCCCCATTGGTCGAACGAGTTGATGCCCAGGATCACGCCTTCGACAAACACCCGGTGTTCGTAAAGCGCGATGATCTGGCCGAGCACATAGGGGGTGAGTTTCGGATAGGCCAAGGTGGTCGAAGGCCGGTTGCCCGGGAAGACCCGATGGCGCGCCTGACGTTCCAGCTCATCGCCTTCCAGCCCCTTTGCCGCCATCAGCCCGCGCGCCACCTCAATCGAGCGGCCATGCATCAGGGCTTCCGATTGCGCCAGACAATTCGCCACCAGAAGCCGGTGCTGATGCGCCAAATCAGGCTCATGCCCTTCGGCGCCCACCATGAATTCACAGGGCACAACCCCGGTGCCCTGATGGATCAGCTGATAAAAGGCATGCTGGCCATTGGTGCCCGGCTCGCCCCAAACGATGGGCCCGGACGCTTCCGCCAGCCCGGCCCCGTCCATCGACACGCGCTTGCCGTTCGATTCCATCTCAAGCTGTTGCAGATAGGCAGGCAGCCGCAGCAGCCGCTGTTCATAAGGCAGCACGGCGCGGGTGGGATAGCCGCAGATCTGGTGATGCCAGATGCCGACCAGCGCCAGCATCAGCGGCATATTCGCCGAGCCTTCGGCTTCGCGGAAATGTTTGTCCATGGCGTTGCCGCCCGCCAGCATCTCGCGGAAATTCTTCGCGCCCACAGCGATCATCACGCCCAGACCAATCGGCCCCCAGAGCGAATAGCGCCCGCCAACCCAGTCTTCGAACCCAAACACCCGGCTCGGGTCGATCCCCCAGGCCGTGGTCTTGTCGACAGCCGAAGACAGCGCCGCGAAATGCCGCCCAACCCCTTCGGCCCCTTCCGAGCTGACCACCCAGTCGCGCGCGGTGGCGGCGTTGGTCATGGTTTCGATGGTGGTGAAGGTTTTCGAGGCCACCACGATCAGCGTCGTGGCCGGATCGAGCGCTTTCAGCACGTCATGGATATGCGCGCCATCTACATTCGAGACGTAATGCAGACGCGGCCCGTCATGATAGGGCGCCAGCGCCAGTGTCGCCATCACCGGGCCCAGATCCGACCCGCCAATGCCGATATTCACCACATCGGTAAAGCGCCCGCCACGCGAGGGGCGCACCTTGCCGGTCCGCAGCCCTTCGGCAAAATCTTCCATCCGCTTCAGCGTGTCGTGTACGCCGGGCAGCACATCTTCCCCGTCAACCAGCACCGGCTCCGGCCCGGGATCGCGCAGCGCCGTATGCAGCACCGCCCGGCCCTCGGTTTCATTGATTTTCGCGCCGGAAAACATCGCCTCGCGCCGCTCAGCCAGACCAGCCCCGTCGGCCAGCCGCATCAGCAGCGCCCGCGCTTCGTCGTCGATCATGGTTTTCGAATAATCGAACAGCAGCCCGTCGGCATTCACCGAAAACTGCCCCGCACGCTGCTGATCAGCAAACAGGTCTTCGATACGCAGGTCACGCTGACCGCGACGATGCGCTTTCAGATCATTCCAAACCATTCCCAATCCCTCGAATTATTTTTTTGCCCAATGCACAGTCAGGCCATCTAGTACCGCAGATACCGGTGCCCGCATCGGATCGTCAATCTCTTCGGCGCGTTTCAGGGCATCAAGTTTGGCGTCACCCAGAATAACCAGATGCTTGCTCATCGCCCCGTTCAGCGCTTCGGCGCTCAGGCTCACCCGCGGCTCTTCCGCCCCCGGCGCACGCATCGGCATCAGCGCAGGCGCGCCATCCTTCAGCGCCGCTTTCAGGTTGTCCGCCCCCGGAAACAGGCTGGCCGTATGCATGTCCTCGCCCATGCCGAGCAGAACGATGCTAAGCGGGCACAGCGCACGGATCTCGCCCGCGATTTCCGAGATCGCCTGATCCGGGCTTTCGCCCTCGCGATAATAGGGCATGAAATTCGCCGCTGCCGCCGCATCCACCAGAAACCGCTCGCGCAGCAGCCGGGCATTGGAACGCGGGCTATCCTCCGGCACCCAGCGTTCATCGGTCAGCAGCACATCGACGCGCTCCCAAGGCAGACGGATCGCCGAGAGCACATCGAAAGCCGGCCCCGGCGTGGTGCCACCCGGCACCGCCAGCGTGGCGCGGTCATGCATCATCAGGGCCCGGTTCAGCTCGCCCGCGATATTATCGGCCAGCGCCAGCCACATCAGGTCACTATCGGTATATTCGATCAGCTTCATTGACTGATATCCTTCCAGCGACGCCCATCCCTGTGCATCAGGATAAGCGCTTCTTCCGGCCCAGTCGATCCGGTATCATAGCCCATCGGCCGATCTTCCCGCGCTTCCCAGCCCTGAATGATCGGATCGGTCCAGGCCCAGGCGGCTTCCACCTCGTCGCCGCGCATAAACAACGTCTGGTTGCCCCGGATCACATCCATGATCAGCCGTTCATAGGCGTCAGGCGCGCTTTCGGCCTCGTCGCCAAAGGCTTCGGCAAAGCTCATATCCAGCGGCACATCCATCAGCCGCATGCCACCCGGCCCCGGCTCCTTGATGGTCACGGTCAGATCCATGCCCTCATTCGGCTGCAACCGGATGACCAGCTCATTGGCGCTCTGGCCGCTCTCCGGCCCAAAGATCGAATGCGGCGGCTCCTTGAAGCGCACAACGATCTCGCTCATCCGGTTTTTCATCCGCTTGCCGGTACGCAGATAGAAGGGCGTGCCGTTCCAGCGCCAGTTGGCAATGCCCAGTTTCATCGCCACAAAGCTTTCGGTGCGGCTGTCGGGGTTCTCGCAATCCTCCAGATAGGAATGGCTGCCCTCGCCCGCACGATATTGCCCGCGCACGATGTCTTCCGGCCCCACCGGCTCCAGCGCCCGGATCACTTTCAGCTTCTCGTCGCGCACCGCATCGGGGTCAAACTTTGCCGGAGGCTCCATCGCGATCAGGCAGAGCAGCTGCATCAGGTGGTTCTGCACCATATCGCGCATCGCGCCGGACGTGTCGTAATAGGCCCCGCGCCCGCCAACACCAACGGTTTCGGCCACGGTGATCTGCACATGGTCGATATACTGGTTTTTCCACAGCGGCTCGAACAGCATATTGGCAAAGCGCACCGCCATCAGGTTCTGCACGGTTTCCTTGCCCAGATAATGGTCAATCCGATAGATCTGCTGTTCGTCGAAATACTGCGCCAATGTCCGGTTCAGCCCGCGCGCGCTTTCCAGGTCCTTACCGAAGGGTTTTTCCACCACGATCCGCGCCTGAGGCCCGGCAATCTTGTGTTTATGCAGCCGCTTGGCGATATCGCCAAACAGCGCCGGAGCAACCGAGAAATAGAAGGCCTGCACCACTTCCGGGCGGGTCTTGTCGGCCAGTTCCTCCCAGCCTGCCTCGCCAGTGGCGTCAATGGTCACGAAATCGAGCCGCGCCAAAAACTCATCCACACCAGGCTGATCGAGCTTTTCGGCGGGCATGAATTCATGCAGCGCCGCTTCAACAAATTCGCGATAGCCTGCGACATCCATCTTCGACCGCGCCGCCCCGATCACGCGCGCTGTTTCGGGCATCTGTTCATCGCGAAAACGGCGATAGAGTCCGGGCAGGATCTTGCGCCGAGCCAGATCGCCAGTGCCTCCAAAAATGACCAGATCAAATGGGTCGACCGGGATAACACGCGAAACCATGATTCTCTCCATTTTGGCTTTAGCGCTTGAGTTCGTTAGCGCTAACCTCCGCATTTTCCCCGGGTGATACAGTGCCCGTCGCGGCAAGTCTAGCATGGCTGTCCGGAGCTACAACGGCGCGTTGAGCCGCAGGCAAGCCCATCTGTCCATGTTGCAAATTCGTCAAAGCCTTGCCAGCCCCCGCAATAGCTCTTGCTCAGGCGCGCCCCCCGTGTTCAATCCGGCGCATGTCTGAGAGCTGCAAAACACTGATTATCGGCGCCGGTGCCGCCGGGCTGCATTGCGCGGCCCATGCGGGCGGCAATACTGTGGTCATCGACCATGCCGCCAAGCCCGCCGAAAAGGTGCGCATCTCCGGTGGCGGGCGCTGCAATTTCACCAATCTCGATGTGAGTGCGGCGAACTACCTGTCAGACAATCCGCATTTCGTCAAATCCGCGCTGGCGCGCTACACGCAATGGGATTTCATCGAGCTGGTCTCGCGCCACGGCATTGCCTGGCAGGAAAGATCGCACGGCCAGCTGTTCTGCGAAGGCAAAGCCAGCCAGATCATCGACATGCTACTGTCAGAAGCACGCGAGGCCGGAGCCCAGCTTCGCCTGAACACGGAAGTCACCGCCGTGGGCCATGGCGGCGGGCGTTTTCATGTGACCACCGGAAGCGGTGAATTTCTGGCCGAAAACCTCGTGCTTGCTACCGGCGGCAAGTCAATCCCGAAAATGGGGGCGACGGGCCTGGCTTATGACATCGCCCGGCAATTCGGCCTTGGCATCATCCCGCCGCGCCCGGGGCTTGTGCCCTTCACCTTTGGCGACCGCTTCGCCTCGCTGGCCGGGCTCTCCACTCCCGCCACGCTATCGAACAGCCGCGCCAGCTTCAGCGAGCAACTGCTCTTCACCCATCGCGGCTTGTCCGGCCCGGCGGTGTTGCAGCTTTCCTCTTATTGGCGCGAGGGCGAAGAGATTGAGATCAATCTGATCCCGGGGCTGGACCTTGCAGGCGCGCTGCGCAGTCAGCGCCAACAGGAAGGCCGTCGGGCAATCACCACCGAAATTGCGCGCCACCTGCCCGCCCGGTTGGTTGATTTCCTCGCCCCGGAGCTGGGGCTCAGCGGCAATCTCGCCGATCAATCCGACAAGCGCCTTGACGAAATCGCCCATGCCCTTGCCCATTGGCACCTGACGCCCACCGGCACCGAGGGCTATCGCACCGCCGAAGTCACGCTGGGCGGCGTCGATACCGCCGGGCTTTCCTCGAAAACCATGGAGGCCAAGGCGCAGCCCGGCCTCTATGTGATCGGCGAAGCGGTGGATGTGACCGGTTGGCTGGGCGGCTATAACTTCCAATGGGCCTGGGCCAGCGCCGCCGCCGCAGGCCGCGCGATCGCTGCGAAAGCCTAGGCCGCGGCCCCTGCTCCCATGTGCGTCGCGCCCGCGCTGCGTCTCTTGCCGCGTCGCTTAATGCCGCCGCACTTCACCGCCAGAGCTGACATTGGCATCGACCTGATCG
>JARRIY010000170.1:0-5314 GCA_037379985.1 Maritimibacter sp.
GGTTGCCGTAATAGGCGACGATAAAGACGATGTTTGAAACGATATGCGCCGCGAAGGTGGTTCCATAGGTCACGAAGACAGAGCCGCTACGCCATATAATGCCGTAGAGCCCGCAATAGATAATCAGGCTGACCGGCAGCAGATAGCTTTGCTCCGCCAGTCTTTCGAGGTCAACGCGCCGTGCGATCACCGGACCAGTCAACTGCCCGAGCGCGCGCACCACCAGAAACAGCAAGACCGGGGAAAGTGTCGTGAAAACAGGGTATTGCCCAAAGCCTTTCGCGTCGATCATCGCCGGGCCCAGTGCCATCAGCGATCCACCAAAAGCCGCCAGAATGGGCCCGATCCAGAACAGGCGCCGTTGCAACTCGGTCAGGTCTTTGATCGCCGTCGGGGCCTCCTGCCGGGGCGGGCGATGCGCAAATTTGGGCCGGTAGAGGGCGTTCAGCGAGACAAAGATCGCAAGGGCCAGAAGGAACGTGACCGCATCCACTTCGATCAGCGCCAACGGGTCGATCACAACAAGCAGGAACGTTCCCAGCATCAGCCCGAGAATGGTCTGCGCGCCAAAGGTGATGGTATCGACCGAGGTCAGCGCTTCCAGCTCCTCCTCGGCAAAGTTCATCTTGTCATAGAGCGAATTATAGGCCGCCAGAAACCCGGCAACCAGCGATAGGCCAAGCTCGCTGCACAAGAGCAGGCCAAGGATCTCAGACCGGTATCCGAGCCATGTCAGGGACAGCGCAAAAGCCGAGAAAACGGTCGAGGTAATCAACGCTCCGCCAATGGAAAACCAGTGCCGGTAGAGATGCGAGAAATGCGCAATAACCACCCCCGGCGTCACGCTGAACACATAGACCATCGCATAGGTCATCACGCTGGTGTCGCTGCCCTCGATCACGCTGTAGACGACCAATGTGGTCAGCGCGCTGCCAATGATGCTGAGCGTCTGGGCAAAGGTCAGGATGGCATAGCTTGGATGCCGCCGGAAAAAGCCGATGAGGCCGGTTTGTGTCAATAACTCGCTCAACGGACATAGCTTTCTGAAACGCGCGAATAGAGGTCGAATGAAATGGATTTTCAGTTCCAATCACCTTCCATATCCGCAGCAAAATGCCAAGCCGCGTTACCCGCTTTGATCCTGCCCGCACCGCCCCGAAATACGCCCCCTCGGTATGCAGGGCTTCAGCCCGGCGGCATCTGTCTTGTCGGGCTGAAGCCCGACCTACAATCCCTGCACTCACAGAAACGGGTGACACATCCGGGTGAGGATTTCCGGGTCATGCGCCCCGCCTCGCAGTAAGCCGTTAACGCCGTATCGCCGCTGCATTTGCCATACGTTTTGCCGACACAATGCCGACGCCGCGCAGACCGGCATTTCACAGCAAATTCAGCTTCCTACCCCGCCGAACGCCCGTTAGCGTTGAAAGGTCAGAAACTCATCTGCCAGTTCAAACCCACGCCTTCGGAGCTGACCATGGGGGTGAAGGTACCGAGGCTCTCACGCTTGCGGTCTTCATAGGAGTTCAGCACCACATTGCCGATCCCGGTGCCGATCAGCGCGCCTGCTACCATGTCGCTCACCCAATGGTTATGACCTTCTGCCGATTGCAGCGCCAAGGCCCCTGCCAGCGCATAGGGGATCAGGTAATTGTCATAGACCCCGGAATAGACCCGCGCCGTGGCGAAATACATGGTGAAGTGATAGGAGGGCATCCCCGTCGCCGCTGCGGTGGAATTCAGGTGGATGCCGTTCCAGTTAAAGAAATCAAAGGGTTCGGTGGTATAGACGCCCGCGTCGCCACTATGCCCGGCCAGATCCTTGACCGGCCGTTTGCGCCCCAGAGCCGCTTTCAGGATGATATGCGAGGTGAGGTAGGAATAGGCCACCGCCTTGGCCGACAGCAGCGCCGCCACCTGGGCGCGCTCATCATTGGCCGCAATCCCATAAGCATAGGTGCCCAGCATCGCCGCTGCCGTCCATTCCTCATCGGCGGTCAGAAGGCCGATCTTGGTCAGGCGCGGCAGGTCGTATTGCTCACCGATCGGTGGAAAAACCTCCTGATAGGCTGTGGTCGTCTGCCGGTCGACCAGCATCAACCCACCGATCCCAAGCGCGAAAGCGCCAAAAGTCGCCGGGTCGCGCAGCGGGTAACTGGCGATCTGAAACATCTCATGATCGATGCCACCGAGGCTTTCCACCAAAACCCGCCCGGCTTTGTTGAACCGGCTTTCATTGGTGGGGGCAAACAGATCATCCGACAGGGTCGGTGCAAACGGGTTGTCAGGCCATTGAAATTGATAGCTTTCCTGCGCAGTCGCGGCGTTTGTAGCCAGTAGGGCAATCGCCGTCAGCCCCGCCCTGATCATCTGTGTCGCGCGCATCCTGCCCCCCTGATTTCTGTTTCGCCAAACATAGCCCGGCAGGCGGGCGCAATGCGAGCCGCCATGGTCTGCCGCGCCTCACAAACCACGCCCGCCGTGACCGAGCCGCCACAGATTATGCAGATGGGCGCCCTTCCCCGGGGGCTTGCCGCCCCCTCCGCACCTCCCTAATCTGCCCCCTAACCTCCCGGACCATTCGGATAAAAAAACCATGATGAACCGCCGCCAGTTTCTAGCCCTCTCCTCCGCCGCTGCCCTGACCGGCTGCGCCTCGATGCGCCCGGAGGGGCTCTATGGCAGGCTCATCGTGCTGCGCCATGCCGACCGAACCTTTTCGCCGCTGAATGAGGCTGGCGTGGCGCGGGCGGCGATGTTGCCCGAAGCCCTGGCCGATCTGCCGATTGACGCGATCTGGTGCACACCTCGGCAGCGCAATATCGACACGGTCACGCCGCTGGCCAAAGCCCGGGGCCTCACGATCCACACCCGCACTGCGCTCGGGGCGGGCACCGACCTGCTGACCCGCTACCCGGGGAAAACCGTGGTCTGGGCGGGCAATCAGGAGAATCTCGGCTTTCTCTATCTGGAGCTGGGCATCCCCGGCAAACCGCCGGTGCAGTTTGGCGAGATTGAGGTCGTGACCCTGCCCAGGGGGGGCGGCAATGCGACTGTGCAAGAGCGCCATTACGGCGCCTGAACCCCATCCCAGCCCTATCAGCCTGACGATGCGAGCTTAGGTGAGAGTTCTGGCAAAACCATAACTTTCCGCAGGCTCGTTTCGAATGAAAACGGGTGCTATATGGCCCGTTGCCACGGTGACAGACCGGTCCGTTCATAATTCCACACCCGATATGCGGTAGAATACCTGCATTTGGCGCGGTGTCCGGTCTTTCTCTCGGGCCTCTCAACTCACACCGCGACCGACCACAGAATTTCAGCAGATTATGGCTCAGAAGCCGATGCCGCAGGCACCCCGCGCGCGCCACCAAACCGGGTATCTTGATTTTTCCCGACACATGTTCTATCTTTGTTCTCATACGGGGGAGTGCCGATGTATGAGACTGGATATGAAACGCTTGCCCTGCCGCCGACGCAGAAGCAGCTCGATTATGCCCGCCAGATTGCCCGGCGGCTCGATATGGCCATTCCGCGCACGGAGAGGGAAGATCGCCGGGCCCTGTCGCGCTGGATCGACGCGCATAAGGTCAAGTCCGGCGGCGGTGGCGGCGCGAGTTCAAAACAGGTGGCCTATGCCGAAAAGATCGCGCGGATCAAACGCCGGGCGATCCCCGATGAATGCTTCCGCGATGCCGGGCTGATGTCGCGCTGGATCGACGCAAACCGGTAGGTGGATGCGGCTGAGAGGCGTAAAGGCGCTTGGCTGGGTCGCCAGGAATAGCAGCGAAAACTGCCCGGGCTGCGCATGACCGCCTCGTCGCACCAGAGGTGCGCCAATGATAGATGGTACGCCTCTGGCGTGGTGGTCCTGCGCAACACCGCCACAGGCGCGACGCTATATGCAGGGAGACACCGTCACCATAAATGGAAGACCGGACAAGCCTATGCGCCAACCACGGTCATGCGCAGCCCTATCGCCCTATTATGAGCCCCTGCCCCGGACACCGGACTGGGACCTGCAGAATTGCGTCGGTGGGGGCGACGCGCGCAGCCTTGAGGATGCCCTGCCCCTAGTCTTTCGGTTGCATCCAGCCCAGCTTGTTTGCCAGCGACAGCTCACCGATGGCCACAAGGATCCGCACCAGATGGTGCAGCGTGATGATCGTCGGTTCCGCCGCCAGCGACAGCCCGATCAGGCTCATCTCCACCACCCCGCCGGGCGCATAGGCCACGGCGAGCATATCTGTGGGCAAGCCGGTGATTTGCGTCACGATGATCGCCGCGATCACCCCGACCAGCATCATCACCGTCACCGAAACGAGCGACAGCGCCGTTGCTTTCAGCATCAACCGCCCGGTCATCCCAGTAAAACGCATCCCCAGCGCCACGCCCACCACCACCTGCGCGGCGGGCAGCACCCATTCCGGTGGGGAGATCACCGTAATCCCGGTCAGCGTGACCAGCGCAGCCAGAAAAAGCGGGCCGACAAGCTGGGCTGCAGGCAGTTTCAACCGCTCACCCAGCACAACGCCCAGCACCGAGATCGCCAGAAGAATTGGCAGGCTGATCAGATCGCCATGGGCGCTGCCAAAACTCAGCCCGGCCGCCGAGCCAACCAGATGTCCTTCCCAAAGCGACATGGCGAAGGGCACGATGGTGACAACCGCGATGACCCGCAGGAATTGCAGCAGCGTCAGCATGGGCAGATCGGCCCCGGCCTGCTCGCCAAAGATCAGCGACGCATACATCCCGCCCGGCGCACCCGAATAATAGGCCGTCACCCGGTCGATCCCGCCAAGCCGCTGGAAAATAATCACATTCAGCCAATGCACCACGCCGACCACAATGATCAGCACCGGGATAGAGATCGCCATGCGCGGCAGCATGGCAAGGATCTCCGGCGTGAAACGTGCGCCGATCATCGCGCCAATCGCGCCGATGAACACCATGCGCAGCTTCATCGGGAAGACATAGCCGTCGGGGAAACGATGCTGCATCGCCCCCACGATCAGCCCGGTCCCAAGCATCGGTCCGAGCAGATAGGGCAAGGGCAGCCCGATCCAGGCACAAAGCGCGCCGCTGATGCCGCCCAGCAGGATCAGGCCCAGTGTCAGGGCAATATGGGAGGCGGAAAATCGGAACATGTCGACATGTAAGGCGCGGCTGCGGCGGGCTTCAAGGGGCATAATGCGGTGGGTTTTGCCCGGCGTGGGGAGGATGCACGAGGCAAACCCGGCGGCCCCGACTTGGGAGGGCCAGCCATACATGCGCAGATGGTGAAGCCGATCGGCAAGGGGAAAAATCCCGCGCT
>JARRIY010000171.1:0-6419 GCA_037379985.1 Maritimibacter sp.
AGCCAAACAGCCCCGCCGAGGCAGCGGGCAGATCATCGGGCAGGTCGATCTGGCTTTCGGCCAGAACCTGACGCAGGGCGGTCAGAGGGGCCGCTTCCATATCTTCCCAAGCTTCGCCATCATAGCGCGCCTGCCGGTTGATCCGCGACGTGGTGCCCCGGCATTCCCAGATCAGATCGGGTTTCATGCCGATGATCGAATGCCGTCCGCGCACTTCGCCGCCGGTCACACTTTCCAGCATAAAGCTGTTTTTGCGCGCCTCGGAGAGTTTCAGCATCAACGAGACCGGCGTGTCGAGATCGGCGGCCAGCCGGGTGTAGACAACCTGATTCTGCCCGGCATTCCAGGCTTTTTCAAAGGCTTCAAAGGAAGGGGTCAGGGCCACGTCTACCTCACTGGAATTGCGAATTGACCGCGTTGATCATCGCCTGATCGAGCGCCACACCGGCCTGAGCTTCAATTGCCGAGGCAAAGGCATCTTCCAGATCCTGTGCCACCGCTTGGGCGGTTTGCTGACGGAAGCTGAGCTTGGCGGCTTCGGCATCGGCGCTGGTCTGATCGGCGGGGTGAATAGCATCGAGCCGCAGCACCAGAGCCCCATCGGCATCTTCGACAACGGCCCAGTCACCGGGGGCAAGCTCAAAGGCTTTGGCGACCAGCGCGGGCGGGGTGCCATCGATTGTGCTGCTGCGCTCGCGGCCGGTTTCAGCCACTTCGGTCAGACCAAGGCTCGACGGGCTTTCGCCACCCTCAAACTGCCCGAGCAGGGTTTCGGCTTTGGCCACAAGCTGGCGCTGGGTTTCTTCCATTTGCCAGCCGGTGATGGCATCGGCGCGGACCTCGTCCAGCTCTTGCAGGCGCGGGGCGGTGATCTCGTCAAGCCGCATCGCGTAGAGGCCACCATCGGACAGCACGTCAATCGCCGGGTAATCGTCTTCGGTCACCTTATTCGCGGCGCTGCGGAACCCGTCAAAGGCGGCGATATCTTCGCGTTCGCTGCCGGTCCAGCCGATATGGCCGAGATCGACGCCTTCTTCGGTGGCCAGATCTTCCAGAGTTGAGCCACCCGCCAGCTCGTCATCCAGCGCGGTCATGCGACCGGCCAGAAGCGCGCGGGCGTCATCATAGGCAAGCTCGTCGCGCAGTTGCGCCTTGGCGTCGTCAAAGCTGGTTTCCTGCGCCGCGATGATCGCGTTGACGCGGAAAATCGCCGGGCCGAGATCGCTGTCTGCCGGTCCGGCAACACCCGGTTCGGCAAGGGCAAAGACGGTGGCACCGGCATCGCCAAGATCGGCCTCGGTAACATCGCCCAGATCGACATCGGCCAGTTTCAGACCACGATCCGCGACCAGCGCTTCAAAGGTGCTCGTGCCAGCGGCAATGGCATCCGCAGCCGCTTGTGCGGCATCGGCATCCGAGAACACCAGACGTTCGACCAGACGTTTTTCCGGCACGCGGTATTCTTCGATGCGCTCGTCATAGGCGGCGCGCAGGGCCTCGTCGGTCACCTCGACCTGATCAAGCACATCTTCCGGGCTGAGCCAGAAATAGGTGATCTGTTTGGTCTCGGGCAGGGTGAAATCGGCGCTATGGGCGTCGTAATAGGCTTGCAGAGCCTCGGCATCGGGCTGGCCGACCGGCGCATCAAGCTGGCTGGCATCGACCTTTGCCCAGGTGAAATCGCGCTGCTCGCGGGCCCAGCCAAACAGCGTGTCGGCATAGCTGGCCGGGGTGGAGACACCGGCCATCACCGCGCTTTGCAGGATGGTGCGGGCCACTTCCGAGCGCAGGCTTTCTTCAAAATCGCGGGGCTTCAGCCCGGATTGCGCCAGCACGAAATCATAGGTGTCGCGGTTGAAATTGCCATCGGCACCGGCAAAGGCGGAAATGTCGCGGATGCGGCTGGCGAGTTGGGCATCGCCCACCGAGAGGCCAAGCCGCGCGGTTTCGTTTTCCAGCGAGACTTGTTTGATCACGGTTTGCAGCGCCATCTGGTCGATGCCGAACAGTTGCGCTTGCTGGAAGGTCAGCGATTGCCCCATCTGCTGGGAGATCGAATTGAGCTGCGCATTCACCTCGCGGAAATAGCGGTTGGCGTCGATTTCGGTTTCCCCGACCGTGCCGATCGCTTGCGACGAGCTGCCGAAATTATAACGGCCAAAGCCGATGATCCCAACCAGTACCAAAGCCATCAGAATCCAGACGGCGGTGTTTGCGATCTTGTTTCTGCGTTTCGACATGAAGCGCCCTCTCCCGGAATTTGCCCATTGGTTTCTATGGCCTCGGGGGGCGAATGCCAAGAGGCGGAGAGGGGGATTGGAGAGGAATAAACGATTTACGACGCTGGTGACGAGTACCGCATCAGGAGGTTCCGTCGTTTCGCCCGGTGGGAACCGCCGGGCAGCGCCCGAACCGCCCCCACGGGGCGGGCGCTACTCGCCCACCCTGCGGTCCGGTCGCCGCCCTCATTTTTTGTGTCGATGCGGAAACCGACCGCCTTAGGCGCTGCGTGCGGCGGCGAGGGTTTTCAGGACCGCGGCTGGGTCTTCCGCCAACCAGATTTCCTCGCCAAAGGCCAGAAAATCGGCAATCGGGGAAAGCTGACGCACCAGCGCTTCGTCAAAGCCGCCTTCGGCCACGACCGGCACTTCGATCATTTCGCTCCACCACTGAAACAGCTCGGCCTCGGCCAGAGAGCCATCGCCAAGCTGGCTGGCGCCAACCGGACCGAAGGAAATGTAATCGGCCCCGTGTTCACCGGCATTCATGCCGTCATGGCGGGAATTGCCGCAGTAAGCCCCGACAATGGCGTCAGCGCCCAGATCCTTACGGGCCATGCGCACATGGCGGGCACCGTCGGAGAAATGCACCCCGTCCAGCCCCAGCCGCTCGACCATCAGCACGTGATCGGTGATCACGATGGCGATATCGCGGGCATGGGCCACTTCGCGGCAGGTATCGGCCGCACGGGAGATCCGGTCTTCGTCGCGGGTGGCCAGATCCAGCCGGATACAGGCGATATCGGCGGCGTCCAGCACCTGGCCCAGCAGCGCGGGATAGGTGTCGAGATCAATCTCGGGCGGGGTCACAAGATAGAGTTGCGGCAGCTCTTCATGATCCATGGGTCGGCTCCTGATCCGGTTTCCGGCTCATTAGCGGGTTTTGCCGGGCTTGGCTACATGCCGAAACACCTGCGTGCGCCTTGCGTTTCGCGCGCCATGCGGCGTATCACCCGCCCGAAGACAATGGAGCGCTGCAAGATGACCGAAAACACGCCAGGACCGCTGCCCGCTTTCGTGCTGGTGCGCCCGCAAATGGGCGAAAATATCGGGGCGGCAGCGCGGGCGATGCTGAATTTCGGGCAGGATCGGATGCGGCTGGTTGCGCCGCGCGATGGCTGGCCGAACCCGAAAGCCGGAGCGATGGCCTCGGGTGCCGGACGGCTGCTCGATAATGCCGGGCTGTTTGATGATGTCGCGGATGCAGTGGCGGATTGCGATTATGTCTATGCCACCACGGCGCGCGGGCGCGAGCTGGCGAAGCCGGTGCTGAGCCCCGAACATGCGATGAAAGAGGCGCATGGGCTGATCGCGGCGGGCAAAAAGGTGGCGGTGCTGTTTGGCCCGGAACGAACCGGGCTGGAAAATGACGACCTCGTGCGCGCCAATGCGATCATCACCGTGCCGGTGAACCCGGAATTCGCCTCGCTCAATCTGGCGCAATCGGTGCTGCTTATGAGCTATGAATACCGCCGCTATGCGGGCGAGGTGGTGCATGAGGTGCAGGCCAATACCGATATGGCCAGTGCCATCGAGGTGGAAAAGCTCGCCGATCACTATGAGGTGGAGCTGGACAAGGCCGGGTTCTTTTTCCCCGAGGCCAAGGCGGCGAGCATGAAGCTGGTGCTGCGCAATATGTGGTCGCGGCTTGGGCTGACCACGCAGGACGTGGCGCGGCTGCACGGGATCCTCAGGCAGATCCTGCGCAAGCAAGGGTAGGGCGCTTGCGCCCTGTGCGAGAGGCTTGGTCGATTAAGCCCGGCGGGCGGCGGCGATCCAGACAAAGACCAGCACCAGCGAGCCGATGGCATTGAAATTCGCCATGGTGATGTCGAGCAGATCCCACGGGATCAGATCCGACAGCCGCCAGGGGATAACGTCGCACATCACCACCGGGGTGGATTGCAATTGCGCCAGCATGTCATCGGCGCTCATCCCGCCAATATCGCCACCGCCGGTGCAGGTATCGGGGCCGGGCCACCATTTGCGCTCAACGCCGCTGTGATAAAAGCCAATCGCCGAGGTCGCGGCCAGCGCCGCTGCGCCGGGCCAGGCCAGCCAGCGTTGGCGGGTCAGCAGCGCCACGGCGCCGATCACGATGGCGGCGTAATGCGGTTTGCGTTGCCACAGGCAGAGCTCGCAAGGGGCGTAGCCGCGCAATTGAAAAATCCAGGCACCGACGATCAGCGTGGTCGAGGCCAGTGTCAGGAGCAGGATGAGCTGTCGGGAGGTCAGATTTTTCACAGGTATTTCACCACGTAGAAGCCACCGGCGAGAAGTATCACGAAGAGGGTGAACATCAAGCCCAGCCGCCGTTCAATGAAATCACGAATTGGTGCGCCGAATTTCCACAGGAGCGCGGCGACGACGAAAAAGCGCAGGCCGCGGGCTACGACAGAGGCGAGCATGAACACGGTGAAATTCAGCTGCGTGACGCCGGAAAGGATGGTGATCACCTTATAGGGGAAGGGCGTCACCCCGGCGATCAGCACCGCCCAGGCACCGTATTCGTTGAATTTGGCGTTGAAGGCTTCCATCGCATCGGCCTTGCCGTAAAATTCCAGCACCGGCTTGCCGACGCTTTCATACAGGCCCCAGCCGATGAAATAGCCCAGAATGCCGCCCAGCACCGAGGCCACCAGCGCCACTGTGGCGATGGTAAAGGCGCGGTTGGGGCGGGCGATAATCAGCGGGATCATGATGATGTCGGGCGGGATCGGGAAGACCGAGCTTTCGACAAAGGCCACGAAAGCCAGAGCCCAAAGTGCATGACGGCTTTCGGCCAGATGAAGGGTCCAATCGTAAACTTTGCGCAGCATATCCCAGCCCTGATCCCAATCCCCGTAACGATGCGGCTTTGCAGCATGGGAACTTGTCCGGGTCAAGCCGCAAGGGCGATTGACGCTGGCAAAAGCCGGTTATAGATGAGGGGCAGGCCCGAGTGGCGGAATTGGTAGACGCAGGGGATTCAAAATCCCCCGATGGCAACATCTTGTCGGTTCGAGTCCGACCTCGGGTACCAGGGGATTCAAAATCCCCCGATGGCAACATCTTGTCGGTTCGAGTCCGACCTCGGGTACCAGCCAGATTTTAAAAGATAAAATCAGTTTTCCGCATGAAGTGAGAAGCCGTTCAACAAGTGGGAACTGAAAAAATATTCGCTTTCTCGTTTCGTTTGCGCTTTGTTTTTAAAGGGATCTTTTGGGCGTGTGGCGCGACCATCGACCAGTTGTTTCAGGACAAACCGGAGTGCAAACGGTTTCACCAGTCGCACAATTCTCCGCCAGTCCGACGATGGCAGTGAATATTTAAGACCTTGGGGCACGGTTTGAAATGAGGTGGTCTAAGGTTGGTAGATGAAGTGGCATTCGATTGAGAAGGTGGCCTGCGATTCGGCGTTCGCCCGGCGCATTGAGCATCCAATCCGGCCAGGTCAGAAATTCGCGTTGCGATCCGTGTTTTGTGATTTGCGCAGCCGGATTGCTTTGCGGGCTGCTATATGTGCTGATTGACAGGGCGACACGGTGCATCGAGATCACCTCTGGATTATCCCATACCGCGCTGCGTTGGCGACGGCTGCCGACGTGGTGAGCGCGTTTAACTTCTGGCGCAGGTTGCGCGCATGCATGTCGACCGTGGGCAGGGAGATATTAAGCTCCCACGCGATCCGGTCACGTCGAAGGCCAGCGGCGAGCAGGCCCAAAACAGCGCGCTCGCGCGGTGTCAGGTGCGGTGGCGCGACAGGGGGCGGCTCTTGATGCGGTTCAGCGAAAAGCACAATCCGGATGCGCCCTGGACGGAACGGAAGAACATTCACCTGCCGCAGCGTCCGTGTTCCGACGCCTTCGGGATATAGGACGGTCGGCACAGGATCTGCTGGATGATCGGCATCCCGAAGTGCAGTCAAGAAGGCCCGTTCCGGCTTAATCAGAAAGACATCGCTTTGTCGGGCAACGTCTTCCACGAAAGGCCGTGCGGACGGGTCCAGATCGAGAATTCGCCCATTCGGCGCCACGTCGAGCCATAGCAGAAGCGAGGCTAAACCATCCAGGCCAGCGTTTCTGCAAAGGCGGATCGGGCGGTTATCCGGCATCTTGCTGCGTCCTTTTCGTTGAACTCACTGCGCCAAATTGCGCGACC
>JARRIY010000172.1:0-6156 GCA_037379985.1 Maritimibacter sp.
ACATCGAGCACGGCATCGACAAAGGGGTCGGACACACCATGCAAGCGTGCGCGAAGCGGTCCCATCGTTGGAAAGCGCACATTGAGATCACGAACGTCCAAAAGCGGGGATGTTCCCTTTTCAGGGCGCGCAGGCAAAGAAGCTTCGCCCCCACCAACGGTCAGTTCATCGGCAGGTGGTGGCCAGCTTGGGTCGGCATTCGGCCCGCCCAGAAGGTGGCATTTGGCAAACCGGCTGTCCTGCGAGCCTTCGGCCTCGGGCTCGACCTCGGCGCATATTGGCAATGCGCGCTGGCAACGCGGCGCATAAATGCAGCCTTTTCGCGGACGGGTCAGGTCCGGAATGTCGCCGGGGATCACGGGCAAGCGCCGGGTCACGCCCTCTACACGTGCAGGGTCGCATTCCAGAAGGGCACGGGTATAGGGATGGCGGGCATTGTGGAAAATGTCGCGAACCTCGCCAGCCTCAACAACTTCACCGGCATACATCACGACCACATCGTCGCAGAGTTCCGCGATCAACCCGAGATTATGCGACACGACCACGATTGTTGCGCCAAATTCGCTCTGCAGATCCTTCAGCAGATGGATCATCTGCTCTTCCATCGTGACATCCAGAGCGGTTGTCGGCTCGTCAGCGAGAAGAAGCTTGGGGCCGGTCAGCAGGGCCATACCAATTCCGGCGCGCTGCCGCATCCCGCCTGAAAACTGGTGCGGATATTGATCGACCCGCGTCTCGGGGTCAGGAATCCCGACGCGCTTCAGCATATCGATGGCCGCCGAGCGCTTTTCTTCGCGCGACATGTTCGGACGGCGATAGAGGATGTCAAACATCTGCCGCGCATAGGTTAGAACCGGGATCTGAGACGTCATCGGATCCTGAAAAACGACGCTGATCTCTTCTCCACGCGCGGAACGAAGCCCGGCCTCAGACAATTTCAGCATGTCGCGATCCTCAAAAAGGATCTCTCCATCCGTGACTTCGGCATTCCCGGCCAAAAGCCCGAGAATGGACCACAATATGGTGCTTTTGCCGGATCCGCTTTCGCCCACAATGCCGATGATACGGCCCTTGCGGACAGGGAAACTGACCTCGTGCAGGGCATTGACGCTTCCGCGCGTCGTACCAAACGAAAGAGAAAGGACCCTTCATTCAAAATCGTGCCCCAGCTGGCCGTCGGCGGCAAAACACCAAGACCAATGAAGCTCAGGCCGGCTTCCACGGTGACGACGACAGGAACATCCATCGCCGCGAGGATCAGCAAGGGGCCAACCACATTGGGCATGACATGATGCAAGAGGATGCGGGCGAACCCTGCCCCAAGCGAGCGCTCAGCAACAATGAAATCCGTATTGCGCAGCGCAAGGGTCGCTGTGCGCGCCACGCGGGCATAGCTGGGGATCGAGGTGACGATGACGATGGTCAGCACCACGCCAAGGCTGGGGCCGGTGAGCGCGACGGTTGCCAGCGCCAGAACTATGGTCGGAAAGGCGCGAACCGTATCGAAGATCAGAAGCAGCAGATGGTCCAGCCAACGTGGCCCAAAGCCCGAAAACATACCGAGGATGAGGCCCACTGTCAGCGAAACCGACACACCGATCGCGGCGATTTTCAGGGCCACCTGTCCACCAAACATGATCCGCGAAAAGGTGTCGCGACCCAGTTGATCCGTTCCGGCCAAATGCGTCAGCGTTGGCCCGGAAAGGCGCGCGGGGATATCCATGGCATTGGGGTCATAGGGGGCCAACCAATGGGCAAAGATTGCGCTTACGAAAAAGCCGATGACCAGGATCAGGCCAATCACCGCCTGCCAGTTGGTGAGAAACTGTTTCAGCTTCTCCCGGCGCTCACGTCCGGCAGATTCACGCATGTTGTCTTCTTCCACAGGAGGAATGGAAGCGCCTGCAACACCGGGACCGGTTTTGGGATCAGAAGGATTCACGGACACGGGCATCTAAGGTCGCAATCAGGAGGTCGGAAAGAAGGACGATGAGGATGTAGAGAACCGTCGCGACCAAAACGGCGCCTTGCACCACCGGGAAGTTACGGTCTGTCACCGAGTCGAAGATCAGTTTGCCGATACCGGGTCTGGAGAAAATGATCTCGGCAAAAACGGTGGCCGAGATCAGGCCGCCAAAGCCCATGCCAATCAGCGTGATGGTGGGCAAAATCGCCACACGAAGCGCATAGCCAAAGACCACTTTGCTCGGCTTCAGGCCAAAGGCGCGCGCGGAGCGAATATAGGGCTCGCCCATCACTTCCAGCATCGAGGCGCGAACCATTCGTGCGAGATAGCCGACCCATCCCAATCCCACAGCAAAAGCGGGCATGATCAAATGCCGAAGCTGATCTGGGTAATCTCCGGGTTCGCCTGCTCCAATGGCTGGCAACCAGCGCAACTGCATGGCAAAGATGAGAAGCATCCAGATCGAAACCAGAAAGGCTGGCACGGCAATCGTGCCCACCGAGAGCACACCGGTCACGCGATCCAGCCACGAATTTGGTTTGACTGCCGCAAGACAGCCGAGCGGAATGCCCAGAACGACCGCCCAGCCCATACTTGCGAAGACCAGGGCCAGAGAAAAGCCGATACGATCCTTGATGATCGACGTCACCGGACGATTAGAGAACACATCAACGCCAAGGTTGCCCCTGACCACGCCGCCCACATAGATCATGAACTGTTTCCATACGGGCTGGTCCAGATGCATTTTGGCGGCATAGCGCGCGATGGTTTCAGGCGTTGCCCGTGGCCCAAGTGCAATCCTCGCCGGATCGCCGGGGATCATGTGCAAGAGCGAGAACAGCACCAGCACGACAGCCAGAATGACCGCGAGGGAAAGGGCAAGGCGTTTGACAAGATATCCGGTCATAAGCGCGGCCCCCTGTAAAGGGGACCGCGATCAAGCCGCGCCGGGATACATTGCCGGGCGAGTATCATACGGATTTGAACCGATGATAGTTTTTCTCACCCGACGGAGCAGCATTGATTTCTATACCATCGCGATAGGCAAAGACCTGGGGTTCATGGTTGATCCAGACATAGGCGCCGGTATCCTCCATGATCTGCTGCATTTGCAGATAGATCTCAGCCCGCTTGGCCGTATCGGTCTCGGCGACGCCTTCTTCATAGAGCCGATCGAATTCCGGATCGGTCCAGCGTTCCCAGTTCCAGATGCCAACCTGGCTGGACACGAACCACTGAGTTGCCTCGTAGGGATCAGGAACCGTACCGAAGCGCATCAGCCAGATTTCCAGATCTTGCCACTGATCACCGGCTGACTCAGCGCCCATTTCCCAGAACGGACCATTGTCCACCGGCAGAACGGTCACTGTGATGCCGATCGCGGCGAGGTTCGCCTGAATGATCTGGGCGGTGAGCATCCGTTCCTGAGTGTTGAGCGTGCGCAGCGTCAGGCTGAGGCCGGAAACGCTCGCTTCCGCCAACAGCTCCCGGGCTTTGGCCGGATCGTAGCTGTAAGAGCTTTGCTCACGGTGCCCAACCAGCCCCGGGCAAATGATGCCGTTGGATTTTGCCGAGGTGTTGGAATAGGCTCCGGCAAGGATCGAGTCGACATCAACCGCATATTGGATCGCCTTGCGAACCTTGATGTCTTTCAGCTTCTCGTGCTGGGTGTTCATGCCCAGCCACATGTATTGAAGCTCACCAACCGTGACGAGATTGGTGTTCGGCGGCAACTGCTTTTGGTAGCGTGCCAGCGTATCCGATCCCAGCACCGTGCAATCCAGCTCGCCCGCTTCGAAGGCCAGTTCAGAGGCTTTGATTTCGGGGATGATATTGCATTCAACGCGATTGAAATCGGGGATCGGGCCGGTCTAGGCCGGATCGAGTTCAAACACCACGCGCTGACCGCCATCCGTCGACAGAGTGTAGGGTCCGCAAGTTGCCGGGAATGTGTCGGTGAACCTGCCGCCCGCGTCCTCGACGGCCTTTTCACAGACAATGGCGCCCGGCCCATGGCAGAGCGTCACCATGAAGAACGGCGCGAAGGGCTGCTTGAGCACCAGCGTGCCGGTGAGCTCACCGGTGACTTCGACCGTGTCCAGGGCATCGAAGTATCCGCCCCAGTCGCTGCCCTTCATGCGCTCATAGGAATAGGCCACGTCGGAGGCTTTTACCTTGCCGTAGCCATCCGACCACATCAGACCATCAACAAGTTCGAAGTCGATTTGGGTCGGGTCACGCTGCTCGAGTTTCTTGACGTAAGCAGTGGGCTGCCATGTGACGGCATCGCCGTCGCGAACATATTCCGCCAGGAAGGGCAGGCACTGTTTCTGAGCTTCAACCGAAGGACCGCCGACCATATAGCCCGGATCCAGGATCTTGATGTCGTTGTCGAGACGCAGGCGCAGCGCCTTGCCATCCGCAGCCCACAGGATTGTCGGCATTCCGGATGCCATTCCGGCTGCCGTCAACGCACCGGTCGTGGCCAGAAATTGGCGACGAGTGGTTTTTAGATTGGTCATGGTACCTCCTCCGCTTGAAGTTCCTGTTTTGAGTCAGGCTAACGACTGCAATGCGAGACCGTCAATTTCGCTAGCTTTCGCGAATTGTATCTAGTGTCGCGTCACATAGCGAAATTTAGGGAGTGAGAGGGCCGCTCAACCGTTTCAAATTTTGTCTGCGATAGGAATGATGACATCATGGAAGGTGGACTGGTTGAGAGCAGAATTGTGCGGAAATCCGGTGCGGTTCAAACTTGACTTTATCGTATAGTTACTGGGGCTTCCCCCCTTACTCACCTTGTTTCAATGACGCTCGCTTGGTGAAGGCCAGGCTTGCTCGGATATTGTCGCTTAGCTCCTGTGCTCCAACGGCCTGACGTGAGATCAGGTCCCAAAAGCAATCATTTTGCCTTGGATGCTCTCGGATGCACACTTTTTCAGGATTTTTCCATTTCAACACGCAGAATTCAGAAACATGCGCAAATTGACAGCTTAGTAGCGTCAGGTTACGAAGGGTAATGTCAGATTTTGCCGCAAACCTCGCCAGCCTTTGCGCCCGTCATCGCTCGATCGCCGAAATATGCCGACGCATTGGAATTAACCGCCAGCAGTTCAACAAGTATCTTGCGGGTCAATCGCATCCCTCGCGTCACAATATGCGACGGTTATGTGCTTTCTTTGGTGTGAGCGAGTCTGAAATCCTGCTGCCGCCGGAGCGGTTTGAAGCGCTCATCGGCTTGCGGGACAGTCCACTCGACAAGACAGCAATCGAAGGGCCGCTTCGCCACCTGGACAAACTGTATGCGCGCAGTAGTCCGATGGACAAATATGCAGGCTTCTATTTCCGTTATTTCTATTCCTTCGGCTTCAAAGGGCAGATCATCCGCTCGCTTGCAACCATCACCGTGGAAAACGGGAATGGCTATTGGAAGAACGTTGAGCGGCTACATCTCGCCTCCAGCGATCAGCCAAGTGTCGTGAACAAATATGAAGGCACAATCCTGCAGCTGGCGGACCGTATCTACATCATGGAATACGAAACCCTGCAGATGCATTCCGTCACACAGACGACGCTCTATCCGACTTACCGCCAGCATATTGATCTTCTGATGGGCATTCAAACCGGCGGCCCAACCCGCCGTGGCCGCAAACCTGGCGCCTCACGCGTCGCCCTTGAGTTTCTCGGAACCAATATCAATTTGCGCAAAGCTCTGAGCATGACCGGGGTGTTCAGCCCCGAAGACCCAACGCTTCGCCCAGAGATCGTCCAGGCCATTCGCAACACGATTTCCGACGGGGATTTTGTGCTGGAGGTGGATGAGCCATAAACGTGGGATGCGTTTGGCCGATATGGGTACGCAGCCATGGTAATGGCGGCTCTTCAGCAAGTACGGGAATGGCCTCGGCGCCAGAATTGGGCGTGTTTGGCAGTCGACCAATTCTCCAGCGGTGAAGGGTAGCTTTGAGCCAAAATTTGTCCGTCACCATATTGGATGGGACATCGGCGCGGCTTGGTTTCGCGAGCGGTTGATTTGCTTTGCCGCGCACAGTCCTTCAGGGGGCGCCATGACTCAGCCCTCGCTGATCCTCTGATTTACAGAGCAAACCGGTCCCGGTTGGTGGACCTTGTTCAGGGGCTGCTCGGGTCCGATGACATCGCCCTTCGCGCCCTGGATGCCGGGCGAGGAA
>JARRIY010000173.1:0-5221 GCA_037379985.1 Maritimibacter sp.
GTTTCCAACCGCTCCGATCTGGTCATGACCAATCGCAGCACCGGCGCGGGTTTCCCGCCCTATACCGAGGCGCAGACCGGCCCGCATCAAATCTGGACCCTCAATGGTGGCCCCTACCTGCCCCGCCGCGCTCTGCATCTCGCGCGGGCCCTGCCGGTGATCGGGATGCAGGCGGAATTGCTCGTCGATACCGCCAGTCCCGAGCGCAGCGCCCTGTTGCAGGCGGCAGTTGCGGCAGGCTTCCTTCTGGTCTTTGGCGGCGTGCTTCTGGTGATCTCCGAAAATCGCCGCGCCTTGGCGGGGGAAAATCAACGGCTGGAAGCCCGGGTGGCCGAACGCACCAGCGAGCTGTCGGAAGCCAATACCAGCCTGCGCCGCGAGGTGGCCGAGCGCGAAGAGGCCGAAGCGGCGCTGAAACAGGCGCAGGCCGAGCTGGTGCAGGCAGGCAAGCTCAGCGCCCTCGGGCAAATGTCGGCGGGCATCAGCCACGAGCTGAACCAGCCCCTGATGGCCATCGGCTCCTTTGCCGAAAACGGGCTGGCCTTTTTCGACCGGGGCAATACCGAGGCGGCGCGCGCCAATCTCGGGCGGATTTCCGAGCTGGCCCGGCGCATGGGCCGGATCATCCAGAACCTGCGCGCCTTTGCCCGGCAGGAAAGCGGCCCGATCAGCGATGTCAATCTGGGCCATGTGGTTGAAACCGCACTGGAAACCACGGCGCTGAAAATATCAGAGGCGGGAGTTACCCTGAATTGGCACCCGCCTGCCCACACGGTGCTGGTGCGCGGCGGCGAGGTGCGGCTGGGTCAGGTCGTGGTGAACCTCCTGTCAAATGCCGTCGATGCCATGGCCGCCTCGCCGGAAAAACGCATCGAGATCACGCTAAGCGAAACCCCCGATCAGATCCTGCTCTCGCTGCGCGATACCGGGCCGGGGATCAAGGAACCCGAGCGCGTGTTTGATCCCTTCTACACCACCAAGGAGGTTGGCGCATCGGAAGGCATGGGGCTGGGGCTTTCGATTTCCTACGGGCTGGTGCAAAGCTTTGGCGGTGCCATTCGCGGCGAAAATCACCCCAAGGGCGGCGCGGTATTCACCCTTGAGCTGCGCCCGGCGCGCGCAGAGGAGGACGCATGACGAAACAGGTTTTGCTGGTCGATGACGATGCCGCCGTGCGCGAGGCTTTGGGCCAAACGCTGGAGCTCGCCGGGCTGATGCCGCGCGTGGTGGGCTCGTTTATCGAGGCGAAAGACCATATCGCGCCGGATTTTCATGGCATCGTGGTCAGCGATATCCGGATGCCGGGCAAGGATGGGTTTCACCTGCTGGATTACGCCCATTCGGTTGATCCAGACCTGCCGGTGATCCTGCTCACCGGCGAGGGCGATATTCCCACTGCGGTGCGCGGCATGGCCGCTGGGGCGTTCGATTTCCTCGAAAAACCCTGCGCCCCGGCCGATCTGGTCGCGGTTGTCGAGCGCGCGCTGAAAACCCGCGCGCTGGTTCTGGAAAACCGCAAGCTGAAACACGAGGCCGAAGCGGGCGATGCGGCGGCCCGGCTGCTGCGTGGCACCTCATCGCAGGCCCAACAAATGCGCCAAAGCGCCCGCGCGGTGGGCCGCACCATGGCCGATGTGCTGATCACCGGCGAGCCGGGCGTGGGCACGGCGAAAATGGCCGAAGTGGTGCATCTGCTCTCAGCCATCTCGCATGGGCCTTTCGTCAAGCTCGCAGGTGTCACCGCCACGCCCGAACGCCTCGCCGCCACCTTTGAAGAGGTCGAAGAAGGCTCGATCTTCATCGACGAGGTCGCCCAGCTCACCCAGCCCGCGCAATTTGCCCTGCTCGATCTGCTCGACCGCCCCAGCGCCCCCCGCGTGCTGGCGGGCACCTATTTCGATCTGGCCGCCGAGGCGCGCGACGGGCGGTTTCACCCAGACCTCTATTACCGGCTGGAAGCCACCCGCATCCACATCCCGCCCCTGCGCGAGCGCCGCGAGGATATCCCGGTGCTGTTTCGCCATTACGTTGGCATCGCCTGCGAACAGGCCGCCCTGCCCGTGCCCGAGATCACCCCCGATCATCTCGCCCGGCTGATGGAGCAGGACTGGCCCGGCAATGCCCGCGCGCTGATGAATGCGGCGATGCGCTTTGCCATGGGGCTCGGCGATGCCGGGGCCGATGGGGGCGACGGGCCGGGGCTTGCTGAACAGCTCGCGCAGGTCGAACGCACCCTGCTGATCGAAGCCCTCCGCCGCCATCAGGGCCACGCCACCGACGCCGCAAAAGCCCTGAAACTGCCGCGCAAAACCTTTTATGACAAGCTGGCAAAATACGGGCTGCGGGCCGAGGATTACCGCCTGTAGGGGGCCAAGGCGGCCTGCGGGATGTGTGCGGATTTCCGCACTGTTAGCGGCAAAGCCCCGTGCGGATTTCCGCACAGCCCGCCCCACACTCGCAACGTGTATTCATCTAACATACTGTTTTTTCAAATTATTTCTTCTCGGCATAAAATCGCTTGCCTGCTCGCGCCGTCCCCCCTCCCAATAGGTCAGGCTTGAATAGCCACGCATTCTGGGAGGAAGCATAATGAAATATCTGAGCTGCGCCGCGACGGCGCTTATTCTTGGTGCGGGTCTTGCGGCCCCGGCTCTGGCCGATACCGCCGGTTGCGACGATGGCGAAATGGTCATCAAGTTCAGCCATGTCACCAATACCGACAAACACCCGAAAGGCATCGCCGCCAACCTGTTCATGGAGCGCGTGAATGCCGAGATGGACGGCACGGCCTGCATGGAGGTCTACCCGAACTCGACGCTCTACAATGATGATCAGGTGCTGGAAGCAATGCTGCAGGGCGATGTGCAATTCGCCGCCCCCAGCCTGTCGAAATTCGAAACCTTCACCAAGGTTTTCCGCATTTTCGACCTGCCCTTCATGTTCAAAAACATGGATGCCGTGGAAGCCTTCCAGCAATCCGACGCTGGTCAGGGCATGAAAAACAGCATGGCGCGCCGTGGTCTGCAAGGGATGGATTTCTGGCATAACGGGCTGAAGCAATTCTCGGCCAATGTGCCGCTGATCAAGCCGGAAGACGCCGCCGGGCTGAAATTCCGCGTGCAGCCCTCTGACGTGCTGGTCGCGCAGATGGAAGCGCTGAACGCTTCGCCGCAGCCGATGGCTTTCTCGGAAGTCTATGGCGCCCTGCAAAACGGCGTTGTGGATGGTCAGGAAAACACCTGGTCCAACATCTACGGCAAGAAGTTCTACGAAGTGCAGGACGGCACCACCGAAACCAATCACGGGCTGCTCGACTACATGGTCGTAAGCTCGGTGGATTGGCTCGACAGCCTCGATCCCGCTGTGCGCGATCAGCTTGTGACCATTCTGCATGAAGTGACCGCCGAGCGGAACGCTGCCGTGGCCGAAGTCGATGCGCAGGCCCGTCAATCGGTGCTGGATGCTGGCGGCGAAATCCGCGAGCTGACCGCCGAGCAGCGTCAAGCCTGGGTCGACGCGATGAAGCCGGTCTGGAGCCAGTTTGAAGGCGATGTGGGCGCCGATAATATCGCCGCCGCACAGGCCATCAACGACAGCATGTAATCGCTGCTGGACCAAGCATGAACGGCCCGGACCCCGTGCCCGGGCCGTTTCTGGCACTTCGGTGCCCGTTCCGGGGGAGGAAACCATGAGCCACGGTCGCCGTGCACAGGGCTTTGAGGAAAACGCAATCGCGGTGCTTCTCGGCCTGATGGTGCTGATCACATTTGCCAATGTCGTCATGCGCTACGTCTTCAACAGCTCGATGATCTGGGGGCTGGAAGTCACGCTGATCCTGTTCGCCTGGATGGTGATCTTTGGCATCAGCTATGCGGTGCGGGTCACAGCGCATCTGGGCGTGGATGCCCTGACCAGCGCGATGGGCCCGGCGGGGCGCAAGACCATGGCGCTGATTGCTGCCGCGATCAGCCTCGCCTATGCGCTTCTGATCCTGAAAGGCGCCTGGGATTACTGGGCCCCCTTTGCCGGGCTTCAGCCCACCACCGGGCACTGGTTCCCCACCGGGTTTGACGCCACAGCCCGCGACCGCGCCTTCTACACCACCGATCAGGTGCCGATGCTGGGCTTTCTGCGCTTTCTGGAAGACCTGATCAATTACGGCGAAGCCTATGACAAGCTGCCCCGGGTGATCCCCTATGCGATCCTGCCCATCGGGCTGGCGCTGTTTCTGATCCGGCTGGTGCAGGCCACGTGGAATATCTGGACCGGCAAAACGGATTCGCTGATCGTCAGCCATGAGGCGGAAGACGATATTGCCGAGCTTCAGGCCAAGGAGAGCTGAGCGATGTCAGTCCTTTTCCTCTTTCTCATGGTTGTCGGTTTTCTGCTTCTGGGCGTGCCGATTGCCATTTCGCTGGGTTTCAGCTCGATCATCTTCCTGCTGACCTATTCCGATACCTCGCTCGCCTCGGTGGCCCAAAGCCTCTATCAGGCCATGGCCGGGCATTACACGCTGCTGGCGATCCCGTTTTTCATCCTGGCCTCCAGCTTCATGTCCACCGGCGGCGTGGCACAGCGGATCATCCGTTTTGCCATTTCCGTGGTCGGGCATATGCGCGGCGGGCTGGCGATTGCGGGCGTCTTTGCCTGCATGATGTTCGCCGCCCTCTCCGGCTCCTCCCCCGCCACCGTGGTTGCCATCGGCTCGATCGTCATCGCGGCGATGCGGCAGGTTGGCTATACCAAGGATTTCGCCGCGGGCGTCATCGCCAATGCGGGCACGCTGGGCATCCTGATCCCGCCCTCCATCGTGATGGTGGTCTATGCCTCGGCCACCGATGTGTCGGTCGGGCGGATGTTTCTGGCGGGCATCATCCCCGGCGTCGTCGCAGGCGTCATGCTGATGACCGCGATCTATGTCATCGCCCGGATCAAGAACATGCCGAAAGGCGATTGGGCCGGTTGGGGCGAGGTTTGGACCTCCTTCAAGGATGCAATCTGGGGCCTCTTGCTGATCGTCATCATCATGGTCGGGATCTATGGCATCCCGGGCATTACCGGAGCGATCTTCACCCCCACCGAAGCCGCCGCTGTGGCCTCTGTCTATGCCTTCATCGTGGCAACCTTCATCTATCGCGATATGGGGCCGCTGGCGGCGCGGGGCGGGCGTGAAAAGCTCTCACTCCTGCAAAAACCGCAGGCCCTGATCACAGCCTTCTGG
>JARRIY010000174.1:0-8456 GCA_037379985.1 Maritimibacter sp.
GGGCGCAACGCATCGTAGTCTGCCGCCAGATCATCGAGGCCGGGATGCTCATAATCCAGCATCGGAGCGGCCAGCCCCCCTTCCGCATCCAGAAGCACCGCCGCCGCGCCATGGGTCGTGACCGTGATCGCATCGACCCCATGGGCGCGATGAAACTCGGTGAGCGCGGCGAGCAGGAATTCCCAATGCCCCTCGAGATCGAAATGCGGCCAGGGCGGGCCGGGCAGCACTTTGTTGGGCCGGGTGACCACGGCGATTTCATCCAGAGTGCCCAGATCGACCAGCGCCAGCTTGGCGTTGGTCTTGCCGATGTCGATGACCGCAACGTGGCTCATGGCATGTGAAAGACAGTTTCGAGCGGGATCGAAACCGGCTCGTTATCCGGCGCGGTTTCCATGATGTCGGCCATATAGGCCCACCAGCGCTGCATCACCTCATGGCTGGGCAAATCATCCATGCCGTGATCGTCGGCCCGCCAGAGCACGCCGAAGAGGATATTGGTCTCGTCATCCAGATGGATCGAGTAATCCGAGACGCCCGCCTGTTTCAGCAGGTCGACCAGCTCGGGCCAGATCTCGTCATGGCGGCGTTTGTACTCGGCTTTCATGCCGGGATTGAGCCGCATCTTGAAGGCGTATTTTTCCATTATCCGATCCGCCATTTCGCCCAGAGCCGGGGCAGCGCGATGACCGAGATCAGGAGCGCCCCGATCACGATTGACATCACGATGCCGGGCACATTGAGCAGGCCAAGCCCGAAGGTGACAAGCCCCATCACGAAGGCCGCAATCACCAGACCGGGGATCGAGCCGGAGCCGCCAAGGATATTGACGCCTCCGAGCACCACCATGGTGACCACTTCAAGCTCCCATCCGAGAGCAATCGACGGGCGGGTGGAACCTAGCCGGGATGTGAGACAGACTGAGGCTACACCCGCCATTAATCCGGTCAACAGGAACAGGATGAACTTCACCCTTTGCACCCGTATCCCGGAAAACAGCGCGCCGGTTGGGTTATTGCCAATGGCAAAAACCGCGCGGCCGAAATTGGTTTTATGCAGGACGATGCCGTAGATCACCGCGAGCAGGAGGAAGAAGGCAAATTCAAAGCTGATCACCCACCAGACATAGCCCTGCCCGAAAAAGGCGAAATCGCTGGGGTAACCGCGATAGGCCTGATCGCCCAGCACGATATAGGCGATGCCGCGATACAGGCTCATCGTGCCGATGGTCACAACAATCGAGGGCAGGCCCAGCCGGGTGACCAGAAGCCCGTTGAAGGCGCCTGCCAGAAGCCCCACACCCAGCCCGATGGCGACAAGCCCCGGCGTGCCGATGCCAAGCTGCACCGCCGCCCCCATCGCGGTGGAGGCCAGCGCGATGGTCGAGGCGACCGAGAGGTCAATCTCGCCCGCGATGATCAGAAGCGCCATGGCAAAGCCGATCATCGCCTTTTCGGTGAAATTGAAGGTCGCGTCCGACAGGTTCCAGGCGTTGAGGAAATAGGGCGAGGCAAAGCTGTTGGCGATGAAGATTGCCACCGCCACGACGAGCAGCAGGCTTTCCCAGCTTTTCAACCGGCTGGCCAGCGGCGATTGCAGCCGGTCGGGGACGTAATGCGAGGTGGTGCTCATGCCGCATGCTCCGCGCGTTTGAGGATGACCCGGCCCTTGGTCCGGTTGGCCTGGGCGTTGACCGCGACCGCGATCAGGATGGCGCTGCCGGAGATCGACATCTGCCAGAAGGGCGAGACGTTGATGACAGGCAGCGCGTTGTTGATGATACCCAGAAACAGCGCGCCGAGCAGGGTGCCGCCGACCGAGCCCAAACCGCCCGCAATCGACACCCCGCCGATCACACAGGCGGCCACCACGGTCAGCTCAAACCCCCCGGCGATATCGACATAGGCCACCGCATAGCGCGACACCCAAAGGTAGCCGGTGATCCCCGCCAACGCGCCGGAAATCGTATAGGCCCAGAACTGGGTGCGCCCGACATTGATGCCGGTATAGACCGCCGCATGGGGGTTGCCGCCGACCGCATAAAAGGCGCGGCCCAGCGTGGTGCGGGTCATCACGAAGAAAAACAGGATGACGGCGAAGACGGCAAACCAGCTCAGCACCGGCAGGCCCAGAAAATCGGCGCGCGGGAAGGCTTTGAAAGCCGGGCTCATCTCGTGCGAATTCACCCATTTGCCGTTGGAGATCAGAAAGATGACGCCGCGATAGATGGTCATGGTGCCAAGGGTCACAACGATGGGCGGGATGCCGAGCTTCCACACGAACATCCCGTTGATCATGCCCAGCAGGGTGCCAAGGGCCAGCGCGACCACAAGGATGACGATCACCGGCAGGCCGGGAAAGGCGACATTCAGCATCGAAACGACCATGCCCGTGAGGGCCAGATTGGCGGCCACCGACAGGTCGATACATTTGGTCAGGATCACGATCATCTGCCCGAGCGCCAGCAGGATCAGCGGCGAGGTATCGTTGAACACCCCCGCCAGATGCGAAGGCGCGACAAAGGCGGGAAAGCGCGTGGCGATCAGCACCAGCAGCACGAGGATCGCGCCGAGCAGGATGGTTTCGCGGGATTTGGCAAGTCGTTTCAGCATGGCTCAGCCCTCACTGATGCCCGCCGCGTGGCGGACAAGGGTTTCGGGGGTCATCTCGTCGCTGGCCAGTTCGGCCACGATCCGGCCTTCGCGCATTACGATCACCCGGTCGGACATGCCCAGCACTTCGGGGATTTCCGAGCTGACCATGATCACCGCCAGCCCCTGCGCCGCCAGCTCGGCCATGAATTCATGCACCGCCGCCTTGGAACCGATGTCGATGCCCTTGGTTGGCTCGTCAAGGATGATCACCTTGGGTTGGGTCGCCAGCCATTTGGCAATGACCACCTTTTGCTGGTTGCCGCCCGACAGGCTTTCAACCGGCGTATCCAGCGAGGCGGCGCGCAGGTCGAGCCGCTCGGTATAGTCGCGCGCCAGTTTGAACTCTTCCGCCAGCCGGATGAAGCCGTGGCGCGAGGTGCGCCCAAGCGACGGGATGGTGATATTCTGGAAAATCGGCATCGCGGTGATGGCGCCCTGAAGGCCCCGATCTTCCGGCACATAGACAATGCCATTCTGCACCGCATCAGCCGGGGATTGGATGCGGGCCACCGCACCGTCGATGCGGGTGATGCCGCTGGCGGGCCGGGTGATGCCAAACAGCGCCTGCATGAATTCCGAGCGCCCGGCGCCCACAAGCCCGTAAAAGCCCAGGATCTCGCCCCGGCGCAGGGTAAAGCTGATATCGGCAAATTCGGTCGGGTGGTCGTAGCCCTCGACCTGCAGGATCTCATCGCCCAGCTCGGCGCTGCGGGCGGGAAAGATGTGATCGACCTCGCGGCCCACCATCAGCTTCACCAGCGCGTCATTCGTCACATCGGTAATCCGTCCCTCGCCCACCAATTGGCCATCGCGGAACACGGTGTAATGGTCGGCGATGCGGAAAATCTCATCGAATTTGTGGCTGATGAACAGGATCGCTTTGCCCTGTGCCTTGAGCTGTTCGACCAGATCGTAAAGCTCTTCGATTTCCTTGTGGCTCAGCGAGATCACGCAGCTTCGCGCCCGGATCAATATCGGCACCGATATCATTCAGAATGGCCTTCGCCCGGCGCCGCATCTCGGCCCAGTCGATCAGCCCGAACCTGCCGCGCGGCGCGTGGCCCAGAAACACATTCTCGGCCACCGACAGCTCGTCAAACAGCACGGTTTCCTGATGAATGGCGGTGATGCCCGCATTGGCGGCATCCTGCGCGGTGGGAAAGCGGGTTTCCTGCCCATCCACCAGAATGCGCCCGGCACTGGGCTGGTAGATCCCGGTAAGCACCTTGACCATGGTCGATTTGCCCGCGCCGTTTTCGCCGACCAGCGCGGTCACCTGACCGGGGTAAAGTTTCAGCGCCACATCCGACAGCGCCTTCACACCCGGAAAGCTTTTGCTGATGCCGTCTAGGGCAAGGATCGGGGCGGGATCGGCCATATCTTCAGGCCTCGCCGGTTGGGCGGTCTGCATTTGCATCAGCATTGTGGCTTTTCGGTCGAAAGGAAAGGTCCCCCGGCACGGACAGGCTGCGCCGGGGGCTGGGAGAGATCAGAAGATCGATTTGAACTCTTCGATATTCGACGCGTCATAGACGAACGGATCGGCCATGGCGCCCGAATTGGTATCGTCCAGCGTCACCGCGCCCATACGGCCCATCGGAATTTCCGAACCCGGCTCGGCGGTCGCTTCGCCTGCGGCCAGCGCATGCGCAATCATCGTGGCCGAATAGCCCAGATCAATCGGGTTCCAGATCGCGAAGGATTTGGAGGCGCCCGATTCAATCGCACCGGCCATTTCCGACGGCAGGCCAAGGCCTGTCACGTTGATCTCACCGGCTTTGCCCGCATCCGCCACGGCCTGCGCCGCCGCCACGATGCCAACCGAAGTCGGCGCGATGATGGCTTTCAGGTCGGGGTAGGACTGCATCAGCCCTTCGGCTTCGCGGTAGGATTTATCGGCAAGGTCATCGCCATACACCGTCGCCACCACATTGATGCCCGGATAATTGCCCATCACCTTGTTCATCTCGTCGATCCAGATGTTCTGGTTCGTCGCGGTGGCCGAGGCCGAGAGCACCGCCACATCGCCGCCATCAGGCAGGTGATCAGCGGCGAGCTTGATGATCATGTTACCGATCAGCGCGTTCGACGAAGGGTTCAGGTGCATCTGGCGGCCTTCCGGCGCCACGCCCGAATCCCACGAGATCACGGTGATGCCGCGCTGCATGGCTTTTTTCAGCACCGGCACCAGAGCGTCGGGGTCATTGGCCGAAATGGCAATCGCGTCCACACCTTGGGCGATCAGCGAGTTGATCACTTCAATCTGGCCTTCAGCCGTGGTGTCGGTCGGGCCGGTATAGATGATCTCGGTGTCACCGAGTTCACCAGCGGCTTCCTCGGCGCCTTTCGCAGCCGCTTCAAAGAAGCCGATGCCAAGGGCCTTCACCACCAGTGCGATCCGCATGTCCTCCGCATGGGCCGCCGTGGCTGTCATCGCGGCAACCAATGCCGCACTGGTCAGGATCTTTTTCATTGCACTCATATCGTCCTCCCTGAGTGTTACCGTTTTACCGGTTACATGGCCGTATCGGCCTGTTGTTGAGCGCGGCCCATCGGGGCCACGATCAGTTTTACATCCGCGGCTTCCAGCATCGCGGCGTCCCTGTCGGAAATGCCTTCGTCGGTGATCACCGTGTCGATCCGATCCAGCGGGCACAGCACCAGGCTGGAGCGGTTTTTGAATTTTGAACTATCGACCAGCACCACCAGCTCATCAGCCTGACCGATCAGCTTCTGTTCGGCCTGGATCAGCAGCGGATCGGCCTCCATCAGCCCCAGCGGCCCCAGCCCCTGCGCGCCCATGAACATCCGCTTGGCGTAGAAATTGCGCGTCACGTCATTTTCAAACGGGCTCAGGATGATGTTCTGTTCGCGGTAGATCACCCCGCCCGACAGCATGATGGTGTTTTTCGAATGCTTCAGCAGATGCTCGGCAATCGGGAATGAGTTGGTAAAGATCTGCATCCGCCGTCCGGCCAGCGGGTGCACCATCTGAAAAGTGGTGGTGCCGCCATTGATGATGATCGGCTCGCCATCCGTGCACAGCTCAACCGCCGCCCGGGCAATCGCCTGCTTCTGCTTGGTGCCCATGGTCTCGTTGACGGCAAAGGTCCGCCCGGCAAGCCCAACGAATTGCGGCGGTGTGATCGCCTCAGCCCCACCGCGCACCCGGCGCAGTTTCTTCTGCATATGAAGCGTAGCAATGTCGCGCCGAATGGTGGCTTCCGACACGCCGGTCAGGCTGACCAGATCAGCCACGGTGACGACCGGCCGGTCCTGAACCGAGGATAGAATAAGCCGGTGGCGTTCAGATTCGTGCATGTCGTCCTCCCATGAACAAAAAACCTGCGGGCAATCAAGCGAGCTGTCAATCATTAATTGTCAAAACCAATCATGCTGCGCCGCAGTATGATTGGTTTTGATTGATCTTGATTGACAACCTGTCACGCCCGGCGCAGGTTTCCTGCAAATACAATACAAGGCGCCCTGCGCCATACGGGAGGACATCATGGCGAAATCCGCTGGAAACCAGCGACTTCTGAACGCGTGGGACGATGCCAGGGCGGCGTCGATGAGCGAATCGGAAAAGCTGCTTTACCGCTCCAACCTGCTCGGGTCTGACAAGCGCATCACCAATTACGGCGGCGGCAACACCTCGGCCAAGGTGATGGAAAAAGATCCGGTGTCCGGCGCGGATGTCGAGGTGCTCTGGGTCAAAGGCTCTGGCGGCGATGTCGGCTCGATGAAGCTCGATGGTTTCGCCACGCTCTATATGGACAAGCTCAATGCGCTGAAAGGGCTCTATCGCGGGCTGGAATTTGAAGATGAAATGGTCGGCTACCTGCCGCATTGCACCTTCAACCTCAATCCGCGTGCCGCCTCGATTGATACCCCGCTGCACGCCTATGTGCCGAAAAAACACGTCGATCACATGCACCCCGATGCGGTGATCGCCATTGCCGCCGCCGAGAACTCGCGCGAGCTGACCGCAGAGATTTATGGCAGCGATATCGGCTGGTTGCCGTGGAAACGGCCGGGTTACGAATTGGGCCTGTGGCTGGAAAAATTCTGCCTTGAAAACCCCGATGCCAAGGGCGTGGTGCTGGAAAGCCATGGGCTGTTCACCTGGGCCGACGACGCGAAAGACTGCTACGAGCTGACGCTTGAGGTGATCCAGAAGGCGATGGATTGGTTCGCCGCGAAAACCGAAGGCGTGGCCGCCTTTGGTGGGGCAATCCATGCAAGCCTTGCCGCCAATGAGCGCCGCGCGGTGGCCGCGAGGTTGATGCCCGCGATCCGTGGCATGGTCTCGGGGGCACAGCATATGGTCGGCCATTTCGACGATGGCGACGCGGTGCTCGATTTCGTCAATGCCCGCGATATGGCGCCGCTCGCGGCCCTCGGCACCTCCTGCCCCGACCATTTTTTGCGCACAAAAATCCGCCCGCTGGTGGTGGCGTTTGATCCGGCCAAAGGCAATATCGACGAGGTTCTGGATGGGCTTCCGGCGCAGGTCGCGGCCTATCGCGAAGATTACGCCGCCTATTACGAGCGCTGCAAACACGCCGACAGCCCGGCCCTGCGCGACCCGAATGCGGTGGTCTATCTGGTGCCCGGCGTGGGCATGATCACCTTTGCCAAAGACAAAGCCACGGCGCGGATTTCGGGCGAGTTCTACGTGAACGCCATCAACGTGATGCGCGGCGCTTCTGCGGTCAGCACCTATGTGGGCCTGCCCGAGCAGGAAGCTTTCGATATCGAATACTGGCTGCTTGAAGAGGCCAAGCTGCAGCGGATGCCGAAACCGAAAAGCCTGGCTGGCCGGGTGGCGCTGGTCACTGGCGGCGCGGGTGGCATCGGCATGGCAACGGCCGAGAAATACCTGTCGGAAGGCGCCTGCGTGATGCTGGCCGATATCAATGCCGAGAACCTCAGCGCGGCGCAGGATCGCCTCGCGCAACGCTTCGGGCGCGACGTGCTGCGCAGCGTGATCATGGATGTCACCGACGAGGCCGGTGTGGCCCGGGCCTATGCCGAACTGTCGGTGGAATTCGGCGGGGTGGATATTCTGGTCTCCAATGCTGGCATCGCCAGCTCGGCCCCGGTGGAAGAGACCACGCTGGCGCTGTGGAACAAGAATATGGAGATCCTCTCCACCGGCTATTTCCTTGTGTCGCGCGACGCTTTCAAGCTCTTCCGTGCGCAGGGGATCGGTGGCGCCGTGGTTTTCGTCGCCTCGAAAAACGGCCTTGCTGCCAGCCCCAACGCCGCCGCCTATTGCACCGCAAAAGCGAGCGAAATTCACCTCGCCCGCTGTCTGGCGCTGGAAGGGGCCGAGGCGGGCATCCGGGTGAATGTGGTCAACCCCGATGCAGTGCTGCGGGGCTCGAAAATCTGGGAAGGCGAATGGCTGGAACAGCGCGCCTCGACCTACGGCACCGACAAGGACGGGCTGGAAGAGATGTATCGCCAGCGCTCGATGCTGAAACGCTCGGTTCTGCCCGAAGACATCGCCGAGGCCGCCTATTTCCTCGCCTCGGATTTGTCGGCAAACTCGACCGGCAACATCATCAACGTGGATGCAGGCAACAAGGAATCCTTCCCGCGCTAGGGAAGGTCTGGGAGGAGAGGATATGACAAAAGCCTATGACGCCGCCCGCGACGTATTCGCCGAATGGGGCGTGGATGCCGAAGCGGCGATGACGGCCCTGGCGGGCATCCCGATTTCAATGCATTGCTGGCAGGGCGACGATGTTGTCGGGTTTGAAAAGAAATCCGGCACGTCAGGCGGCGGCATTCAGG
>JARRIY010000175.1:0-5096 GCA_037379985.1 Maritimibacter sp.
TGATCATGTTCCTGCGCGAACAGCTTTTGGCCGTGATCGCACTGGCGCTGCTGGCCGCCAGCACCGCCGTTACCGCCTGGTTCCCTTCGCTCGCCGGAATTCTGACCATCACCATGCTCAGTTCGCTGGGCTTTCATTATTACGAGACGGTCAACCAATCGCTGCAACTGCAATGGATCGCCCGCGCCCGTGCCCCGCAGCTTTTGGGTTGGCTGGTCGCCATCGGGTCGGGCGCTTCGCTTCTGGCCTATGGGCTACTGGTGGCGACCTGGAAGAGCTTCGATCTCAGCTATAATTTCGTCTATCTCACCGCCGGGGGCATATCTCTGGCGCTGGTGCTGTTTGCCTGGCTTGCCTATCCGAATTTCGAAAGCCCCGATCCGCAGTTGAAAAAATTCGTTCTGCGCCGCCGCTATTGGCTCTATTACGCCTTGCAGGCCATGGCTGGCGCGCGGCGGCAGATTTTCACGGTTTTCGCCGCCTTCATGATGGTCGAACGCTTCGGCTTCGAGGTGCATGAAGTCACTGCGCTTTTCATCGTCAATTTCGTCGCCAATATGATCTTTGCCCCGCTGATGGGCCGCGCCGTGGGCAAATGGGGCGAGCGCAATGCGCTGGCGTTTGAATATATCGGGCTGATTGTGATCTTTCTGGCCTATGGCGGCATCTATTATTTCGGCTGGGGCGTGGTGCTGGCGGCGTCGCTTTATGTGATCGACCACCTATTTTTCTCGCTCGCCTTTGCGCTGAAAACCTATTTTCAGAAAATCGCGGATCCGGGCGATATCGCCCCCACCGCCGCGGTGGCCTTTACCATCAACCATATCGCGGCGGTCATTCTGCCTGCGCTTCTGGGCTATCTCTGGGTCACCTCGCCCGGAGCCGTGTTTGGCCTTGCCGCCTGTATGGCGGGGATTTCGCTGCTTCTCGCCCTGTTGATCCCGCGCCACCCGGAAAAGGGCAATGAAACGGTGTTCTCACGTCTTGTTGCGTCGCCAGCCGAATAATCCTGCGCTATCTTGCCCCAGCGACTGTTCCGGGCCGGAGTGAGCGGCGAATGGTGGCGCAAGAGGTTGATAAGGAAACGCGCATGTTTGGTTTGCTGAAGAAGAAATCCGAAATGGTGGCCCAGAGCGAGGCCTTGCCGGGGCGGGGCACTCCGATCCCGACTGCAGAAACCCATGCGGTATTTCATCGACCACTCAGCCTTGATCTGCCCGAAGGCTATGAAGCGGCGATCTTTGGCATGGGCTGTTTCTGGGGTGTCGAACGGCTGTTCTGGCAACGGCCCGGCATCTGGATGACGCTGGCGGGCTATGCGGGCGGCTACACCCCGAACCCGACCTATGAAGAGGTCTGCACCGGCAAGACCGGGCATGCCGAGGTGGTTTGGGTCAGCTATGATCCCGCGATGATCTCCTATGAAGCCCTGCTGGCGCTGTTCTGGGAAGGTCATGATCCCACTCAGGGGATGCGCCAGGGCAATGATCGCGGCAGCCAGTACCGGTCTGCGATTTACTGGACCAACCCGGCCCAACAAGCCGCCGCCGAAGCTTCGCGCGATGATTATGCCGAACGCCTGAAAGCTGCTGGCTATGGCAAGATCACCACAGATCTGGCCGAGGCTGGCGCCTTTTATTGGGCCGAAGATTACCACCAGCAGTATTTGCACAAGCATCCCGACGGCTATTGCGGGATTGCGGGCACCGGTGTGACCTGCCCAATCGGCACCGGCGCCTGACATCTTGCTTTCTTGACCAGAGCCGCCGGTAAGGCTAGGCGAAGGCAGGCTTCAGGAGACCTGCCATGACCACCTATACCGCGCTGACCACTCTGGAAGGAAAAACCGCAGCCGAGGCGCTGGGCGAAGCTCTGGAATATCTCGATCCGGAACCCACCGGCGTTGGCGTGTTCGAGATCGAAGATGGCTCTGGTCTCTGGGAAATTGGCGGCTACTTCACAGAAGCCCCCGATGAGATTGCGCTGGCGCTGCTGGCAAAGGCTCATGGGGCGAAAGATTTCAGCATCTCCAAACTGCCCGAAACCGATTGGGTGGCGCATGTGAAGCGCGAACTTGCCCCGGTCGAGGCTGGGCGGTTTTTCGTCTATGGCAGCCATGACGCCGACAAGGTGCCGGAGGGCTCCGTGGCCCTGAAAATCGAAGCTGCATGGCCTTCGGCACCGGCCATCACGGCACCACGCTGGGCTGCCTTCGTGCGCTCGACAAAATGCTGGCCGATGGGGTGGTGAAAACCAATGTGGCCGATATCGGCTGCGGCACCGCCGTGCTGGCCATGGCCGCTGCGCGCGTCTGGCCCAACCCGGTGCTGGCCTCCGATATTGACGAAGTCGCGGTGGATGTTGCCGTTGCCAATGCTGCGGCCAACGGGCTGGAAGAGCAGGTGAATGTGGTCGAGGCTGCGGGGTTCGATCATCCCGATCTATCCGCCGCTGCCCCGTTTGATCTGGTCTTTGCCAATATTCTGAAAGGCCCGCTGATTGCCCTTTCGCCCGATATGGCCAGCCATATCGCCCCCGGGGGGCATGCCATTCTGTCAGGCATCTTGAATCCGCAAGCTGATGAAGTTATTGCAGAATACAAGGCCAACGGGTTCACCCTAATGTCGCGCGACGAGATTGAGGATTGGACGACTTTGGTCCTGCAACGTAACGCCTGATAGCGCAAACGCGAAACAATTCGTTTCTGTCTTTCAGGCTAGTTTTTGACACATTTTGCCTCATAATTGCCTCAGAGTTCGGAAACGCTCAGGAGGCCTCTATGGCTGATGCGAGTTACGTAAAGTTTGACAAAAGACTGCGCGAAATCGAGCGTCGCCATCGCAAGGCGGCGGCTGGTTTTGTGCGTTTGGAAGAGCGCGATGGGTTGCTGGTTCCGGTTGAGAAACCGGTCTTTTCCCGTCGTCGCCTGTCGCCGCGCTTCTTCGTATTCCTGCTGGCTGGCTTCCTGCTTTTCAAAGGTGTCCTGCTCGCCACTATCGGCACGATCTCCTACAGCTCGCGCGTTGATACGCTGGCCGAAGGAACCTGGGCCGAGCAAGTTGGTGCCTGGGTGATGTACCCGGATCAGATCACGCTGTGGATCGCGGATCTTATCCACCAGATTATCTGACCTGTCCCGTCAGATTTGGTTTCAGAATATGAGCCCCGACTGCCTGTGATGTAGCGTCGGGGCTTTTCTGTGGGTATTTGGCAGGATGAACTCGGATCACGGATTGATCGCGACTTCGACCAGCCCCAGCGCCCGGGCGCTTTCAATCGACAAAATCCCCGAATTCAGCCCGCCCCGCATCTGATAGGCGCGAATGGCCTGACGGGTGGCCTGGTTCAGCCTGCCATTGATCGCACCAAGATAAATGCCCCGCACCTGCAGGGCCCGTTGCACCGACGAGATGAAATCCGGCGTCCAGCGCGGCGGGCAGGGGGTTTCGAAATAGATCACCTTGCGCGGCGTCACCTCGCGGTGAAAACTGCGCTCGCCATAGACCTTGGGGGCCAGCATCGAGCCGTCTTCGGCATATGTCGCGGGGGTCACGACCACCTGTTCGGTCACCAGCTCCAGCACGGCAGGCGTTACATCCTTGCCATAGCACGCCCCGGGCCGCGCACCGGGCGGGCCAAGGGTGAAATCGGTAATCACCGCTTCATCGCCGGTTTCCTCTGCCAGCGGGGCAGGGGCGGGGGCCGTGGCGCAGCCGGAAAGCCCGGCCAACAGGGCCAGCGTCGCAATGGAAAGGTTGATCGTGCGGGTCATCTGCTCGTTTCGGCTCTTCAGTCCGTTTGCGCGACCCTAACCGCAATGTCCCCGCGCTCATAGCCCCGACCGCGTTTGTAGGGGGAATGCGCGCATTTCCGTGATCAGCTGCAAATCATGCTGGCGGCAGACGCCTGGCTTCGCTAGAACACTGCCAGCGAATTTCTGGAGCATAGCATGGCGAAGATCACCTATATTGAGCATAACGGCACCGAACACGTGATTGAGGTGGCCAATGGCATGACGGTCATGGAAGGCGCGCGCGACAACGGCGTTCCGGGGATCGAAGCTGATTGCGGCGGCGCCTGCGCTTGCTCCACCTGCCATGTTTATATCGCCCCGGAATGGGTGGAGAAAATCCCGGGCAAAGAGGCGATGGAAGAAGACATGCTCGATTTCGCCTATGAGCCCGACGCCACCCGTTCGCGTCTGACCTGCCAGATCAAGGTCACCGACGCGCTGGATGGGCTGGTTGTGCAACTGCCTGAAAAACAGATCTGATGCGGCGGGCGCTCGTCGGGCGACACGCAGCCACGAGCGCCAGTCTCAGCCATATCCGCCGTGCGGCGTGTGTCTTCGGATTTGCGCTGGCGGCGCATTCCTGCGCGAGCGCGGCTCTGGCCGACCAGATTGCCTCTGCAAAATATGTCGATCCGACAACGGCTTACGGACACGGAGCCTTGAAGGGCGGCGAATACGCGGCGCTTGAGGTCACGCTGCAAAGCGGCGGCAAACTGCGCCTGCGCTATGAAAATGCGGTGTTCGAAGACACCGCGCCGCGCCTTTATGATCTTACCGGAGATGGCGCACCGGACCTTGTCACGGTGGTATCGGATTTTCAGCGTGGCGCGCGCATCCAGCTGTTTCGTTTGCACGGCGAGGCGCTGCAACCTTTCGCCGCGACAGCCCCCATCGGCCAGGCGCATCGCTGGCTCGCCATTGCAGGCATTGCCGATTTCAACGGCGACGGGCTGCCCGAGATTGCCTATATCGACCGCCCGCATCTGGCCAAGACCCTGAACCTGATTTCGATTTCAGTAGATGGGAATACCACCGTGCTCACCCCGCTGGCTGAGGCGGCTGGTCTGACCAATCACCATTTCGGCGCGGCAGAGATTGAAGGCGGCGTGCGGGACTGCCCCGGGCAATTGCCAGTGATCGTTACCGCCGATGCCGACTGGCAGCAGATCGTCGAAACCCGGTTTCGCGATGGCGCGCTGATCGGTACTCCGGTGGGTGAATACACCGGGGCAGAGAGCTTCGCCGATCATCTGAGCTGTTAGACCGGCTTGCCAGCGCCCTGGACACAGATAGGTTTCTTAGA
>JARRIY010000176.1:0-5087 GCA_037379985.1 Maritimibacter sp.
GGGCTGAAGCCCGGGCTACGGATTGTCCCGACAAAAAAATGAGGGCGTTACTCGACCTTGTCGTCTTCGCGTTCTTCGGCGACGAGGATGCGGGTTTCGCCTTCCGGCATGGTTTGCGCGGCATCGGCTGAGGGCAGTTTCGGCGCTTTCGACAGATCGCCTTCCACCACCGAGAGCGGCGCCGGGGCTTCCGGGCTTTCGGGCGCCGCGTCGTCGGCCTCCACCACCACCACGGCGCGGCGGAAGATCAGCACATTGTGCTCAACCACTGTGCGCCCTGTCAGGCCGGAGCGCTCTTCGCTGGGCAGGGCTTCGGCGCGCTGATATTCCCAGCCTTCCGCGGCCAGCTCGTTCATCAGCTGCGACAACGCATTGGCATAGCGGCTTGTCGGGGTTTTCAGCCCCTTTGCTTTAACACCACGCGTCGGGGCGGGAACCACCTTATATTCAAACTGCATCTGCTCAAGCCTCATCTGTCCAGCGCGCGCAACCTATCCGATTGCCGCGCGGGGTGAAAGCCATTCTGCGCCGCCGGGCGGGCTGTTGCCGACATGGGCTCAGCCCTTGCGCAACCCGATCCGGCCACCAGCCCCTTCCGGCAGGTCCGAGCGGCCATGGCGGCGGGCAAAATCCGCCATCCTGGCGGCAATATCCTCGGGCATCGGCGCGACCCTGGGGCCGGACATATCAATATGCAGCGACAGCACCTCGGCACTGGCGGCGCACCAGCCATCTTCGTGCCAGACCTCCTGCCAGCCATGGTAGCGCTTGGCGTCATGGTCGAGGATCCAGGATTTCACCGTGACCTTGTTGCCCAGATGCAGCTCGCGCAGATAGCGGATATGGATCTCGGCCAGATAGGTGGTAAAGCCCCGCTCGGCGGCATAATTCGCCCCGATCCCAATCTCGCCATAAAACTCATCCGCCGCGCGGTCGAACAGCATGTTGTAATAGGCCATGTTCATATGGCCGTTATAGTCGATCCAACCCGGTTCGACTTCCATGACAGAAGAGATATGCGGTGTGCTCATGGGATCCTCTGGTCTGAATTTATCGGGGAAATCAATGCTGGGGGCGGGCGGCGCGTTCGCGGTGGCGGTCGGTCCAGACCAGTGCCAGCGCGAGGGCAGAGCATAGCGCAACGCCGCCGATCAGTGCACGCGGCGTGCCATCAAAGGCCAACCCAATCGGCGCGGCAATACCCACCGCCAGAATGGAGCTGAGCGCGCCCAGCACCGCCGAGGCCGTACCTGCGATATGGCCCATCGGCTCCATCGCCAGCGCGATCACATTCCCGAAGGTCAGCCCGTTCATGTAGAACAGCGTCACCGACCAGAACACGAACAACCACAGCGCCACGCTGGGCGACAGATGGTCAAACCAGCCCATTTGCCAGCCGATAAACAGCGGCACAGCCACCAGCACCTGCACGGCAAAGGCCCAGTTGGCCAGCGTGCGCATACCAAGGCGCATCACCAGCCGCGAATTGAGATAACCGGAGCTGCCGGAAATCAGCGCCACACCGGCGAAATAGAGCGGGAACTTGTCGCCCACGCCCAGCGTTTCGGCATAGACCGCCTGCGCCGAGCTGAGATAGGCCATGAGCTGACCAAACCCCAGCGTCATGACGATGAGATAGCGCAGCGCCACCCGGTTGGTCAGCACTTCGATCATCGCCCGCAGAATGCCACCCAGCCGGAACGGGCGGCGGTTTTCCGGCTTCAGGGTTTCGGGTTGGCGGGCAAGATACCAGACCAGCACGATCAGCCCGAGCATCAGATCGGCGCCGAACAGCCCGCGCCAACCGATCCAGGCGATGATGATCTGGCCGACAAAGGGGGCCACGGCGGGCACGATGACGAAGAAGGAAAAGATCAGCGACCCGATCCGCGCCTGTTCGCGCCCCGAAAACATATCGCGCATCACCGATTGGCTGACGATCCGGCTGGACGCGGCCCCTAAGCCTTGCACGAAACGCGCGGTCAGAAGCACCGTAAGCGAGCCGGAAAAGGCACCCCAGATCGCTCCGGCCATGAACAGCCCGATGCCGAGGACCAGCGCCCGGCGGCGTCCGAAACTGTCGGAAAACGGGCCGATGAATAGCTGCCCGACCCCGGTGCCCAGCACGAAGAAAGAAATCACCAGTTGCGCCCGGGTCGGATCATCGGGCGAAAAAGCCGAGGTCAGTTCGGGAATGGCGGGCAGGATCGAGTCGATCGAGAACGCCATCATCGACATCATCAGGGCGAGCAGAACAACCAGTTCTCCAAAAGCCAGCGGGCGGGTGGGGGCAAAGAAACGCGGCATGAAAACAACCTTTCGAAGGCTTCAATGCCTCAAACGCGCGAAAATGACCAGAGGGTCAAATTTGAAACCGAGGCAGGGCGGCCTGTGTGGCCACCCCGATAATCAGCAGGTTTCGCCCGGTGTGCTGTCAGGCTGCGCGGCAAGCTGTTCGCTGACCTGATCGATCACATTCAGCCACATCTCGGTCGGCTGCGCACCTGACACCACATGTTGGCCCGCGATCACATAGGTCGGCACCGCGCGCACACCTTTTTGCCGGGCATCCTCGTCGCGGGCGATCAGATCGTCGCGATCCGCATCCGAGGCGAGCAGCCGCGCCACCACATCGCGCTCCATGCCATTGGCTTCGGCAATATCGGCCAGCACCTTGTGGTTGGAGATATCGCGACCTTCGGCGAAATTGGCGTGGAACAGGGCTGAGGTGATTTCGGCCTGTTTGCCTTCCAGCGCGGCCCAATGCATCAGCCGGTGCGCGTCGAGCGTATTGGGCATCCGGTTCATTTTCTCCGGCGCAAAGGCCAGACCGGCCGCCTCAGCTTCCGCGCCAACCTGTGCGTCGGCTTTGGCCTCGCCGCCGGGGCCAAACAGACGCTCCAGATAGGCTGAGCGCGCCATGCCTTCCGGAGGGAAATCCGGGTTCAGCTGGAAAGGGTGGTATTCCACCTCAAACGGGTGGCCGGGGCGCTGAGCCAGGGCGCGGTCAAGCCGCCCTTTGCCGATATAGCACCAGGGACAGACGGGATCAGAGAAGACGATAAGTTTCAGCATGATCCCCATCTAGAGGCTACGGCGCGTTGTGAAAACCCGTATTGGCAAAACTTCCTGTGACCCCATGCAGAGCGACTGTGCGCCATGTGAGGGACGGGATGCGAGATACTGCACGCGCATGCGTTTCAGTTGCGAAGTCCGGTCCGGGGCGATATGTCAGCGCCATGGATCAAGATGCCCCGCATGAACCCAGCCTGATCGCTTTGGCGCGCGAAAGCGGCCATGATGCGCCCGACCCGCAGCCGCTAAACCTTGGCGAACGGGTGCGTGAGCTGCGCAAAGCGCGCGGCTGGACGCTGGAACAGGCGGCGGGGCAGGCCGGGCTGGCGCGCTCGACCCTGTCAAAGATCGAAAACGGCCAGATGAGCCCGACCTATGACGCGCTGAAAAAGCTCGCCGTGGGGCTGGAAATCTCGGTGCCGCAGCTATTCACCCCACCGGAAGATCCGCGCGTCTCGGGCCGCATGGCGGTGACGAAATCCGGCGAAGGGCAGGCGCACCCAACGGCGACCTATGAGCACGAGCTGCTGGCCAGTGCCCTGACCAAGAAAGCCATGCTGCCCTATCGCGCCCGGGTGCGCGCCCGCCGGTTTGATGAGTTTGATGGCTGGGTGCGCCATGACGGCGAGGAATTCCTCTATGTGCTCACTGGCGCGATCCGGCTGATTACCGAATTCTATGAACCTGTCGAGATGCGCCGGGGCGACAGCGCCTATTATGATGCCTCGATGGGGCATAATGTGATCTCGGTGTCGGAAGAAGATGCGACGATCCTCTGGGTCACGTCGCTGTAAGCGTCACCGGCCCAAAACCCTCACGGATCCAAATCCTCACCGGCCCAAAACCCTTCTGAAGGGTTTTGATAAGCGTTTTCTGAAAACGCTTCCCGGGCGTTGGCCCCTGTATTGCGTCCGAAATGTGCGGTCAGAGCGAGCGATCCGCCAACCAATCCCGCATTCCCGCGCGCCTATCGCGATATTTTCATCTCTTGCGCCGATTTTTTCGCCAATGCGGTCGATTTGGACAAGACCCGTCGTCCCAAGGTTGCTATGGGCGGCGAGCGAATAGGCAGAGGTGTCACATGCTCGAAGTACTCAAATCATCCTGGGCGCTGCTTCTCGGGGTTATGCTGCTGATGGTCGGTAACGGCATTCAGGGCACCTTGCTGGGCGTGCGTGGCAACCTTGAAGGCTTTGGCACCTTTGAAATGTCGATGGTGATGTCAGGCTATTTTGTCGGCTTCCTCGGCGGCTCCAGCATGACCCCGAACCTGATCCGGCGGGTCGGCCATGTGCGGGTCTTTGCCGCTCTGGCCTCGTTCATTTCGGCGGTGCTGATCCTCTATCCGGTCGCCGTCGACCCGATTGTCTGGACCCTTCTGCGCGTTGCTATCGGGTTTTCTTTCTCGGGCGTTTATATCACCGCCGAAAGCTGGCTGAACAACGATGCAAGCAATGCCAATCGCGGCAAGGCGCTGTCGCTCTACCTGATCGTGCAGATGGTCGGGGCAATCTCGGCGCAGGGGTTGGTGCTGGTCGCCGATCCGGGCGGGTTCATCCTGTTTATCCTGCCCTCGGTGCTGGTGTCGCTGGCCTTTGCGCCGATCCTGTTGTCGATCAGCCCGACCCCGGCATTTGATACCACCCGGCGGATGACGCTGCGCGACCTCTATAAGATCTCGCCGCTTGGCTTGGTCGGGATGCTTCTGATGGGCGGAGTCTTTGCCGCGCAATGGGGGATGGCATCGGTGTTCGCCACCGAAGCCGGCCTCGGCGGCGGCAAGCTCTCGCTGTTCATCGCGATGATCTATGTCGGTGGCATGTTGTTGCAATATCCGATTGGCTGGATTTCCGACCGGATGGACCGGCGCTTGCTGATCATTGCCGTTGCGCTGATCGGGGCAGTGGGTGCGATGATCCCGATAATCGTGCCCGGAAATTACGATGCGATCCTGGTTGCGGCCTTCCTGATCGGTGGCACATCGAACCCGCTTTATGCGCTCATCATCGCCT
>JARRIY010000177.1:0-5074 GCA_037379985.1 Maritimibacter sp.
GCTCATTGGCGGCGGCTTTCCAGAAATGTTCGTCGAGGCGCTCTCGGCCAACGCCCCGCTGCGTGCCGATATCAAAACAAAGATCGAAGCCGGGCTGCCCGCCTATGCCGAATGCGGCGGTCTGATGTATCTGTGCCGATCCATCGAAAACGCGGATGCATCGGGCGAGATGGTCGGGGTGATCCCGGCCGAGGCGGTAATGCATCACCGTCCGCAGGGGCGTGGCTATACGCGGTTTCGCAATTCTGCCGACCATCTCTGGCCGCAATGCCCGGAAGAACGCGCAGCGCATGAATTTCACTATGCCAAGCTCGAAAACCTGCCCGAGGGTCTGCACTATGCCCGCGATGTTATCCGCGGATACGGTATTGATGGCGAGCATGACGGGATCATCCGCTACAATCTGATCGCCGGGTTTTGCCACCTGCGCGCCACCGGCTGCGATCCCTGGGTTGACCGTTTTGTGCGCTTCGTGCGCAGCGAGGCGGCAAAGCAGCGCCGCTGAACAACACTTTTTACCAAATGGTTGATTTGTGTCGTGTCTCTGTCACATGATGAATCTAGTAAATTAGTCAGTCTGACAGTGGAGCACTCATCATGACAAAATCACGCAACTTCACCCCGACCCGTCGCGGGGTCCTCTCCGGTATGGCCGGAGCCTCATTCATCGCGCTGCATCCGTTCTCGGCCCGTGCCGCCGCTGGTCAGGCGCATTTGCGGATCATGGAAACCACCGATGTGCATATGCACGTCTTCCCCTATGATTATTACTCCGACAAGCCGGTCGATACCGTGGGTCTGGCCCGTACCGCCGCGCGTATCGGCGAGGTCCGCTCTGAGGCGACAAACAGCCTGCTGGTAGACAATGGCGACTTCCTGCAAGGCAACCCGATGGGCGATTACATGGCCTATGAAAAGGGCATGAAGGAGGGTGATGTTCACCCGATCATCGCGGCGATGAACACGCTGGGATATGAGGCTTCGACCTTCGGCAACCACGAGTTCAACTACGGGCTCGACTTCCTGATGAAAGCGGTCGCCGGGGCGAACTTCCCTGTGGTTTCAGCCAATGTGGTGAAAGAACTGGGTGCGAATCCCCGTCAGGATGTGCTGCTGACCAAACCCTATGTGCTGATCGACAGAGTTGTGACCGACGGCAATGGCGAGGAGCACAGTGTCAAAATCGGGCTGATCGGCTTTGTACCGCCCCAAATCATGACCTGGGATCGTCAGCACCTTGAGGGCAAGGTGACGACCCGCGACATCGTGGATACCGCGCGCGCCTGGGTGCCGCAGATGATCGAGGAAGGCGCCGATATCGTCATCGCGCTCAGCCATTCGGGCATCGGTGCCGCCAAACACGAAGAAGGCATGGAAAACGCTTCGGTGCCGCTGGCCGAGGTCGAGGGGATCGACGCCCTGATGACCGGGCACAGCCACCTTGTGTTCCCCGGCCCCGATTATGAAGGCTGGGATGGGGTCGATGCCGCAGCGGGCAAGATCCATGGCAAACCCGCCGTGATGGGCGGCTTCTGGGGCTCGCATCTGGGCGTGATCGACCTGATGCTGGAATTTGAAGGCGGTCAGGTCCGGGTGGTCAGCTCTTCTTCGGAAGTGCGCCCGATCTATGAACGCGGCGAAGATCGTTCGATCACTCCGCTGGTCGAAAGCGTGGCGATGGTCGAAGACGCGGCCCGCCCTGAACATGAGGCCACGCTGGATTATATCCGCCGCGCGGTGGGCAAAACCTCGGCCCCGCTGCAAAGCTATTTTGCCCTGGTGGCCGATGATCCGAGCGTTCAAATCGTCTCTAACGCTCAGCTTTGGTACATCGCACAGATGATGAAGGGTACCGAATATGAGGGTCTGCCGATCCTCTCGGCAGCGGCGCCGTTTAAGGCTGGTGGGCGCGGTGGCCCGGAATATTACACCGATGTCGCGCCGGGCGATGTGGCGATCAAGAACGTCGCCGATTTGTATCTCTACCCGAACACCGTGCGGGCGGTGAAAATCAATGGCGCCCAGCTCAAGGGTTGGCTGAACCGGTCGGCGGGGATGTTCAACCAGATCACACCAGGCGAGGCCGATCAGGTTCTGCTGAACCCCGATTTCCCGAGCTACAACTTCGATGTGATCGACGGCGTGACCTACGAAATCGACCTCAGCCAACCGCAGATGTTTGATCGCGACGGCGCGGTGGTGAACGCCGATGCCAACCGGATCGTCAACCTCGCCTTTGGTGGCAAGCCGGTGACGGATGATATGGAATTTGTCGTCGCCACCAACAATTACCGCGCTGGCGGTGGTGGGCATTTCCCGGGTACTGGCGACACGATCATCTTTGAAGGCCCCGATACCAACCGCGATGTGATCGTGCGCTATATCGTCGAACAGGGCACGATCAACCCGTCGGCCGATGCCAACTGGCATTTTGCTGCGATGCCGGGCACCACGGTTCTGTTCGATACCGGCCCGAAAGCAGTGAACTACATCGACGATGTGAAAGGCGTCGATATCGAGGCTGCGGGCGATGGCCCGGACGGGTTCGCGCGCTATCGCATCACGCTCTAAGTCAGAACACTAGAGAAGCCAGAAAACGAAAGCCCCGCCAATTCGGCGGGGCTTTTCAAATCGCGCTGTGACGAAATCAGGCGACTTTGATCTCGAAGCTGTAAACATCGCCTTCATTCGATTGGCTCACCAGCTCATTGCCGGTCTGATTGCAGAAAGCCGCCATATCGGCCACCGAGCCGGGGTCGGTTGCCTGCACTTCCAGTACTTGGCCCGAGCTCATGCCTTTGAGCATCTTCTTGGTTTTCAGGATCGGCAGCGGGCAATTTAGCCCTTTCGCATCAAGTACCTGATCAGCCATTCACATTCCTCCCTTTGGCAGCAGCCACTACATGTAGAGATTGATATCGGATTTCAGGGCGTTTTCCATCCAAGTGGCCGCGCCGCCGATCTCCATTTCATCAATCATGTCTTCGCGATCATATTCGAACAGGTCCAGAGTCATCTGGCAGCCGATGATTTTCACGTCCATATCAACGGCCGCTTCGCGCAGATCCTCGATCGACGCCACGCCCTTTTTCTTCATCAGGTTTTTCATCATCGTGGTCGCGCCACGATCAACACCCGGCAGCGCCGAGACCAGATTCGGCATCGACATATGCAGCCCGCCCATCGGCATCTGCATCGCTGGGTTGCCCAGAGTCGAGATTTTCAGATCCAGATCCTTCTTCAGCAATTGCAGCCCGTAGAAGGTGAAAAACATTGTAACATCAACATCCATCGCCGCAGCGGTTGTACCCAGAATGAAGGGCGGGTATGCCCAGTCGAGCGTACCTTTGGTTACAATTATCGTCATCGATTTAGCGTTTTCGCCACCATCCAACATACTGGATCCTCCCATGGTGCGACCTATTTGCTTATAGGAATTGTTGAATATAAGTACTAATCAGTCAAGGAAACTTTGCGTCAGGGATATGCCCTGACCAAACCGAGAGACAAGCCATGCAGGCCGAAGACCGCACAGAAATCGCCGAAAAAGCAAGTGAATTGCTCCGTGTTCTGGCCAATCCGAAACGCCTGCTTATCCTATGCTATCTGGCCGATGGCGAGCTGTCTGTGCAGCAGCTTCAGGTCGCCACCGGATTGGGTCAATCCACGGTTTCTCAACAACTTGCGATCATGCGCGGCGAACGGCTGGTGAAAACCCGGCGCGAGGCGCAATCGGTCTATTACTCGCTGAATTCGGATGATGCGCTGGCGATTATCGGCACGCTTCAGGGTATCTATGCCCCCGATCCCCTGCATATGAGCGCGCAGGCTCAGACTTCGTAATTTTTCCTCAGAAAGGTTTTGCGCTGCGGGAATTTTGTGCAATGTTCATTCAAATATCCAAATGTAGAGATATGAATGATGACGCAAACAGGGACCGCAACACTCGATACCTCGCCCCCGGTATCTGACGAGATTCGCAAGACCACCTGCTACATGTGCGCCTGCCGCTGCGGGATCAATGTGCACATGAAAGCGGGCGAAGTTGTCTATATCGAAGGCAACCGCGATCACCCGGTGAACAAAGGCGTTCTCTGCGGCAAGGGTTCATCCGGGATCATGCAGCATCTGGCACCGTCGCGGCTGAGAGCGCCAATGAAACGGGTCGGGCCGCGCGGTTCGGGCGAGTTTGAAGAAATCTCCTGGGACGAAGCGCTGGAGATTGCCACCGGCTGGCTCGCCCCGATTCGCGAGAGTGACCCGAAAAAACTCGCCTTCTTCACCGGCCGGGATCAGAGCCAGAGCTTCACCGGCTACTGGGCGCAATCCTACGGCACGCCAAACTATGCTGCCCATGGCGGGTTTTGCTCGGTCAACATGGCGGCGGGCGGCATCTACACGATGGGCGGCGCGTTCTGGGAATTTGGCCAGCCGGATTGGGAGCGCTCGAAGCTTTTCGTGCTGTTCGGCGTGGCGGAAGACCACGATTCAAACCCGATCAAGATCGGCATGGGCAAGCTCAAGGCGAATGGCGGCAAGGTGATCGGGGTGAACCCGATCCGCTCGGGCTACAACGCGATTGCCGATGAATGGGTGGGCATCACCCCCGGCACCGACGGGCTGTTCATCCTGGCGATCATCCATGAGCTGTTCCGCTCCGGCAAAGTCGATCTCGACTATCTGCGCCGCTATACCAATGCGGGCTTTCTGGTGAAATCAGAGCCTAACTCTGAAGAAAATGGACTTTTCCTGCGCGGCAAAGACGGCAAACCGCAGGTGATTGATCAGGCAAGCGGTCAGCCGGTCGCTTACGATACGCCCGGGGTTCTCGCCAATCTGGCCGGACGTCATGAGGGCCATCGCACCGTGTTCCAGCTGATGGCGGAAAAATACCTCTCGGAAGATTACGCGCCGGAAGCAGTGGCCGAGCGCTGCGGGCTGACGCCCGAGCGCATCCGCAACATCGCCGCCGAATTGGCCCGCGTCGCCTTTGACGAAGAGATCACCCTCGATCAACCCTGGACCGACTGGAAGGGCGAGAAGCACGAGAAAATGATCGGCCGCCCGATCAGCT
>JARRIY010000178.1:0-8106 GCA_037379985.1 Maritimibacter sp.
GCTGTATCAGGCAAAGCAGCCCTCAACGAGTTTTGCAAACGCAACGGCCCGATGGCTCATCGCGTGTTTCTCACCCGGATCCATTTCACCGAAGGTCTGGCTTTTGCCGTCAGGCAGAAAGATCGGATCGAAGCCAAACCCCTGATCGCCACGCATCGGCCAGGTGATACGGCCATGCACTTTGCCTTCGAACAGCTCGTCATGCCCGTCAGGCCAGGCGAGGCACAGGGTGGCGTTGAAGCTGGCATTGCGCGGCTCGGGGGCGTTTTGCTCTTCCAGCTTGGTCCAGACCTTGGTCATCGCCATGACGAAATCGCGCCCGTTCGGGGTTTCAGCCCAATCGGCGGTGTAAACGCCGGGGGCACCATCCAGCGCGTCGACCATGATGCCGCTATCGTCAGACAGGGCAGGCAAACCGGATTTCTTCGCCGCGTAATGCGCCTTGATCCGGGCGTTACCTGCAAAGGTGCTTTCGGTTTCTTCCGGCTCGTCAAAGCCCAGCTCGCCCGCCGAGACCACGTCCACCCCATAGGGGGCGAGCAAAGCCGCGATTTCACGCAGTTTGCCCGCATTGTGGCTGGCGATTACCAGCTTTTCGCCGTCAAACTTGCGGGTCATTCGACCGCTGCCTTTTGTGCTTCCACCAGTGCAGCCACACCCAGATCGGCCAGATCCATGAGCTTGCTCATCTGATCGCGGGTATAGGTGGAGCCTTCTGCCGACATTTGCACTTCGATCAGCCGCCCGGAGCCGGTCATTACGAAATTGCCGTCAACACCGGCTTCGCTGTCTTCGGGGTAGTCGAGATCAAGCACCGGCTGACCGGCATAAATTCCGCAAGAAACTGCCGCGACCGGATCGACCAGCGGATCAGAGGTGATCGCACCGGTTTTCAGAAGCTTGTTCACGGCCAGTCGCAGGGCAACCCAACCGCCGGTGATCGAGGCGCATCTGGTGCCGCCATCGGCCTGGATCACATCGCAATCGACGGTAATCTGCCGTTCGCCCAGCGCTTGGCGATCAACGCCCGCACGCAGGCTGCGCCCGATGAGGCGTTGAATTTCAACGGTACGCCCGCCTTGTTTGCCCGCCGTGGCTTCGCGCCGCATGCGCGTATTCGTGGCGCGGGGCAGCATGCCGTATTCTGCTGTCACCCAGCCCATGCCGCCATTACGCAAAAACGGCGGCACGCGCTCTTCCAAGGTTGCGGTGCAAAGCACATGGGTATCGCCGACTTTGATGAGACAGGAGCCTTCCGCGTGCTTTGTCACGCCGGTCTCGATTGAAATCGGCCGCATTTCATCTATCTTTCGACCAGAGGGGCGCATGATCTATCCTTCCGTTTCGGTTTGGGGTGGAGTCTCATGACGCCTGATAAAAGGCAAGCCTGAACGAGGCAGCAAAGGTATATGGCGCAGAGCCCGCTCATAGAAGAACTTAACGACCGCTCGCGCGAAGTGTTTCGGCGGCTGGTCGAGGCGTATTTGGATACCGGCGAGCCGGTGGGCTCGCGTTCGCTGACCCGGTCGATGACGGAAAAGGTTTCTGCAGCGACCGTGCGCAATGTGATGCAGGATCTTGAATATATGGGCCTGCTCGATAGCCCGCATATCTCAGCCGGTCGGGTGCCGAGCGAGATCGGGCTTCGGATGTTTGTCGACGGGTTTCTGGAAGTAAACGACGTCGATATTCAGGATCGCGCCAAGATTGATGCCACGGTGAAATCGAACAGCGCCGATGTTGGCGCGCTGATGAGCCGTGTGGGCGGTGCCTTGTCGAGCCTGACAGCCGGGGCAAGCCTGGTGCTGACGCCGAAACAGGATGAAGCACCGATCACCCATATTGAATTCGTGTCGCTCGCGGCAGACCGGGCGCTGGCGGTGATCGTGTTTGCCAATGGGCATGTAGAAAACCGGCTGTTTCAGCCGCCGCCGGGGCAGACGCCATCGTCGATGCGGGAGGCTGCGAATTTTCTCAATGCCGTGGCCGAGGGGCGGACCATTGGTGAGCTGAAAAGCGCCATCGAGCGCGAGATCGCGGCGCGGCGGCAAGAGCTGGACCGGCTGGCGCAGGAGCTTATCGATGCCGGCGCCGCGCTTTGGACTGATGAAGAGGATCAGGAGCGGCTGATCGTGCGTGGGCGGGCGAATCTGCTCGTGCCGGGCGGGGAAGAGGCCGATCTGGAACGGATCAGAAGCCTGTTTGATGACCTCGAACGCAAGCGCGACATTGCCGAATTCCTCGACCTGGCGGAATCCGGCGACGGTGTGCGCATTTTTATTGGTTCTGAGAACAAGCTTTTTTCACTTTCGGGTAGCTCTCTGGTGGTTTCTCCCTATATGAACGCTGACCGAAAGATCATCGGAGCGGTGGGTGTAATTGGGCCAACCCGGCTGAATTACGGACGCATTGTACCGATTGTGGATTACACAGCTCAGTTGGTCGGGAAGCTGATTTCCGACCGGGGCAAAGGGTAGAGAAATGGCAGACGCGAAGAAGAAAGACGACCTTTCCGATATCGAAGCGGCAATCGACGAAATCATGGCGGGTGCTGCGCCTGAAGCTGAGGTCGAAGAGGCCGAAGGCTCTATTGATGCAGCGGTTGAAGCGGTCATTGCTGAACGCGATGAATATAAAGACAAATTCATGCGGGCACTGGCGGATGCGGAAAATGCCCGCAAGCGCAGCGACCGCGATCGGCGCGAGGCCGAGAACTACGGTGGTTCAAAACTCGCTCGCGATATGCTGCCGGTCTATGACAATATGAAACGCGCACTGGATGCGATTGACGATCAGCTGCGCGAACAAGCCGCGGCGATGATCGAAGGTGTTGAGCTGACCATGCGTGAGCTGCTGAACATCTTTGAAAAGCACGGCATTCACCGGATTTCGCCGGAAGTGGGCGACAGATTCGATCCGCAGCAACATGAAGCGATGTTCGAAGCCCCGCTGCCCGGCACAAAATCCGGCGACATCATTCAGGTGATGGCCGAAGGTTTCATGCTGCATGATCGTCTGCTGCGTCCGGCGCAGGTCGGCGTATCGTCGAACCCTGGCTGAGTATTGGGGGCGATGCCCCCAACAACCACATTCAGGACTTCGCCAAGGCGCGCAGTTCGTAGATCAGATCCAGCGCAGCGCGCGGGGTTAGCTCGTCGGGATGAATTCCGGCGAGCTTTTCTTCTAGTGCCGAGGGGCCTGCGGCAGGGGCCGGGGCGGGGCTGTTGGCCACGGCCGAAAACAGCGGCAGATCGTCGATCAGGGCTTTTGGCGCAGGCGTGCCTTCGCGCTCGCCCGCTTCCAGCGCTTCCAATACCACCCGGGCGCGTTCCACCACCGAAGCCGGCAGACCGGCCAGTTTGGCAACCTGCACCCCATAGCTGCGATCGGCGGCGCCCTTGATCACCTCATGCAGAAAGATCACCTCGCCGTCCCATTCCTTCACCGCAATCGTAGCGTTATCGACGCCGTCAAGTTGCACGGCCAGTTGGGTAAGCTCATGATAATGCGTGGCAAACAGCGCGCGGCAGGTGTTGACCTCGTGCAGATGTTCCAGCGTGGCCCAAGCGATGGAGAGCCCATCCCATGTGGCGGTGCCGCGCCCGATCTCATCGAGGATCACCAGCGCATGTTCGTCAGCTTGGTTGAGAATGGCCGCAGTTTCGACCATTTCGACCATGAAGGTCGACCGGCCCCTGGCCAGATCGTCAGACGCCCCGACGCGTGAGAAAAGCTGTGAAACAAGCCCGATATGGGCGCGTTTTGCGGGCACATAGCTGCCTGCCTGTGCGAGTAGGGCAATCAGCGCATTCTGGCGCAGAAATGTCGACTTACCAGCCATGTTCGGACCGGTGAGAAGCCAGATATCGGCCCCATCGGTGCCATCGGCCAGCGTGCAATCATTGGCGATAAACGGATCGCCGCCTTGCTGGCGCAGGGCCTTTTCCACCACCGGGTGGCGCCCGCCGAAGATCTCGAAGGTGCGGCGGTCATCGACCTCGGGTCTGCACCAATTTTCAGTGCTCGCAATCTCTGCCATAGCGGCGGCCACGTCGATTTCGGCCAGCGCACGGGCAGTATCGCCTAGTGGGCCTGCCTGATCGAGAATTGCAGATTTCAACCTGTCATAGAGCCGCTTTTCGATCTCCAGCGCACGATTGCCCGCATTCAGGATCTTGGTTTCCATCTCGCTTAGCGGCACGGTGGTAAAGCGTACCGCATTGGCGGTGGTCTGGCGGTGGATGAAGGTTTCGTTCAGCGGCTCCGACAGCATTTTGTCGGCGTGGGTCGCGGTGGTTTCAATGAAATAGCCCAGCACGTTGTTATGCTTGATTTTCAGACTGGTGATGCCGGACAGCGCGGCATAATCGGCCTGCATTCCGGCGATCACCCCGCGGCCTTCGTCGCGCAGCTTGCGGGCCTCATCCAGCTCTTCGTCATAACCCGGGGCGATAAATCCGCCATCGCGGGCCAGCAGCGGTGGTTCGGCCACCAGTGCCTGGTCGAGCAGATCGAGCAAATCATCGTGGCCGATGAGCGAATTTGCCGCCTCTGCCAAAGACGTGGGGGCAGATACGGGCTCTAGAAGCGCCGAAAGCTCGCCTGCGGCTTCCAGCCCGCCACGAATGGCGGTGAGGTCGCGCGGACCACCGCGATCCAGCGACAGACGCGAAAGCGCCCGGTCGATATCTGGGGTCTTGCGCAAGGCATCGCGCAGATCGACACGCAGGCGGGATTGCTCCAGCAGAAACCCGACATTTTCCAGCCGCGCGGCCACGGTATCGAGATGCCGCGAGGGGCTGGAAATACGCCGTTCAAGCAGTCGCCCGCCACCAGCGGTGACGGTGCGGTCGATAGTGGCCAGCAGGCTACCCTCGCGCCCGCCCGAAAGCGCATGGGTTATCTCAAGATTGCGGCGCGTGGCGGCGTCGATCTGCATCACCCGCCCGGCATGTTCTTTCACCGGCACCCGCAGGAGCGGTAATTTTCCCTTCTGCGTGATCTCCAGATAATCGACAATCGCACCCATGGCGCCCAGCTCGGCGCGGGTGCGCCCATCTCGGCGCGGGTAAAGTTGCCAAAGGCGTCCAGCGTGCCGACATTGAACAGCGTCGTCAGGCGGGTTTCGGCGGCGGCGGAATCAAACGAGGCGCGACCCAAATGGGTGGGCGACGCGCCCATATCAGAGACTATTTCAAGGGAGTTTGCCTCTTCACCTTCGCAAAGGAGCACTTCGCGCGGGGCGAGCCGGGCAAGTTCCGGCCCCAGTCGCGTGGCGCTGGTGGGCATCACCCGAAAGGCCCCGGTGGAAATATCGACCCAGGCCAGCGCTGCCTCGCCGCGCACTTCATTATAGGCGGCCAGATAGTTGTGCCGCCGCGCCTCCAGCAGGCTTTCTTCGGTGAGTGTGCCGGGTGTGACCAGCCGCACCACATCGCGCTTCACCACCGATTTGGAGCCGCGTTTCTTGGCCTCCGCCGGGTTTTCCATCTGTTCGCAAACGGCGACACGAAAGCCCTTGCGGATCAGGGTCAGCAGATAGCCTTCGGCGGCATGCACCGGCACCCCGCACATGGGAATATCTTCGCCCAGATGTTTGCCGCGTTTGGTCAGCGCAATATCGAGCGCTTCGGCGGCCGCTTGCGCGTCGTCAAAGAACATCTCGTAGAAATCGCCCATCCGGTAGAATAGCAGCGCATCTGCATATTGCGCTTTGATCTCCAGATATTGCGCCATCATTGGCGTTACGGTCTCGCTAGCCAAAGCTTCCCCCGGTTTGCTGTTATCATGTTTGCGACGCGATTGGTCCGCTTAGTGGTTGGTTTGCCGTGAAACCCAGTTCCAGCTGGATTTGCACATGTCATCAAGCCCCAGCTCGGCCTCGAACCCCAGATAATCGCGCGCGGTAGAGGGGTCGGCATAGAAACTGTCGATGTCGCCCGCCCGGCGCGGGGCAATCTGATAGGGCAGCTTTTTGCCGCAGGCTTTTTCATAGGAGCGCAGCATGTCGAACACCGAATAACCGGTGCCGGTGCCCAGATTGACAATATGCGTGTCGTCCTCGTCGATCAGCTTGGCGACCGATTGCACATGGCCGCGCGCCAGATCGACCACATGGATGTAATCGCGCACGCCGGTGCCGTCGGGCGTATCGTAATCATCACCGAACACATTCAGATGCGGCAGCTCGCCGGTGGCGACCTTGGCGATATAGGGCATCAGATTGTTGGGAATGTCATTCGGGTCTTCGCCGATCAACGCGCTTTCATGAGCGCCCGCCGGGTTGAAATAGCGCAGAACGCCATAGGTCCAAGCGGGGTTTGACTCTTTCAACTGCTGCAGCAGATTTTCGCAGATCACTTTGCTATGGGCGTAGGGGCTGACCGGGGCGATGCGGTGTTCTTCGCGATAGGGCAGATATTCCGGCTCGCCATAAACCGTGGCGGTCGAGGAAAACACCACGCGGCGACAGCCTGCCTGATCCATCGCTTCCAGCAGATTGGCAAAGCCGGTGCAATTGGTTTCGAAATACATCAGCGGCTTTTCAACGCTTTCGCCCACGGCTTTTTTCGCAGCGAAATGGATCACGGCGTCAAACTCATGCTCTGCAAAGACTTTTGCCAGAAAAGCTTTGTCGAGCACATCGCCTTCATAGCTCGTCACCGGCGCTTTGGTGATCAGTTCCAGACGGTCGAGCACATCCGGGCGGGAATTGGAGAAATTGTCGATGATAACAATCTCATACCCCGCTTTGGACAGCTCGATATAGGTATGTGAGCCGATATAGCCTGCGCCACCGGTCAGGAGAATTTTCTGCGCCATCTACGCCCCCAGATGTTTTGTCGCATCCTAGCGATGCTGGCGAGGCGGGACCAGTGCAGGAATGGGGTTTCTTGCTCTGGGGCGCGGCCAAGCGCCGCCCTGATCCGCAAGAGTGTTGAGTAGCCCTGAAGTGAGGTCTATGACGTGTGCATTATCAGGAGGGACGTCATGAGCAATAAGCACAAAGTCACCGACGAAGAGGCACTGGCCTATCATCACGAGCCGCGACCCGGCAAATTTGATGTGGTCCCCTCTGTCCCGATGACGACCCAACGCGATCTGAGCTTGGCCTATTCACCCGGTGTGGCCGTGCCCTGTGAACGCATCGCAGAAACACCGGAAACAGTTTACGATTATACCAATAAGGGCAATCTGGTTGCCGTGATCTCCAACGGCACCGCCGTGTTGGGGCTTGGTAATCTGGGTGCCGCCGCCGGTAAACCGGTGATGGAAGGCAAGGCGGTTCTGTTTAAGCGCTTTGCCGATGTGAACGCGATCGATATCGAGCTTGATACTGAAGACCCGGAAGCGATCATTCAGGCGGTCAGCCTGATGGGGCCGACCTTTGGCGGGATCAACCTTGAAGACATCAAGGCGCCCGAATGCTTCATCATCGAGCAGCGGCTCAAAGAGATGATGGATATTCCGGTGTTCCACGACGACCAGCACGGCACAGCCGTGATCTGCGCCGCCGGGATGATCAACGCACTGGAGATTTCCGGCAAGAAAATCGAAGATGTGCGCATCGTGCTGAACGGCGCGGGCGCGGCGGGGATTGCCTGTATCGAACTGCTGAAATCGATGGGCGCCAAGCATGAAAACTGCATCGTCTGTGATACCAAGGGTGTCATCTACCAGGGTCGTACCGAGGGGATGAACCAGTGGAAATCGGCCCATGCGATCCCGACCGACCTACGCACGCTGGAAGAGGCGATGGATGGGGCCGATGTGTTCCTCGGCGTGTCGGTGAAAGGCGCGGTGACCTCGGAGATGGTCGAGAAGATGGCGCCGAATCCGGTGATCTTTGCCATGGCCAACCCCGATCCGGAGATCACTCCCGAAGACGCCCATGCCGTGCGCGCCGATGCGATCGTGGCCACCGGGCGTTCGGATTATCCGAACCAGGTGAACAACGTCTTGGGCTTCCCCTATCTGTTCCGGGGTGCGCTCGATATTCACGCCCGCGCGATCAACGACGAGATGAAAATCGCCTGCGCCAAGGCGCTGGCTGAGCTGGCCCGTGAAGACGTGCCTGATGAAGTGGCTGTGGCCTATGGCAAAAAG
>JARRIY010000179.1:0-5048 GCA_037379985.1 Maritimibacter sp.
CGGCTGATTGCTGGTGTCCGGCGGCTCGACGGGCGGCGCGGCTATAATTCACTTGTGCTGTTCGCGCCCTCCGGGGCGGCGGAGCAGATCTATGACAAGCATCATCTGGTGCCCTTTGGCGAATACACCCCGCTGGGAGATCTGGCGGCGCGGTTTGGCTTTTACGGGATGGCCGCGAAAGATGGCTATGGCTATTCAGCCGGGCCGGGCGCGCAGGTGCTGAGCCTGCCGGGCAAACTGGGCAAGGCGCTGCCGCTGATCTGTTACGAGGCGATTTTTCCGCGTGATCTGCGCGATGCGCCCGAGCGGGCGGACTGGATTTTGCAGATCACCAATGATGGCTGGTTTGGCAGTTTTTCCGGGCCGCAACAGCATCTGGTGCAGGCACGGTTCCGGGCGATTGAAATGGGCCTGCCCTTTGTGCGCGCCGCCAATACCGGGGTGAGCGCGGTGATTGATGCCCATGGCGCGGTGCTGGCAGCCTTGCCGCTGGGGCAGGCGGGCAAGCTCGATGCCGATCTGCCGGGCGCTTTGCCGCCGAGTGTTTACGGAAAATACGGAAATATTCCGGTAGTGTTGTTGCTGATTGTGGCGGCTGCGGGGCTGATCGTCGCGCGCCGCGCAAAATACGTTGACCCACGGGGCATCGAGAGGTAACGGGTCATTTCGACTGCCACAACGGCTTCCTGACGTGGCAGGGTCTTTTCACTGGAGCACTTCTCACATGGCACGACCGAATTACACATTCACCTCGGAATCGGTTTCCGAGGGGCACCCCGACAAGGTTTGCGACCGGATTTCCGATGCGGTTCTTGATGCGTTTCTGGCTGAAGATCCGCAGGCGCGTGTCGCTTGTGAGACTTTTGCCACCACCGACCGCGTGGTGATCGGCGGCGAGGTGCGCGGACCTGCCAGCGTGATCGAGCGGGTGGAAGACATTGCCCGCCAATGCGTGAAAGATATCGGCTATGAGCAGGATGGCTTTCACTGGGCGAATATGAAGGTTTCGAGCTTTCTGCACGCGCAATCGGCCGATATCGCTCAGGGCGTGGATGCGGCCGATAACAAAGACGAAGGCGCGGGCGATCAGGGCATCATGTTCGGCTATGCGGTGAACGAAACGCCCGAGCTGATGCCGGCACCGATCCAATATGCCCATGCGATCCTGCGCCGCCTTGCCGAGGTGCGCAAGAATGGCATTGAAGGCTGGATGGGGCCGGATGCGAAAAGCCAGCTGTCGATCCGTTATGAAAACGGCAAGCCGGTCGAAGCCTCGCAGATCGTGCTCTCGACCCAGCATATCGACGAAAGCATGACCCCCGCCGATGTGCGCGCCAAGGTCGAGCCCTATATCCGCGAAGTTCTGCCCGAAGGCTGGGTGACTGCCGACACCGTCTGGCATGTGAACCCGACCGGGAAATTCGTGATCGGTGGCCCCGATGGCGATGCGGGCCTGACTGGTCGCAAGATCATTGTTGATACCTATGGTGGCGCGGCCCCGCATGGCGGCGGCGCTTTCTCGGGGAAAGACCCGACCAAGGTTGACCGCTCTGCCGCCTATGCCGCGCGTTATCTGGCGAAAAACATCGTCGCCGCCGGTCTGGCCGACAAATGCACGTTGCAGCTTTCCTATGCCATCGGTGTGGCTGAGCCGCTGTCGATTTATGTCGATACGCACGAAACCGGGCAGGTGGCGGAAGAAGCCATTGAGAACGCGGTGCGTGAGGTGATGAACCTGACCCCGCGCGGCATCCGCACCCATCTGGGGCTGAACAAGCCGATCTTTGAACGCACCGCCGCTTATGGCCATTTTGGACGTCATCCCGAGGCCGATGGTGGCTTTAGCTGGGAAAAAACCGACCTCGTCGAGGCGCTGAAAGCGGCGCTCTGAGATGGCGCAGACCGATACATCGGGGCTGAGCCAGCTCGGCGCGAAAGTTGACCTGCCAGCATCGCCGGAAGAGGCGGTGCTGGAGCGGGTGCCCAACGGTAATGCGGGCGAGCGCTTCATCGTGCGCTTCACCGCGCCCGAGTTCACCTCGCTCTGCCCGATGACCGGCCAGCCCGACTTTGCCCATATCATGATTGATTATGTGCCGGGTGATTGGCTGGTGGAAAGCAAATCGCTGAAGCTCTTCCTCGGGGCGTTCCGCAACCATGGCGCCTTCCACGAAGATTGCAGCGTTTATATCGGCAAGCGTCTGGTCGAGCTGCTCTCGCCCGAATGGCTGCGCATCGGCGCCTATTGGTACCCGCGCGGCGGCATCCCGATTGATGTGTTCTGGGCCACCGGGCCGGAGCCCGAGGGCGTCTGGATCCCCGAACAGGGCGTGCCGCCTTATCGTGGACGGGGCTAACACGAATACGACTATGTAGTTTTTGACAGGTTTTGCCCGGCGGAAACGCCGGGCAGCGCCCGAACCGCCCCGTCGTGCCGAAGGCACGCTTTCAGCGTGACGGGGCGGGCGCTACTCGCCCACCCCGCGCTCCGGTCGCAGCCCTCATTTATGTTGATTGCGGCCATTTCAGCTCTCTCAGGTGCTTGACCCACAGGCCCGCCACGCTACAAGCCCCGACATGACCGACAAACACCCCTCCGGCGCCCCGTGGCGCAATTTCTATGGCCGGTTTCGTGGCAAGACGATCCGCGACAGCCAGCAAAGCTATCTCGACGAGGATCTGGCGAAGCTTTCGCCGGGGGCTGTGGGCTGGGATGAAAACCCCGATCGCGCCCCGATTGATCTGCAGGCGCTGTTTGGTGGCAAGCCGGTCTGGCTGGAAGTGGGCTTTGGCGGCGGCGAGCACATGGTGCATATGGCCGAGAGCAATCCCGATATCGGCATCATTGGCTGCGAGCCTTTCATCAATGGCGTGGCGATGCTGTTGGGCAAGATCCGCAAGGCTGGGGTGACGAATGTGGCCGTGCATCCCGGCGATGCGCGCGATCTGTTTGACGTGCTGCCGGAAGGCTCGATTGCCAAGGCCTTCCTGAACTACCCCGATCCCTGGCCGAAGAAACGCCACCACCGCCGCCGGTTTGTGACGCCCGAACATCTGGAGCCGCTGCACCGCGTGCTCGCCCCCGGTGCCGAATTCCGGGTGGCCACCGATATTCCCGACTATGTGCGCCAGACCATGGAAGAGGTGCCGCGCGCCGGGTTTGAATGGCTGGCCGAAGGCCCCGCCGATTGGCGCGAGCCCTGGGGCGACTGGATTTCGACCCGTTACGAGCAAAAGGCGCTGCGCGAAGGCCGCACCCCGCATTACATGACCTTCCGGCGGATCTAGTCCTTTAGCCCTGGTATCAGATGCGACTTGGTCGTCCATGCTACGGCAAAGGCCCAGAGCGCCCAGCTTTCCAGCCAGAAGCTAGAGTGCTTTAGCTCCCACCAATCGGGACGGTGGCCTCCTTCGGCGCGGAAATACCCAAGAATTGCGATGCAGATGAAAATGATCGCCCCGCAAGCGATGTAAATTCTGTTCCGGCGGATTTTGCTCGCCTTCCTGCTGTTGTCGGGATTGCGTTGGGACGGGAGCGTTCGGGTCATCACGAACAGGCAGTAAAGGCCGAGATAGCCAAGCAATACACCGGTGCCAATTGCGTGCAAATTCTGGACGTCAGAGAACAGATTGAAGGCGTTTCCATTCGCCGGGGAGATGCCGGATGAGGAGCCGCTGTCCATGGTTATAAATGCTCGGCTGGTAAAGCCTTCTTCGATGCAGCCCGGTCCGGTTGTCGGGAAAAATGCCACAGCAAAGGCCCCGATTGCGGCAGGTTTGATCGGATATTTTTCCAACCATGTCCGGCCGCTATAGATGAGCAAAAAGGCTCCGATAAACATGAGAGCCCCGACAAAAACAGTGCCGAAAATCGGATCGTAGTAGTGATGGCTAATACTGCTGCGAAAGCAATTTCCGATGGCTTTTGTGCCGGTCAACAGCACGATGGGCAGGCCAAAAGCGATCAGTGCCACGATCAGCGCCAGCCGTTGTTGCACCGGGGTGTCGGGGTATCGCTCGGTTTGTGCAATGTTGTGGTAGAGGCGCTGAAAGGTTGATGCGTCTTGGCTTGGCGGCTGGGCGTGAACCATGATGAAATCTCCAACTGTCAAAAAAATACTGGGATTGACCATAGCACAATTTGGCTGGCTCTTGGCCCCTCTGGTGATGCGAGGCATGGACCAAGCTTAAGCCATAGGCTATCAGCCCGGGGACCAATCAGGAGAGCACCATGTCCGGCCACGGCGACCCTATTCCGATGACTTCCCGCAAAGCCGGGCCGCTGACGGGCGAGGCCCGGGTGCCGGGCGACAAGTCGATCAGCCACCGCGCGCTGATCCTTGGGGCGCTCTCGGTGGGTGAAACCCATATTACCGGGCTGCTTGAGGGCGAGGATGTGCTGGCCACCGCTGCTGCGATGCGCGCCTTTGGGGCCGATGTTGAGCGGCTGGGCGAGGGCGAATGGCGGGTGAATGGCGTCGGCGTCGGCGGCTTTGCCGAGCCGGAAGATGTGATTGATTGCGGCAATGCCGGCACCGGCGTGCGGCTGATCATGGGCACCATGGCGACCACGCCGATCAATGCGACCTTTACCGGCGATGCCAGCCTGCGCTCGCGTCCGATGGCGCGGATCACCGATCCGTTGGCGCTGTTCGGGGCCGAGGCGGTGGGGCGCTCCGGTGGGCGCCTGCCGCTGACCATGGTCGGCGCGCGCGATGCCATTCCGGTGCGCTACACCACCCCGATGCCCTCGGCGCAGGTGAAATCGGCGGTGCTGCTGGCGGGGCTGAATGCGCCGGGCGAAACCGTGGTGATCGAAAAAGAAGCCACCCGCGACCATACCGAGCGGATGCTGGCGGGCTTCGGCGCTGAAATCTCCGTGGAAGAGACCGAGGAAGGCCGGGTGATCACCCTGAAAGGTCAGCCCGAGCTGAAACCGCAGGATATCGCCGTGCCGCGCGATCCGTCCTCGGCCGCTTTCCCGGTCTGCGCCGCGCTGATCGTTGAAGGCTCCGACGTGCTGGTGCCCAATATCGGCCTCAACCCGA